>JALOSW010000112.1 GCA_025458245.1 Burkholderiales bacterium
CCGGAACATCGTGCTCTTGCCGCTGCCGGAGGGCCCGGTCACCAGCACCTGATCGCCGGGCCGGATGGTGAATGCCGTGCCGGCGACGATCGGCCGGCCATTCGGCAGCACGAGTTCCAGCGACTCGGCCTGGTACCGGCCGCCGTCGCGCAGCACGCCGATGCCGGTGTCGCGGCGACGCTCTTCGGCGGTGTCGACCAATGCGTCGTGAAACGTGAGCAGGCGATCCGCGCTCGCTTTCCACTCCGCGATGCCCTGATAGTTCGCCACGAACCACGACAGCGCGACCTGCACCGCGCCGAACGCGGCGGCGGTCTGCATCAGCGTGCCGAAATCGATCTCGCCCGAGAAGTAGCGCGGCGCGGCCACGAGGAACGGGAACACCACCGCGACCTGGTTGTAGCCAGTGCGAAAGCCCGTGAGGCGGCGCGTGTAGAGCATCAGCCGCCACCAGTTCTGCCGGATCGCCTCGAAGCGGCCGAAGAGCCCGGTGCGCTCCTGCGCCTCGCCGCCGTACAGCGCCGCGCCTTCGGCGTTCTCGCGCAGCCGCACGAGCCCGAAGCGGAAGTCCGCCTCGAGCCGCTGCTTCTGGAAGTTGAGCGAGATGAGCGGGCGCCCGACGAAATGCGAGAGCACGCTGCCCGCGATCGCGTAGCCGAGCGCGCACCAGACCATGTAGCCCGGAATCTCGACCGTGGCGTCGCCGATCGGCACCGAGAGCGTCCCGGAGAGCCGCCAGAGGATCCACACGAACGACACGAGCGTCACGACCGCGGAGAGGAGGCCGAGCGCGAGGTCGAGCGTCACGCCGGTGAAGAACTTCAGGTCTTCCTGCATGCGCTGGTCGGGATTGTCGGTGCCGCGCGCATCGAGTTCGAGGTGATAGAAGACCTTGTCGGCGAGCCAGTCGCTCACGTACGCGTGCGTGAGCCAGACCCGCCAGCGCATCTCGAGCATTTGCTGCAGGTACACCTTGTACATCGCGCCGAGCGTCATCAGCACGGCGAGGAGCAGAAACTGCAGCAGCAGCCGCACGAACGCGTCGCCGTCCATCTGCTGCACGGCGTTGTAGAACGGCCGGCTCCACTGGTTCATCAGCACCTCGACGTACACGACGCCGAGCGCGCAGCCGATGGTGCCGAGCAGCAGCAGCCAGGCGCGTAGCCGTTCCTCGCTTCGCCAATACGGGACGACGAGGCGCCATACGCGCGACACGAATGCGCCGCGGCGGACGAGCAGTTTTCGCTGGTTCATTTGCGTGGATGCGAAGAAGGGTGCGTCGCGGCGCGCGACGGCCTCGGGAGGCAGAACGTGCGCCTGCCGGCGGGTGGCGCGGCGCGCACGACGGCGGCGCGGAGTCGCGGCCCGTGTCCGGCCGCGCCGCCGGGTGCCGGATCAGTTGCCGGCTTCGATCGCGATGCGGCCACGCAGATCGCGATAGCCTTCGTCGACATGCGAGCCGAACAGCGGATCGCTGCCCGCGGCGACCGCCGCGGACACCGCCTGCCAGTCCTCGTCCGTCAGAAGCTTCTCCGCGAAAGGCATGATGCCGCGCTCTTCCGCCGCGATGTGGTGACGGTAGTACACAAGGTACATCGCGCATTCGCGCTCGATCTGCGAGCGCTCCGCGAAGTTGCCGACCAGCACGCCCTCGAGCAGGTCGAGCAGACGGGCGCCGGCCGCGGCGATCACGCGATGCTCCTGCTGCAGCCGCGCGACCGTGGTGGCGAGCGAGGCGTCGTGGCGAACGAGCCGCGCGAACGCGACATCCTCGCGCGGATGATGGTAGCGATCGGGAAAATGCCCGAGGTAACGGAGGATATCGAGCAGCAGCTCGTAGTTGGGCCGCGCTTCGTCGTGGAACATGGCGATCTCGCGCTCGAAGAGATCGAGCAGGCGTCCGAAGTTCTCGTGCTCGGCCCGCCAGCCGGCGATCGGGGATCTCATGCGCGCTTCCTCCCGTCAGGATGGGTGCGGAGGGCGGCGCGTTCGAGTTCCGCGGGCGCCCGTGATGCTCGAAGTCTACCGCGGCGCAGTGGCCGCGGACACCCGCGCGCAGGCGGGTTCGACGACGGGGCGGCCGGCTCTTCGCTTCGGTCGCGCCGGCTGCACGCGTGCGGCCGGCGTTGCCGCGGCGGCCGCTTCGCGGCAGACTTCGGGCGCCTCGCCCCGCGGGACGATCTGAACGCGGCGGGAGGAGACGCGGGGCCGCGACAACGGAAGTGGTGGGGCGGCGACGCCTCGCGCGCGGATGGCGCGGCACGACGACGTGCTCTGAAGACGCGCCTCTCGCCCTGCCCGCGACAGGCACTGCTCTGTCCTATGGTGCGCCGAGCAATGATGCAGCTTCTCCGCTCGTTCCTGTTCACGACGTTCTTCTTCGCGGGCACGCTCGTGTTCGCCGTCGTGGTGCTTGCCTGTGCGCCGTTTTCGCGGTGGCATCCCTGGTGGATCGTGCCGGTCTGGGCGCGCGTTCAACTCGGCGCGCTCGAGCGCCTGTGCGGGCTCGGCTATGTCGTCGAGGGCGAGGAGAACATCCCCGCAGGCAATCACATCGCGATGTGGAAGCACTCGTCCGCGTTCGAGGCGGTGGCGCAGGGTCTGCTGATCCCGCCGCAGGCGTGGGTGCTCAAGCGCGAGCTGATGTGGATTCCGCTGCTCGGCTGGGCCGTGCACTTCATGCGCCCGATCGCGATCAACCGCAAGGCGGGCGGCAGCGCGGTGAACCAGGTGGTCGCGCACGGCAAGCAGCGGCTCGCCGACGGACTCTGGATCTCGATGTTTCCCGAAGGCACGCGCACCGCGCCCGGGCAGACGCGCCGCTACGGCATCAGCGGCGCGCTCCTCGCTTCGCAGACGGGAAAGTGGATCCTTCCGGTCGCGCACGATGCAGGCGATTTCTGGCCGCGCCGCGCGTTGCTGAAGAAACCCGGCACGATCCGCGTGGTCATCGGCCCGCCGATCACGAACACGCTCGGCCGCGATCCGCAGGACATCAACGCGCAGGTGCAGGCGTGGATCGAGGCGAAAGTGGCCGAGATCCGGGCGGGGCGGCTTGGGCGATAGGCTCGACGTCGCGCATGGCGCCCGCCACGGGAGCTTCGCCTGCGCGCCGGCGAACGTTCAGGGCGATGCCTTCGGCCGGCGCGCGAGGCAGGTGCGCACGTGATTGTCGTAGTACGCGTCGCGCAGCCCGAGGATCTGTGCTTCGTTCTCGCACTGCCGCCGGCGGCTCGCGGCGTCGGTTCCCGTCACTTCGATGCGCTCGGGCAGCCGCTGGCGCGGGACCACCGGCAGTTGCTCCGTCGCCTCTACGCGCCCGGCGCCGAGTTCCTCGACCGCGAGCGTCACGGTGAGCTGTCCGTTGGTACCGATGCCCAGGTCCTCCGCGGCCCGCCGCGAGAGATTCACGACGCGGCCCGGACCGCCGCCCCAGCGATCGTTCACGACGACCGTCACCGACCGCCCGCTCGCCGGATCAGTCACGCGAACGCGCGTTCCAAGAGGCAGCGTGCGGTGCGCGGCGGTGAGCTGTTCGCCGCTGTAGGGCTGGCCGCTCGCGGTCAGCTGGCCCTCGAGCTCCGACGAATAGACCGATGCGATGCCGGTCTCCTGCGGGGCGCCCGCCGCGCTCGGCGCCGGCTGCGGGAACGCCGGCGCCCCATGCGCGAACGCGAGCCAGGCGACGACGGCCGCGAGACCGGCGCGCGCGCCGCGGGATCGTCCCGCCTCCGTCGCCACTCGGTCGCCTCGCACTCAGTCGATCTCGATCTCGACGCCGCCGCGGCGCAGGCGCGCGGCGAGCGCGTCGCCGAGCCCGGTCGCCGGCGTGAGCACGCCCCCGCGCTTCCGACCCCCGGGTAGCGCGCGCTCGTCCAGCGCGAGCGCGAGCGCCGACTCGCACACGAATCGCACGGTTGCGCGATTGCCCGGGTCGCCTTGGTGCGAGATCCGCCCGTGCACGGTGTCGCCCGCATCGGAGGTCGCCACGAGGTCGGTGCGGAACCACCCGGCGTTCATCGTGCTCTCGGACGGGCCCTCGCCGGGCTTCGGCAGGACGAGCTTCAGGGCGTTGCGGGCGCGGTCGTTCGCGATCGCGACGCCGAAGAGCCCCATGGCGCCGGTGACGAGCGCCGCCGACACGCGTCCGCCATAGCGCGTGTACTCCTGATAGCGAAACCTCGGGCCGTAGGGATCGCCCCAACGCGCGAAAAGCGCGGCGCTGCGGCGTACGACGCGCGTGTTGATCGGCCCCATCACGAACGGACCCACCCACGCGCCGACATCGGCGTCGTACTCGACGGCGCGCGGATCGCGGTTCTCCTTCTTCTCCGCCATGGTGTGCTTGCCCGGTGGATCGAGCAGGAACGGGTCGCGCGCCTTCGCGGCGTCGCCCGACTCCTGCAGGTTCATCGCCGATGCGAGCGTCCCGCCGTTGAAGCCGCCGAACATGCGGAAGTAGGCCTTCACCTGACGGCACGGCAAGCGGAACTTTTCCTGCAGGCGCCGCACCACGAGGAACGTCCCGAGGTCCGAAGGCACCGAGTCGAAGCCGCAGAACGGGACGATGCGCGTGCCGTCCTTCGCCGCGCGTGCGTGATGCCGGTCGATGAGCGAGCGTACCCAAGGCGTCTCGCCGGTGATGTCGGTGTAGTGCGTCTTTGCGCGCACGCACGCGTCGACCACGGCGTCGCCATAGAGCGCGAACGGACCCGCCGCGTTCAGCACCACGCGTGCGCGTGCGGCCATGGCGTCGATCGCCTTCGCGTCGCGGCTGTCGGCGACGATCAGGCCGACGTGGCGGCGCTTCTTGAGTCCGGAGCGCACGGCCTCGAGCTTCGCTTCGTCACGGCCGGCGACGGCGAACGAAAGCTTCGCGCGCTGCGCGTCGAGATATTCGGCCGCCTGCCGGCCGACGAAGCCGGTGGCGCCGTAAAGAACGATGTCGTATTCGCGGTCGGGCATGCAGCCGCTCCATTCGTTGGGCCCGTTGGACGTTGGCGCTTCGATGCGGACGCCGCGCGCCGGCTTCGGCGCGTTGCGTCACGCGTCATCCTACAACGCCTCGCCGCGCGCGGCTGCGATCGCGCTGTCCGCAGGGCGACCTGCGAAGTAGACTCGGCGCTCGATGCGACACGCCCTTCGGACCCCTCTTCGCTCGCTCGCCGCCGCGCTCGCCCTCGCGGCTTCGGCCGCGATCGCGCAGGACGCCGACGAAGCGTGGGGCCAGCAGCGCGGCGCGCAGGCGCTCGACAGCCTCGAGGATCTCCTGAAGGCGAGGATCCGCACCCTTCCCGGAACCGACGTGCGCTGGCTCGTCGCCGGCTACCTGCAGCTCGACGCGATCTGGTCGCGTCGCGAGCTGACGGGCGACGAACAAGACACGTTTCTCGTCTCGGCCATCCCGTTCGATCCGGCGTCGAGCGACACGCGCCTCAACATCCGCGCCTCGCAGATCAACGTCCTGACCCAGACGCCGACCTCGCTCGGCGCGATCACCACCGTCGTCCAGGCGGATCTCTTCCGCTACGACGCAGGCGCGAAGCCGAACCTCAATCTCGCGCTCGTCGACGTCAACCGGAACCTGACGGTCGGCAAGGCGTACGCGACGTTCATGGACGACGCCGTGCTGCCGACCACGCTCGATTACAACGGGCCGAGCGGCGCGGTGTTCGTGCGGCAATGGCTTGCGCGGTTGTCGGTCCCGATCGGGGCGAACGTGCGCGTCGAGGCGGCAGTCGAGCAGGCCAGGGACGACGAGTCCGCAGCCGGGCGCGCTCTGAGCGCGAGCACCCGCGCGGATCGGCCGGACTTCGCCGCGCGCGTGCGCTACGAGTCGGATCGGATTCACCTGCAGGCATCGGGCGTGTCGAGCGCGACGACGGGCGAGGTCGACGTGCTCGGCGCGCCGGTGGCGAGCCGGCGGTTCAACGGCGCGGGCGCGAGCGTCTCCGGCGCGCTCACGCTCCCGAACGACGATCGCATCCTCGCGCAGGCGACCACGGGCCGCGGCATCGCGCGCTACTTCAACGATGGGCTTTCGAGCATCGGCTCGGTCGCCCTCACCTCGAACGGGCTGGAGCAGATCCGCGTCTCGGGCGCGTTCCTCTACTACGAGCGCACCTGGTCGGATCGCTGGCGCTCGACCTTGGGCGGCAGCGCGCTCTGGTCGGGCGGCACCGACGGCCGGCGTCCGACAGCCGATCTGAAGCAGCTCGACTACGTGTCGGCGAACGTGGTGTACCGGGCCGCGCGAAACCTGTTCGTCGGGGGCGAAGTGCTCTGGGGCCGCGCGACGGACGTGGCCGGCGCGCGCGCCGACGACACGCGCGTGCAACTCTCGTTGCGCTACCTGATCTATTGAAGGGCGTGGCCGGGCGGGTCGCGGGTGACGCGCGGCTCGCCAGCGAGGCCGCTGTGACGACGGCGCCGGCTCGTGCATAGAATAGGCGCGCGCGCCGGACCGGCCGGCCGCCGAACCCGCTTCCCCCGCAGCCTTCGAACTTCGGAGCCGACGGACCGGACATGATGCGACCGACCCTCTACAGCCGCTCTCCCCGGTCGCGCCCAGGCGCAGGCACGCCTGCACCCGAGACGCCGACACCCGCGCCGACGGAACCCGCGAAGCCGCACCCGACGTGGGGCCGCCGCCTCGCGCGGTTCAAGACGCCACTCCTCGTGCTCGGCGGCGCGACCGTCGCGCTGCTCGCCGCTTACCTGCACGGCTCGCTCGGCACCACGGCGCAGCGCATCACGCAGGAGGACATCGATGCCGCGGTGCGCCACACGCTCGAGAAGAACCCGCTGCCCTCGCACTCGGTGAAAGCCTACGAGTCGGTGCGGGGCTCCATCGTGAGGGTGCGCGGCATCGCCGACGGTCCGATCGGCGAAGAGCTGGAGCAGAGCGTCGGCTCGGGCGTGGTCATCATCGACAACGGCACGATTCTCACCAACCTGCATGTCGCGGCCGCGTCGGAACGGCTGAAGGTCGTGTTCGCCGACGGGCTCGAATCCGATGCGATCGTCGTCGCGCTGCAGCCCGAGCACGACCTCGCGGTGATCAAGGCGCGCACCATCCCCGACGATCTGCAGGCCGCGACGATGCGCTCGACCGCCGGACTCAACGTCGGCGATCACGTCACGGCGGTCGGCTTCCCGTTCGGCATCGGGCCCTCGGCGTCGTCCGGGGTGATCTCGGGGCTCAAGCGCGACTTCCGTTCCCCCGAGGGTAAGCGCGTACTCACTAATCTCATCCAGTTCGACGCGGCGGCGAATCCGGGCAATTCGGGCGGCCCGCTGGTGACGGCCGAGGGCGAGGTGATCGGCATCGTCACCGCGATCCTCAACCCGACCGAGCAGCGCGTTTTCATCGGCATCGGCTTCGCGGTGCCGATCGAGAACGCCGCCGCGGGCGCCGGCCTGCCGCCGTTCTGAACGACAAAAAGAACCTTTCCACCAGGAGCAACCGAGCATGGACGCAAACGACCCCGGTCGCGCCGAGAGCGCGCCCGTCATGGAGCGGATCCTCTACGAGGTCAAGAAGGTCGTCGTCGGGCAGGACCGCTTCCTCGAGCGCGTGATGGTCGCGATGCTCGCGCAGGGCCACCTTCTGGTCGAAGGCGTGCCCGGCCTCGCGAAGACGCTCACCGTGAAGACGGTGGCCCGGACCCTGCAGGGCACGTTCAAGCGCATCCAGTTCACGCCCGACCTCGTCCCGGCCGACCTCGTCGGCACCCGCATCTACAACCAGAAGACCGGCGAGTTCGCCACCTCGCTCGGGCCCGTGTTCGCGAACCTGCTGCTCGCCGACGAGATCAACCGCGCGCCCGCCAAGGTGCAGAGCGCGCTTCTCGAAGTGATGCAGGAGTATCAGGTCACGATCGCGGGCGAGACGCACCGCGTGCCCGAGCCGTTCCTGGTGATGGCGACGCAGAACCCGATCGAGACCGAGGGC
>JALOSW010000022.1 GCA_025458245.1 Burkholderiales bacterium
CGTGCCCGCACCGACCGCCGCGAACCGCGCCTACTTCCCGCCGATGACGACGGCCGACTCGCGATCGATCGTGATGCCGAGCCCCGATCTCCTCTATGCGACCTGCGTGTACGACCTTGCGGACGGACCGTTGCGGATCAAGGCGAACCCCGCGCTCGACAGCTATTGGTCGATCGCGCTCTATTCGGCGGCGAGCGACAACTGGTTCGTGGTCAACGATCGCACGGCGGCCGCACGACCGGTGGACCTGGTGGTCGTCGAACGCGGCGCGACGCGCTCCATCGGCGCCGCATCGAGCGCCGCGGTGCTCGAATCGCCGTCGCGGCGAGGGCTCGCGCTGATGCGCGTGCTCGCGGGCGACTATGCGAGCGACCCCGAAAAGTACGAAGCGGCGCGGCGGACGTTCTCCTGTACCGAGGTGTCGCCCTGAGCGCCGCGTGACGTCCGCGTGTTCGCGGTGAATCAATCCAGAGGAATCGAGACGATGCGAGTGTTCCAGATTCAGGACGACTGGGGTATCGACCACCTTCGACTCGCGGAGCGACCCGACCCGAAGCCCGGTCCCGGGCAGGTGCTGCTGCGCATGAGAGCGGCTTCGCTCAACTATCGCGATCTGTTCGTGGTCGATCGCGGCTATGGCTCGTTCACGGGCACGCTGCCGCTCGTACCGCTTTCGGACGGCGTGGGCGAAGTGGTCGAGGTCGGCGCCGGCGTGACGCGCGTGAGTGTCGGCGACCGCGCGTGCCCCTGCTTCCACCAGGGCTGGATCGCCGGTGCTCCCGATCTCGACCGGCTGACCCGGACGCTCGGCGGTCCGATCGACGGCACCATGGCCGACCTGATGTGTCTGCCCGAGGGCGGCGTCGTGAAGGCGTCCGCGCACCTGACCGACGAGGAGGCCGCGACGCTGCCGTGCGCAGCGCTGACCGCGTGGAGCGCGCTCGTCACCTACGACTCGCTCGGGCCCGGATCGCGTGTGCTCGTGCAGGGAACGGGGGGCGTGGCGCTGTTCGCGATCCAGTTCGCCAAGCTCCTCGGCGCGCACGTGACGGTGATCTCGTCGAGCGACGCCAAGCTCGCGCGCGCGAAGTCGCTCGGCGCCGACGCCGGCGTGAACTACACCGACACGCCGGAATGGTCCAAGCCCGCACGCGAAATCACCGCCGGCCGCGGCTTCGACCACATCGTCGAGCTGGGCGGCGAGAAGACGCTGCCGCAATCGCTGCGCGCGATCCGTCCCGGCGGGACGCTATCGATGATCGGCGTCCTTTCGGGGCCGAGTCTCGCGGCGCCGCTGGGGCTCGTGGTCACGCGGCAGGTGCGGCTGCAGGGGATCACCGTGGGACATCGCGACGGCTTCGAAGCGATGATGCGGGCGATCGGCCAGCACAAGCTGCGCCCGGTAGTCGATCGCGTGTTCGACTTCGCCGACCTGAAGGATGCGATGGCCTACCTCAAGTCGGGCGCGCACTACGGCAAGATCTGCGTCCGTCACTGAGCGGCGGCGGGCCGCGGGGCCGCGGCCGTTGCGGCGTGCGGTGCCGCCGCATGCACGGCGCCCAGCGCTTCGCCGCCGAAGGCCCGCAGCAGCAGCGCGTTGAGGTCGTGCAGCCCGCCGAGCGCCGGGCGCTGCGGCTCGATGCCGGGTCGGAAGCCGAGCGCGACGAAGCGCGCGAGCAGCTCCGGATCCCGCGTGACCACGTGCACGGGGACCTCCCAGCTCGCGCCCGCCCCGCTGACATTGCTCGCCGGCTGGTGATCGCCCACGAGCACCATCACCGACTCGCGCGGCTCGGTACGCCGCAGATAGCCGCCGAGCCAGCGATACGTATAGTCGAACATCCCGATGTAGCCCGGCCGCATGTCGATCCAGTCGATCTTGGCGCTTGCGAGGCGCTCGGCCTCGCCCCGGTCGAACGGCTCGTCGGTGAGGAGTCGATTCCAATCGGGCTGGTAGGGGGGCACCGGGCCGAAGGGGAGATGGCTCGTGATCGTCGGGAAGAAGAGGAAGCGCGGCGGCGAGGCGGCGTGCAGCGGATGCATCGCTTCGAAGCGCGCGATGCTGATCTGGTCGGGAATCTTCCAGTAGCCGATCGGCGGGCCGCGATAGTCGAGGTCGCGGCCCTCGAGATAGAGGTCGAATCCGTAGAAGGCGCGCTCGGGCCACGCCCAGCTCACCGCCGGGTAGAGGCCGACGGTCTGGTATCCCGCGCGCTTGAAGAGCGACACGAGCGTCGCGCGGTCGGTCGTGATCAGCAGGTCGTGCCGGCGCGGATTGCCCAGATCGATGCCGGAGAGCAGCGAGAGATGCGCGAGGTCCGACGCGCCGGCGAACGTGGGCGAGCGCATGAACGCGGACGCCACGAGCCGCCCGCTGGCGGCGATGTCGGCGACGAACTGCGCGCGCGCAGGTGCGAGCTTGCGCGACACGGTCGCGTCGTCGAACACCATCGCACCATAGGATTCGAGGAAGAGGAGCTTAATGTCGCGCCCGCGCAGGCTGGCGAGCGCATCCGTCGGCGGCGCGGCCATCGCCGCCTCGAGCGCGGGGGCGCGCGGGAGCGCATCGGCGAGCGCCGATGCGCTCGCCGCCGTCGCGAGCAGCGTCGCCTGCCGCCAGTAGGTGGACGTCACCGGCTTGCTGACGAAGCGCCACGTCGTGTCGGGAGCGACGTTCGCCACGTGCGCGACCACCGCTGCGGTCGCCGCCAGCGTCGCGACCCAGGTCCAGCGGGCGCGCAGCGCATACGGCACCGCGACGCGGGCGGTCACGTCGACCGCCCAACGCACGACGCGGTAGAGCAGCACGAACAGCGCGACCAGCGCGACGACGATGCCCGTCGACATCCACCACGGGAGCTCGCGGCCGGACACCCAGAGGAAGCGCGGAATCTGGGGAACGTCCCAGTAGAGATTGATATCGCGGCCGAAAAGCCCAGGGATCGTCACGTCGCCGTACCGGCCGATCGCCAGCGCGAGGTAGGCGACGCTCACGGCGGCGAGCGCGCCCTTCGAGATCCGGCCGCGCCACCCTACGGCAACGAGCAGCACGAGCCATAGGAGCACGAACTCGGGCGCGATCCGGTAATCGGGAAGGATCGCCGGCGTCGGCCACCAGTTCCTGAAGTTGAGAGCCGTGTTCAGCACGAAGAGCGCGAGCACCGCGAGCGCGATGCGGCGCAGCCCACCTGGCCCCGTGACGGACGGGGCCGGCTGGCCTGCGCGAATCGCCGTGCCGCTCATGGCTCGCCCGTCGCGCCGGCGAGCCGCCCGCTCGCGATGTAGCCCATGCCGAACTGGGTGGGCTCGATGCGGAAATCGACGAGGTGCGGCGCGATGCGATCCCACGGCGAGCGCAATTCCCCCGGCGCGCCGTTGTAGCCGTAGTTCTTCAGGTAGACCCACGCGTTCAGGGGTGCGAGCAGGCCGCGGAAGTATTTGATCCCTGCGATGGCGACGCGCGCACCGGGCTTCGCGACGGCGACGATGCGTTCGACCGCGGCCGGCGAGCGCAGGATGTCGTGCGTGTAGTGGAAGAAGAGCGCATCGACCTCCTCCGGCAGCGTGAGGGCGTGCGCAGCGGTGGCGAACACGGTCACGTTTTGCCAGCCGGCTGCGGCGACCCGCGCACGCGCTTGCTCGAGCATCTCGGGGCTGTGGTCGAACCCATAGACGCGCCCGGCCGGTCCGACGCGGTCGCGCAGGAGCGAGAGGCTGAGACCCGTGCCGCACGCCACGTCGAGCACGGTGTGTCCGGGCTCGAGCGCGAGCGCGGCGACGGTGCGCTCGCGGATCGACCAGGTCGGACCGCAGGTGTCGTCGTAGCCCTCCGCCCGCTTGCGGTACTTCTCGACCGAGCGCTGCCGTATCGCCTGGTCGGGGGTCGGGTCGGAAGTGGACGATGTCATGGTCGTGCTGCGACGCGGTGTCCCGGGCATTCTAGCGAGACCGTCGCCGGGGCCGCCGGTTCCTGGTCGCTCACAGCGGCCGCGTCCGACCAACGCGGCTTTCGCGGGCGGCATTCACGCAGGCGGCGCCCGCAGGCAGGGCAGCCGGCGGGCAATCAAGCCAGGTCGGATTCCGGCCAGCCGGCCGGCCCCGTGTCGAACGTCGCGCCCGTCGCATGGTCCCGATACGGCGCCGGCCAGCCGAGCGATGCGCTGGCGTGCTCGGCGCGGGCGCGCAGGTCGTCGCGGTCGCGGCCCCCGAGGTGCACGATGCCGTAGCGATGGCTGCCGGTCCACTTGAAGTCGCGCGCGAGCGCCGCGCCCTGCTTGGGAAACGTGAAGAGGAGCGCGTCGGGATACGCCTGCGTGAACGCCTCGCGGCGCATCGCATCCGGCATGACCGGAACGGGCTCCCCGGGAAACGTCCGGTAAACGAGGCTCGCGGCGCAGTCCGCGGTGGGCGCGACGTGCGGCACCGTTGCGGGGTCTTCGTCGACCGCGAGGGCGAGCGCCATCGCGTGAGGATCGACGCCGAGCACGCGCCGGTAGAGGTCGGCGAACTGCGAAGCGAGGCGCGGGTTGCACTCGATGACCATGAGCCGGTCGTCCACCGGATCGTGGAAAAACTCGAGATTGAAGAACCCGTGCCGATATCCGATCGCTTCCAGGAACCGGCGCGCGACATCGAGCGCGCGGCCCTGCACGCTCGGATCGAGGCGGCTCGGCACCTCCCAGCGCATGAACGCCTGGGTCCCGGGCACCATCACTGCGTCGACGACGCCCAGCGCGTGGATGCGTCCGTCCCGCACCCATCCGTCGAGGTTGTACTGGGCGACACGGGGCGAGACGGGCTCCTCGATCATGATTCGGTGCGAGCTCCCCGCCTCGGGCAACCGCGCCCGGCAGACACGATCGAACGGCCGCACGAGGCCGCGGATGATCCAGTTCTCGAATGGCCCGAAGCGCAGGTGCTGCTCGAGTTCCTCGCGGCTCGTCACGTAGCGCGCCAGGACCGAGAAGGCCGCCTTCACCGGCTTGACGTAGGCGGGATAGGGAACGCCCTCCGGCACGGGATCGCCGTAGCGCGCGTTCAGTTCCGCGAACCCGAGATTCGCCTCCGGCGCGACCTCGCGCAGAACGCGGCGGGCGTGCAACTTGTGTTGCGCCGCGAGGATGCTCTCCGGCACAGCGCCGGGCAGTCCGAGCCGCTCCGCTACGAGCGCGGCGGCGAGCGTGCCGAACTGCTCGTGGTGCGAGAGCACGCCGCGCCAGCGGAGGCGCCGGCCGCGCTCGGCTTCGCGCGCGGCAAAGCGCTCGAGGTCGAAGCCAATCAGCGCGGCGTTGCTCGGAAACGAGAAGAGGTCGAAGCCGGCGTGGTCGAACGTCGCGCACCGGGCGCCGGCACCCAGGTAGTCGAGCGCCTGCCGGTCCCAGTCGTAGGCGAAGAACCAGCCGACCCGCGGCGGCGAAACGGTCGTCGTGTGTTCGTGCGCGTACACGGAACGTCGGACTTGGCGAACTCCGGCCCAAAAAAAGGCCCGCGATCACTCGCAGGCCTTTCCTGATCTGGTGGAGATGAGGGGGATCGAACCCCTGACCTTCGCATTGCGAACGCGACGCTCTCCCAGCTGAGCTACATCCCCAGAGGGGCGGGATTCTACCCCGGAGCGGCAACTCGGCACAACTGCGCCCCGGGTGCGGTTGCGGGGCGCGCCGGGCGGCCCCTATGATCCGCCGACAGAGGAGGATTCCGACCATGCAGATCACGCCGCCGTTCGGTTTCAGGGAAGTGGTCCCGCTCCAGCGCAACCACGGGGTGCGCATGCCGGCGCCCGGCGCGCTGCCCGATTTCGCGCCCGTCACGAACGCGATCCCGTTGAGCTACAGCGAGTTCGCAGTGGCCTGCCGCGACTACCCGCTCGTGTTCACATCGAACGACGAGGGCAAGACCTACGCCGCGGTCGCGGTGCTCGGCCTTTCGCGCGGCGAGAATCTTTTCGTGAGCGACGGCCACTGGGAGAAAGGCGCGTACGTCCCGGCATACGTGCGCCGCTACCCCTTCTGCATGTCGCGCGTACGGATGAACGAAGTGGAGCAGCAGCAGCGGCTCATCTGCGTGGAGAAGTCCTACCTCGCCGACGACGGCGAGAAGCTCTTCGACGCCGAGGGCAAGCCGCTCGAACGCTGGGCGCCGATCGAGAAGCTCTTGAACGAATACGAGGCCGACCTCGACCGCACGCGCGAGATGTGCGCGATCCTCGCCGACTACGCGCTCTTCGAGCCGTTCACGCTGCAGGCGAGCACGCCCGGAAGCGCGCCGTTCACGCTCTCGGGCATGGCGCGCGTGGACGAGAAGAAGCTCGAATTCCTGAACGCGGCGCAGACGAAGAACCTGATCAAGAAGGGCATCATGGGCCGGCTCTACGCCCATCTGCTGTCGCTCGACAACTTCCAGCGCCTGCTCGCCCGGCGCAGCGCCCGCCCCGCCGCTGCCGCGGCCTGAGTCCGCCCGCGAAACCAAACGCGCTCCCGACGATCGAAGCGGGGAAGCGGCCCGGCGTCTTGCGGCCGCGCGACCGACCGGAGCGAACATGACCGCCTTCACCCGCCGCAGGTTTCTCGCCGCCACGGGCGCCGTTGCCCTCGCCGGCTGCGCCACCCAGCCGCTCGGCGTCGCCGAGCAGACGAGCGTCGCCGCGCCGGACTGGCGAGTCGGCGACGAGTGGCTCTACCGCCGGACCGACGGCTACACCCGGCTCGACGCCGGGTCGCCCGTCGCGCGGCGCGTCGTCGAGGCAGGCCCCGCCGCAATCCGGATCACGGAGACGACCGCGTCGAACGCGTTCATCGACAACGCGACGTTCGCGAACCCGAATGCGATGCTCTCGGGCACGCTCTCCGAATTCGGACCGATCACCGGGCGCTTCGAGCCGCCGCTGCAGTACTACGACTTTCCGCTCGTCTCCGGCAAGCGCTGGAGCCAGCGGCTGAACCGCATCGACTCCGGCGGCTTCAGCTACTTCATGACGCTCGACGCTTCGGTGGAGGGCTGGAACACGCTCGAGATCGCGGGCCGCAAGGTGCGCGCGATCGCGATCCGCCGCTCTTTCATGCTCGGACAGCTGCCGCCGGGGCTCGGTCTATCGATGGGCAACTCGTTCCGCTGGGACACCGAGTGGTATGCGCCCGACCTCGCGAGCTTCGTGCTGCTCGACCGGCGCGAGCGCTATCAGCCGAATCGCGCGCGCATCATGGCGGATGCGCCCGGCAACTGGTTCGTGCTGCAGCTCGAATCCTTCAAGCGCGGGTAGTCGAAAACGGCCTAGGAGCGCGTCGCCTCGCCGCGAGCCTCCGGCTACGTGCGGGGACAACGGGAGCCGGCTCCTCCCAGCCAACAGGCGAGGACCGGAGTCTGCGCGTCCGCGCTACCCCTTCGAGCCAACCTGGTCGCCGAGAGCGGAAAGAAGACTCCGGCCGACGTGCACGCGGCGAGAAGCGGTCCTACGCACCTCAGGTCTCGTCCGAAACGACGACCTCGCCCGCTGCGCGGCGCAAGCGATCGTTCACCGCGGCCCACCCCGGCGTCTGCGGCGGCTGCTCGGCGAGGATGACGTCGGCGCCCGTCGCGTCGAGCGCCCGCAGACTCGCGTACAGATCGTGCGCGTACTTCGCTGCGACCGCCGGAAGCACGCGCTGCAGCGCGGGCGAGAGACGCGGCATCGTTACTTCCAACGCGAGCGCGGCGACGCGGCGGCCCTTGTGCGAGCCGAGCGCCTCGATCATCTCGCGGCGGCGCATGAGCTTGACGCGCGCGCGCGGCGCGTAGTGCGAGGTGTGCCTGCCGGGTGCGCGCGGCGCTTCCGCCCCCGCGACCGAGAGGGCTTCGCCGAGGACTTGCTCGATCGCCGCCGCCGGAACGCCGCCGGGACGCAGCAGGCGCGGCGCGTCCCCAGAGAGGTCGACGATAGTGGATTCGATGCCGACCTGCGACGCACCGCCGTCCACGATGAGCGCGATGCTGCGACCGAAGTCGGCGCCGACATGCTCGGCGGTGGTCGGGCTCACGCGGCCGAACTTGTTGGCGGACGGCGCGGCGATGCCGCCGCCGAACGCGGCGAGCAGCGCCTGCGCGACCGGATGCGACGGCACGCGCAGTGCGACCGTGTCCTGACCCCCGGTCACCGCATCGGGCACGTCCTGGGCGCGCTTGAGCACGAGCGTGAGCGGGCCGGGCCAGAACTGGCGTGCGAGCCGGCGCGCCGTCTCGGGAACCTCGCGCGCGAACGCATCGATGTCCTCTGCGCTCGCGACGTGGACGATCACCGGGTGGGTCGCGGGCCGGCCTTTTGCCTTGAAGACCTTACCGACCGCGTCCGCGCTCGACGCATCCGCGCCCAGGCCGTAGACGGTCTCGGTGGGAAAAGCGACGAGCTCGCCGGCCTTCAGGAACGCCGCCGCTTCGGCGATCGACTCGTCGTTGGCCGGCTTGATGTGCGGCGGCTCGGGTGCCTGCGGCGCGGCGGGCACGCCGGCAGGCTCCGGTGCCGCGTCGGCGTGCTGCAGCTGGTCGGTCGCGGGCGCGACGTCCGCCGGCGCGTCGGTAGGGTTCGGTTCGTCGTTCATCGGCATTGTTCGAGTGCAATCCTATGTCGTGGCGGCGAAGCAGTCGCGTGTCCGCAAGGACGCGCCGACGGGTCGTGGCAGACCGGGCGGTGCGTCCCGCCTGCGCACGACTCTCCTGCTTTCGCGAATCCCGGTTTTCCGCTCGCCCGCGTCGGCGACGGCTCCGAAACGCGCAGCGGGCAACCGCTTCTCAACGGCCCTCAACCTTCGATGCCCAGCTCGGCGCGAATCGTCCGCGCGGTCGCCAGCGCGTCCTCGACGGTCGCGCCGAGGCAGGTGACGTGCCCCATCTTGCGTCCCGGCCGCGCGTCGCGCTTGCCGTAGAGGTGCAGCTTGGCGGCGGGGTGTGCAAGCACCGTCGCCCATGCGGGCTCGACCGGCGCATCGGCCGCGCCGGGAGCCAAGCGGCGTGGGAACCACAAGTCGCCGAGGAGATTCACCATGACCGCCGGGCAGTGCTGGGCCGTCGAACCGAGCGGCAGGCCGGCGAGGACGCGTGCCTGCTGCTCGAACTGCGAGGTGACGCAGGCATCGATGGTGTAGTGGCCGGAGTTGTGCGGGCGGGGCGCGATCTCGTTGACGCGCAGGTCGTCGCCGGGCAGCACGAAGAACTCCACGCAGAGCACGCCCACGTAGCGCAGACCCTCTGCGATCGCGTGCGCCGCTTCGGTGGCGCGCCTTGCAATGGCCGGCGAGACGCGCGCCGGCACGATGCTGATGTCGAGAATCCCGTGCGCATGGCCGTTTTCGGCGACCGGAAACGTCACGGTCTCGCCGGTGGCGCGGCGCGCGACCACCACCGAGACCTCGCGCTCGAGCGGCAGCATCCTCTCCAGCACGCAAGGCACGTCGCCGAGCTGGGCGAACGCAGCGCGCGCCTCGTCGCGCGTGGCGACGCGCACCTGCCCCTTGCCGTCGTAGCCGAGCCGCGCCACCTTGAGGACGCCGGGAAAGAGGTCGGCCGGCGCGGCGTCGACGTCGGACGCGGCGAGCACGGGCACGAAAGGCGCCGTGTCGACGCCACACGAGCGCACGAACTGCTTTTCGCGGATGCGATCCTGCGCGATCGCGACCGCGTCGGCGCCCGGGCTCACGCTGCAATGCGCGGCGAGATAGTCGAGCGCTTTCGCCGGCACGTTCTCGAACTCGGTGGTGACGCCGTGGCAAAGCTCCGCGAGCCCTCGCAGCCCCTCGGGGTCGAGATAGTCGGCGCGGATGTGCCGGTCGGCGACGCTGCCCGCCGGCGACTGCTCGCCGGGATCGAGCACGGCGACGCGGTAGCCCATGCTCTGTGCCGCCATGGTGAACATGCGTCCGAGCTGCCCGCCGCCGAGAAGGCCGAGCCAGCCGCCGGGTTGGATGATGTGCGCGGTCACGAGTGACGAAGGAAGAGGAAAGCGCTCACCGCGAAAGCGCGAAGGGCGCGAAGGACGCGAAGGGACGCAACGTGAGCGACTGCATGAGCGGTTTCTCGACCGAGGGAATGGACAGGATCGCCGCAAACGACACCGGATCGTCGGCCTCGGTCCGAACGAGACGCCCCCTCACCTTTCGCGCTTCTTTGCGCCCTTTTGCGCTTTCGCGGTGAACGTCGTTCAGAGTTCGGGCAGCTTCATCGCGCGCACCTGCTTCACCAGGTCGGCGCGATAGGCCGATAGCTTGGCCGCGAGCTTCGCGTCGGTCGTGGCGAGGAGTGCGACGGCGAAAAGCCCGGCGTTCGCCGCGCCCGCCTCGCCGATCGCGAACGTCGCGACCGGGACGCCCTTGGGCATCTGCACGATGGAGAGGAGCGAATCCTGCCCGGCAAGGTGTTTCGAAGGTACCGGCACGCCGAGCACGGGTACCGTGGTCTTGGACGCGAGCATGCCCGGAAGATGCGCCGCACCGCCCGCGCCGGCGATGATCGCCGCGAGGCCGCGCGCGGCGGCGGACTCCGCGTAGGCGAACATGTCGTCGGGCGTTCGGTGCGCCGACACCACGCGCGCCTCGAACGGGACGCCGAACGCGTCGAGCATCGTCGCCGCGTGCTGCATCACGTCCCAGTCGGAGGACGAGCCCATGACCACGCCGATAACCGGTTTCTTTTTCGCCATCGGCGTCAGCCCAGCTTTCTGCCCGTGAGGCGGAACAGCGCTTCGCGATACTTCTCGGAGGTCTTGGCGATCACCTCCGGCGGCAGCCTCGGCGCCGGAGGCTTCTTGCCCCAGTCGAGCGTCTCGAGGTAATCGCGGACGAACTGCTTGTCGAACGAGGGCGGGCTGATGCCCGGGCGGTACTGGTCGGCCGGCCAGAACCGCGAAGAGTCGGCCGTGAGCGCCTCGTCGATGAGATGCAGCGTGCCGTGATGATCGAGGCCGAACTCGAACTTCGTGTCGGCGATGATGATGCCGCGCTCGCGAGCATACTCGGCCGCCTCGCCGTAGAGCTTCAGCGCCACGTCGCGCACCTTCGCGGCGAGCGCCGGCCCGATGGCGTTCTCGACGCGCTCGAAGGTGATGTTCTCGTCGTGGTCGCCCGCCTCGGCCTTGGTGGCGGGGGTGAAGATCGGATGCGGCAGGCGCTCGGCCTGCGCGAGGCCCGCGGGAAGCGCGATGCCGCAGATGCGGCCGCTTTGCTGGTAGTCCTTCCAGCCCGAACCGATGATGTAGCCGCGAACGACGGCCTCGATCGGCAGCGGACGGTAGCGATTCACCACCATCGAGCGGCCGCGAACCTGCTCCTTCTCCTCGGCGGTCTTCACCACCGATTCGGGATCGATCCCGGTCAGGTGGTTGGGCACCACATGCGCGAGCCTCGCGAACCAGAACTCGCTCATCGCCGTGAGCACCGCGCCTTTGAGCGGGATCGGGTCGGGAAGGATCACGTCGAACGCCGACAGCCGGTCGGTCGTGACGATCAGCATGCGCCGCTCGTCCACCGCGTAGATGTCGCGCACCTTGCCGCGCGCGACGAGCGGCAAGCTCTGCAGGGACGATTCGAAGAGCGGTCTCACGCGGCCGGCCGGTCGAGCGGAAACCGAATGCTCACTGCGGCGCCCTCGCGCCCAGCGCGCGCAGAGCAAGGACGCGGATGAAAGGGGACATCCGCCGCGCTCCGGCGAGAGGCCCCCTCAACCTGACGCTCGCGCTCAAGCGGCATTCTTCTCGAGGTCGGGCCGGTATTCTCCCTTCGAGGCAAGGCTGTTCATGCGCGCGCGATGCAGCAGCGCAGCCTGCGCTGCCGCGACGTTCGCCGTCGAACCTCTCCAGGCGTTGAGCGAGGCGTGCTGGAGCGCGCGGCCGTACGAGAACGAGAGCGGCCACGGCAGGTTGCCCTTGAACATCTTGTTCATCGCGTCGAGGTGCTCGCTCGCAATCTCGTCGGACTGGCCGCCGGAGAGGAACACGATTCCGGCGACTGCCGCGGGCACGCAGCGCTTCAGCACGGTCACGGTGCGCTCGGCCACCTCCGCGACCGGCGCCTGGCGCTTCGCGTCCGCGCCCGAGATCACCATCGAGGGCTTGAGCACCGACTCTTCGAGCGAAACGCGGTTGATGTAGAGCGCCTCGTAGACGGCATTGAGCGCCCACTCGGTGACCTCCTGGCAGCGCTCGATGCCGTGATTGCCGTCCATCAGCACTTCGGGTTCGACGATCGGCACGAGGCCGTTCGCCTGGCAGATCGCGGCGTAGCGCGCGAGCGCGTGGGCATTCGCGGCGATGCAGGTCGTGGTCGGCGTGCCGTCGCCGATCGTGATCACCGCGCGCCACTTCGCGAACCGCGCGCCCATCTTGTAGTACTCGGCGCAGCGCTTCATGAGGCCGTCTAGGCCCTCGGTGACTTTCTCGTTCCGACACAGGGCGAGGTCCTTCGCGCCCTCGTCGACCTTGATGCCCGGGATCATGCCGTTCTTCTTGAGCAGCTCCGGGAACGGCACGCCGGCCTTCGACTTCTGACGCAGCGTCTCGTCGTAAAGGATGACGCCGCTCACGTAGTCGCCGAGGCCCTTCGTGGTGAAGAGCATGTCGCGATAGGCCTGACGGTTCGGCTCCGTGTTCTCCACGTTGATCGACTTGAAGCGCTTCTCGATCGTGCCGGTGGACTCGTCGGCGGCGAGGATGCCCTGGCCTCTTGCGACCATCGCCAGCGCCGTCTTGCGCATTTCGCTCATGCTCATCGAAAACCTCCTCGGGGAACGCGGTTCGGAAGCGGAAACGAATATTTTACCCGCTCCGGGCTTCCCGACCACGTGCGTCGAGGATGCCGGGCCCGCCCCGCTCGAGGGCGCCGGCAGGGGCAAGCTCAGCGTCGGGCGGCCCTGCGCGCCAGAATCCGGCGCGCCTCGTCCGCCGGACCCGACGCCAGCCGATGCGCCCACCGGGTGGTTTCCGGCAGCCGATAACCCCGCGCGCAGGCGAGCACGATGCGAACGGCGGTTTCAAGGCTCACCCGATGACCGACGGAAACGTACAGCGGTTTCACGCCCGCTCGGGTGCGGAGGACCGTTCCCACGGTTTCGCCCCGATCGACGAGCCGGGCTCGCGAGCCGCGCCGCGCGCCGGGCTCTCGATGCTCGCCCAGCAGCCGCGACTTGCCGACCCCGATGGCAGGCAGCCCCGTGACGAGCCCGAGATGCGACGCAAGCCCACACCGTCGCGGATGCGCGATTCCCTGACCATCGCAGAGCAGGATGTCGGGCCTCACCCGCAGCCGTGCGAGCGCGTCGAGCACGGCCGGGATCTCGCGGAACGATAAGAGTCCCGGCACGTAGGGGAACGACACGGGCCGCCGCGCCAGCGCGCAATCGACGAGTTCGAGCGACGGCAACACGAGCACTGCGACCGCGGCGCGCGCGATGCGGCCGGCCGATTCGAAACCGACGTCGATTCCGGCCACGTGGCGGATCGGACCGACGCGATCCTGCCGCTCGACCTTGGGCGCGAGCCGTGCCTGGAGGGCGATGGCCTCTTTCGGTGCGAGGTCCCAGCGGTGCCGGACGGGGCGGCTCATGCAACACCGTCGGCCGGAGGAACGGGGGTGCGCGGGTCGTCACTCTGCATGCGCGGGCCCGGAAAAAAGAAGCCCGCGTACGAGACGCGGGCGATCACCAGGAGGACGCACGCCCGATCCCTCGCGGGATCTCGCCGGACCGAAGCCACGGCTTGCGGACGTCGGAGTGCATTCCAACATGGCCCGCCCTCGAGCGTTTGACCTAGATCAACGGTCGGACGCGCGACTCGCGCGGCGTGATGCCCGACCGCCCCTACACCGCGCCCGACACGCCCGATCGCCGTTCAACTCGCGGACTGATGCCGTTCCTTGCACATCGCCAGCACCTCGTCCGCGTCCCTCCGCCACCAGTTGTTCGCCGAGAAGATCTCCACCTCGTGGAAACCGCGGTAGCCGGCGCGCTCCACCCATGAGCGGATCAGCGGGATGTCGATGACGCCGTCGCCCATCATGCCGCGGTCGAGCAGGAGATCGGTGGTGGGCACCAGCCAGTCGCAAATATGGAACGCGAGGATGCGCTTCTCGCCGGCGCGCTCGATCTGGCGCGCGAGCTCGGGGTCCCACCACACGTGGTAGACGTCGACGGCGACGCCGAGCGCTCCGCTCGCGCGGCCATCCAGTTCGTCGCAAAGGTCGAGCGCCTGCCCGAGCGTGTTCACGCAGGCGCGGTCGGCCGCGTACATCGGGTGCAGCGGCTCGATCGCGAGCGGCACGCCCGCGCCCCGCGCATGGTCGAGGACCGTACCGATGCCGTCGCGGACCATCTCGCGTGCACCGGCGAGATCCTTCGATCCCTGCGGCATGCCGCCGACCACCAGGACAAGGCAGTGCGCGCCCAGCACGGCCGCATCGTCGATGGCGCGAAGGTTATCCTCGATCGCCGCCTTGCGGCCCCGTGCATCGGCCGCGGGAAACATGCCGCCGCGGCAGAGGCCGGTGACCGTGAGGCCGTTCGCATCGATCATGCGCTTCGCCTCTTTCGCGCCGTACTCGGCGAGCTTGTCGCGCCAGGGCGAGATCCCTCGGATGCCGTGGCGCGCGCAGCCTTCGATCATCTGCCGCAGGTTCCACTGCGCGCGGACGGTCGCGGTGTTGAGGGAGAGCAGGGCGGGGTCGGGCGGAGCCATGGAGCTGACGAGCTGGGTCACCGCAAAAACGCGAAGGGCGCCACGGATCGCGAAAGGTTGCCGCACGCGGGCGGAATCGCGTCCGCTCCTGACGCGCACGGCGGTCGGCGCGAGGGCGCTCTCGCTTGCCGCGTCTGCACCTGGCTCAGCGGCCTTCCGGCGGGTTCTTCTTCGCGCAACTTTGCGCCCTTTGCGCTTTTGCGGTTCTGCCGTTCAGCCTTCCAGCCCGTTCACCGCGAGAAGCTGCTTCATGCGTGCCACGGCCCGCTCCGGATCGCGCAGAAGGCCCGCGCGATCGGCAAGCCGGAAGATCTCCGCGAAGTGGAGGATGCTCCGCGCGCCCTGCTGCCCGCCGACCATGACGAAGTGGTCCTGATGGCCGTTGAGCCACGCCATGAACACGACGCCCGTCTTGTAGAAACGCGTCGGCGCGCGGAATACGTGGCGCGACAGCGGCACCGTCGGCGCGAGGATCTCGTGAAACGACTTGCGGTCGCCCGCCGCGAGGGCCGCGAGCGCCGCCGACGCCGCGGGGGCGATCGCGTCGAAGATCCCGAGCAGCGCGTCGGAGTGGCCCTCGTCGTCGCCGTCGATCAGCTCGGCGTAGTTGAAGTCGTCGCCGGTGTACATGCGCACGCCCGCGGGCAGCCGCCGACGCATGTCGATCTCCTTCTGCTTGTCGAGCAGCGAGATCTTCACGCCGTCGATCTTGGCGGCATGGTCGCGGATGATCGCGAGCGCGACGTCCATCGCCGCGTAGTGGTCGGCGTGGCCCCAGTATCCAGCGAGGGCCGGGTCGAACATTTCGCCGAGCCAGTGGATGATCACCGGCTCCTTCACCTGCGACAGGATGCGTCCGTACACCTTCACGTAGTCGTCGGGCGACCGGGCGCACGCGGCGAGCGCCCGGCTCGCCATCAGGATGATGCGGCTCCCTGCACCCTCGACAGCCGCGCATTGCTGCTCGTAGGCGCCGATCACCTCGCCGATCGAGAGATCGGGCCGCGGCGCGAGATGGTCGGTGCCCGCGCCGCTCGCCATGACGGCATCGGCGAACTCGCGCGAGGCCGCGACCGAGCGGCGAATCAGCTCGAGCGAGTTGGCCCAGTCGAGTCCCATGCCGCGCTGCGCGGTGTCCATCGCCTCCGCGACGCCGAACCCGAGCGACCAGAGATGGCGGCGGAACGCGAGGGTCGCGTCCCAGTCGATCGCGGGGTCGACCCATGGGTCTTTCGCCGAAAGCGGGTCGGCGACGACGTGCGCCGCGGCGAACGCGACGCGATTGAACGCCCGCGACGCCTTCGCCGGAAAGTCGCGCGGCGCCGAGAGCCGGAACGGCTCCAGCACGCGCGACTCGGTGGGAAGCTTGATGAAAAGAGAGAGCTTGTCGGGGGCGTTCATGGAAATCTCCTACCCGGAACCGCAAAGGCGCGAAAGGCGCAAAGGTTCGCAAAAAAGAGCGTCTGTGCGAGCACCTTCCGAAAGCGGAGCGTCATGCGACTTCAGTCAGCGATCCGACGCGACGCGGGCGTACCATTCAAGCCAAAGACCATCCCTTTGCGTTCCTTCGCGATCTTTGCGCTTTCGCGGTGCTGCCTCGAAATCACGCAGCCAGCTCCGGCACGTCCACCCAGCGCCGCTCGGCCCAGCTCGTCAGGGCGCAGTCTACGAGTTGCACGCCCTTGGCGCCTTCGCGCAGGTCCCACTTGAACGGCGCGTTCTCGCACACGTGGCGGATGTAGAGCTCCCACTGCGCCTTGAACGCATTGTCGTAGACCACGTTGTCGGGCACTTCCTGCCACGTCGAGAAAAAGTCGATGGTTTGCGGGATGTCGGGGTTCCACACGGGCTTGGGCGTGTTCACCCGCGCCTGGGTCCAGCACTTGGTGAGCCCGGCGACCGCGGAGCCATGGGTACCGTCCACCTGGAAGGTGACCAGGTCGTCGCGACGCACGCGCACGTCCCACGAGCTGTTGATGTGCGCGATCACGCCTCCCTCGAGCTGGAACGTGGCATACGCCGCGTCGTCGGCCGTCGCCTGGTAGCGCCTGCCCTGCTCGTCCCACCGGTCCGGGATGTGGGTCGCGCCGAGGCAGGTGAGGCTCTTCACGCCGCCGAAGAGGTTGTCGAGCACGTAGCGCCAGTGGCACAGCATGTCGAGGATGATCCCGCCGCCGTCCTCCCTGCGGTAGTTCCACGACGGACGCTGCGCAGGCTGCCAGTCGCCCTCGAACACCCAGTAGCCGAACTCCCCGCGCACGGCGAAGATGCGGCCGAAGAAGCCGGAGTCGATGAGCATCTTCAGCTTGAGCAGCCCCGGCAGCCACAGCTTGTCCTGCACGACGCCGTGCTTGATGCCCGCCTGCTTCGCGGCCCGATAGAGATCGATCGCCTCGGCGAGGTTCGTCGCGACCGGTTTCTCGCAATAGACATGCTTGCCGGCGGCGATCGCCTTCTTGAGCAGCGTCGGCCGCAGCTGCGTCGATGCCGCATCGAAGAACACGGCGTCGTCCCTGTTCGCGAGCGCCTGGTCGAGGTCCGTGGTCCAGCGCGATACGCCGTAAGCCCTGGCGAGACGCTCCACCTTGTCGGCGTTGCGGCCGACGAGGATCGGATCCGGCATCACGCGCGTTCCGTCGGAAAGCGTGACGCCGCCCTGCTTCATGATCGCCGTCACCGAGCGGGCGAGATGCTGGTTCATGCCCATCCGGCCGGTGATGCCGTGCATGATGATGCCGAGGCGCTTGTCAGCCATTGTCAGTCCTTCGAGCGAACAGATTTACCAGGCAGGCACGGAGGCCACGGCGACGCCGCGCGCCCCGCCCTCGTCGTTGCCGCGAATACGATTTCACCCATGAGTCAACCCGCGCTCGAGCACGCCTCGATCCGGCGCATGGCCGGCCAGTGCGGCTCGGCGGCGCTCGCGAATCCGGGAACCGCAAGCGAGCCGATGTTCACGTCGCCGCCTGCGATCCGCAGGCGCACCGCGCCGGCGCGCTGCTCGTAGAGATCCGGGTGGGCGTGCAGAAACGCCTCCTGCTCGGCGCGCGGCAGGCTCGCCATGCCGTTCACGTAGTGATGCCCGTTGCGTTCGACATGCTCGAGGCCGAGCAGCGAGACGATCGCGAGGTCCTGCTGCACGGCGAGCCCGGCCTGGCACGTGAGATCCTCGGCCGACATGAAGCAGGCCCTTTCGCCGTTCGCGTTCCAAAGCGCACAGCGCGCAGCGTTCAGGATCGATTTGTAGAACCCCTTGCACGCCTTCGACGACACGCCGGCATAGCCGAGCGAGCGCGCTTTCGGAAACGCGTCGAGGTCGCCATCGGACTCGTCGATGATCACCGGCTTGAGGCGCGCGAGCGCCGACACGTCGCGGTCGAAGGCGTGCGCGCGGCCGATGGGCTGCTCGATGAAGAGCGTGCTCGCCGCGAGCCGCGCGAGCTTCGGCGCAGCGAGCACGCGCCGCCAGAGCGCCGCGATGCCGTCGACGTCCTGGTACTGCTCGTTCCCGTCGAGCGTCACCTGGTAGGGCGCGGCGCTCGCGTCGATCACGGAGGCGATGCGCGTCAGCCGGTCGAGATCGGCTTCGACGTCGCCGCCGACCTTCAGCTTGAAGTAGCGATGTCCGTAGGCGCGCACCACCTCCTCGAGCGTCTCGGGAAGACCGTCGTTCACGCGCTGCGCGGCGTCGGCGGCGGCGATCGGATCGACGAGCCCCACCGTGTGACGCACCGCGAGCGAATCGCCGGGCGCGAGCGATGCAAGGAAGCGCGGCAGGTCGAAGGCGGCGAGCTCCGGCGTCAGCGCTGCATCGATGCCGGCCGCGTTGGTGCGCACGGCGTCGTAGAACGACAGGCCGGCGAGCTTGCCTGCCGCATCGAGCACCGCGCGGTCGAGGAGCGCCGGGCCGAACGACGCGACGAGCGCATTGAGGCCGCGCGCGGCGCCCGCTTCGAGCACTTCGCGATAGTGCGCGGCATACAGCGCGAAGGGCGTGCGCAGGGTCGCATCCGCAGTGTACGCGGCCACCGCGATCCGGAGCGCATCCCGAAGCTGCTCGAAGTTGTCGTCGTTGGTCAGCGCGAGATTCTTGTCGAACCACTTCGGCGCGAGCATCTCGGCTGCCGCGCCCCAGCCCTCGCGTCCGTCCGCGAGGCGCACGCGCGCACGCACGAACGCCTGCGGCGCCTCGGTGAGCGTGACCACGCCGAAGCGGAACGGCAGGCGCAGGTGCACCGGCCGCTCGTAGAGCTCGACGGCGACGACGCGGAGTTTCAGCGACTCAGGCATACGAAAGAGCCCGGAACCGCAAAGCCGTAACGGGCGCAAAGGGACGCGAAGGCAGGGCGTGCACGAAAGGCGTTTGTGCCCCCAGCGTGCCCCGTCGCTGCATCGCCTGTCTCGTCCGTCGCGACAGACACGGGCCCCTGGCGCTCATCTTTTGCGCCCCTTGGCGTTCTTCGCGCTTTTGCGGTTCGGCCGTTCTGCGTTCAATGGTCCAGCGTCCCCTGCGCGTAGAAATGCCCGCGAATCGTCTGCGTCAGGTCCACGAACGCCGCGTCGCCCATCATCCGCAGCGAACGCGGGCGCGGGATGTTCACGTCGTAGATCGCCGCGATCGAGCCCGGCCGCTCGCTCATCACCAGCACCCGGTCGGCGAGGAACACCGCCTCGGGGATCGAGTGGGTGATGAAGAGCACCGTCTTGCCGGTGGTGTGCCAGATGCGCTGCAGCTCGAGATTCATCTTTTCGCGCGTCATCGCGTCGAGCGCGCCGAACGGCTCGTCCATGAGCAGGATGCGAGGGTCGTGGACGAGCGCGCGGCAGATCGACGCGCGTTGCTGCATGCCGCCCGAGAGCTGCCACGGATACTTCTTCTCGAAGCCGGCGAGGCCGGTCATCTCGATGAGGTCCATCGCACGCTGCGCGTACTCGGCGCGCGCGAGCTTCCGCATCTCGATCTGCAGCATGACGTTGTCGAACACCGTGCGCCAGGCGAGCAGCACGGGGCTCTGGAACACGATGCCGACGCCTTCGTGGGGCCCGGCCACACGACGGCCGTCGATGGAGATCTCGCCGGCGGTGGCCGGGAGCAGCCCGGCCACCATCTTCAGCAGCGTCGACTTGCCGCAACCCGACGGCCCGACGATGGCGAGGAACTCGCCCTCGCGGATGTCGAACGTGACGGGCTTGACCGACTCGACCGGCCCGTCGGCGGTCTTGTAGGTCTTCGCGACCCCGTCGAGGCGGATGAAGGGCCGGGCGGCGGCGAGTCGGGCCGCCGCTGCGCCGCCCGCCACCACCCGCAACTGCGGCTGCGTCATTGCGGCAGGAAAGCGTTGGTGTAGTAGTCCTCGGCCTTGCCCGCCGACGCTTTGTCGACGCCGCCGTACTCGACCAGCATGTCGAACGACTCCGACATGTTTTTCGGGCTGACGCGGAACGGACGCTGACCCTTCGTCTCGGGCGTGTTGTAGAGCGGCGTCGTCAGCTTGAGGCCGGTGATGAGCGTCTCGCGCTGGCCCGCTTTCGGGTTCGCCTTGAGCATCGCATCCACCGCCGCCTCGGGGTTCTTCGCGGCCTCCTCGAAGCACACGGTCGATGCGCGCATGAACTTGCGCACGAGGTCGGGCTTCTCCTTCAGCATGTCCTTCTGCGCGATGATTCCCGAGGAGACGAGGTTCACGCCGTACTCGGAGAACGGAATCACGAACACGGGCTTCTTGGTGGCGTCCTGGATGCGCATGTTCTGGTCCATCAGGTAGCCGAGGAGCAGGTCTGCCTGGCCGTTGATCACGGCATTGAGCTTCGTCTGGGCGTCGCCGGTGACCACCTTGAAGTCCGACTCCTTGAGCCCGGTCTTCTTCAGGAAGAGCGGCCACACCTGGCTCATCGAGTCGCCCGGGGTGACGGCCACCGTCTTGCCCTTGATGTCCTCGGGCTTGCGGATGTTCTTCTCGGAAAGGCCCATCACCGACATCGGGCTCGTCTGCAGCGCGACGCCCACCGTCGTGACCGGCGTGCCTTTCGCCGCCGCCTTGATCATGGTGGCGACGTCCGCGTAGCCGAAGGTCACGGTCTTCGCCGCGACTGCCTGGATCGTGGGCACCGAGCCGCGTCCTTCCTGGATCTCGACGTCGAGCCCTTCCTTGTCGAAGATGCCGCGCTCCTTGCAGAGGAAAAAGGGCGCGTGCTCGCTATAGAGATACCAGTTGAGCAGCAGCGTGACCTTCTCCTTGCCCTGCGCGTGCGCCGGGCCGCTCGCGAACGCAAGCGCCACCGCGGCGGCCGGGACCAGCTTGATCAGGCGTTTCATCGTCTCCTCCTCCTTGGTTTGGGGACATCGTTATCGAGGCCGCGACCGGCGGCGCGGATCGCCGGACCGTTCGCATCTTGTTCAGGGCGTGGCGTGCACGTCTCCGCGCTGCGACGCGTGCCACGGGATCATCACGCGCTCGAGCAGGTCGATCGCGACGAACAGCACCACGCCGATCATCGACAGCACGACGAGCGCCGCGAACATGAGCGGCAGGTCGAAGTTGCCGTTCGCGATCTGCAGCACGTAGCCGATCCCCGAGTTCGAGCCGACGAACTCGCCGACCACGGCGCCGACGACGGCGAGCGTCACCGACACCTTCAGACCCGAGAAGATCGCGGGCATCGCGTGCGGCAGGCTGATGCGCATGAAGGTCTGCAGACGCGAGGCCTTCATCGAGCGGGCGAGATCGATCATCTCCGGCTCGACCGACTTGAACCCCATCACCGTCGACACGACGATCGGGAAGAAACCGAGCAGGAACGCCGCGATCACCTTGGGGATGATGCCGAAGCCGAACCACACCACGAAGAGCGGCGCGATGGCGATCTTCGGCACCGACTGCGAGAAGACCAGCAGCGGGTAGACGAAGCTCTCCACGGTGCGCGAGTAGGCGATCAGCAGCGCCATCGGGATGCCGAACAGGATCGAGAGGCCGAATCCGCCGAGCGTCGCCCAGGTCGTGACCGTGCTTTCCTTCACGAGCCGCGGCCACTCGTTCTGCAGCGCCTCGACCACCTTCTGCGGCGCGGGGATCAGGTAGGGCGGGATCTTGAAAAGACGAATCGCGAGGTCCCAGAGCACGAGCAGCACCACGATGAGCCAGATCGGGCGCATCGCGGGATTGAGCAGAATCTTCCGAAGGAGGCTCATCGGCAGGGGTTCCGGCCGGCTGTCGCGGTGCACGCCCGCGCCGGCTCGCCGGGCAACACTGTTGTAACCATTTGGTTAATCAAGGTACCTTCCCGCGCGCGCGCCTGTCAACCGGGGGCGGCCCGGCGCGGCCGCGAGGTAGCCGAGCACCACGTCGATCATGTGCGCGAGGCGCTCGGCCCGCGCCGCGGGGGTCGCGAGGTCGCGGCCGAACACCGCCGAAAGCGTCTGGTTGTTCGAGAGAAAGAAATACGCGAGCGCAGCGATGCTCACGTAGAGCTGCAGCGGGTCGACGCCACGCCGGAACGCGCCCGCCGCGGCGCCGCGCTCGAGGATTTCGGACAGAGTCGCGATCAGGGGCGAGTTCATGGCGCCGATGTGCCGCGAGCGCCGCAGGTGACGGGCCCGGTGCAGGTTCTCGCTGTTCAGCAGCGTGATGAACTCCGGGTGCGCGAGGTAATACTGCCAGGTGAACTCCACCAGGCGGCGCACGCCCTCGGCAGGCGGGACATCGAGGAGGCGCAGCTGCTGCTCCGCGGCGCGGATGCGCCCGTAGACATGCTCGAGCACGGCCCGGAAAAGCGTGTCCTTGTCGCCGAAGTAGTAATAGAGCATCCGCTTGTTGGCGCCCGCCCGCTCGGCGATGCGATCGACGCGGGCGCCGCCGAGCCCGTGCCGCGCGAACTCCCGCGTCGCCGCGTCGAGGATGCTGGTGCGCGTGCGCTCGGGATCGCGGGCTCTCCTGGTCGCGGCCGGGCGCACCGCGGGCTTTTTCGCTGCACGCGCCACCGGCTAGCCTCCGTCGCCTTGCGCTTCGAGAATGCCGCGCAGGTACCCGATCGCGCGGGCGGCGCAAGCCGGTCCGTCCGGCAGGTACTTGAACGGCTCGACGGCGACGACGCCGCCGTAGCCGTTGCGGACCAGCGCCCCCAGCATCGGCGCGAAGCGATCGTCGCCTTCACCGGGTCCGCGCCGGTTGCGGTCGTTCACCTGCACGTGCGCGATCCGGCCTGTCGGCAGCCAGCGATCGACCAGCGCGGCAAGCGATTCGCTCTCGGTCTGGCCCGCGGCGCTCGCGTCGATCATCGTGCGCAGCGCCGGGCTGCCGATCGCATCGACGATCTCGGCCGCCTCCGCAACGGTGTTGACGAGCGGCGTTTCCCCTCGCCCGAGCGGTTCGATGCAGTAGGTGACGCCGGCCGCGCTCGCAGCCTCGGCAGCGCGGGCGAAGCAGTCGACGGCGCGGGCGAGCGCCGTCTCGCGGCTCTCGCCCGGCGGGATCTGCCGCTGCGCGGGCGACCCGTGCACGAGCACGCTCGCGCCGAGGTCCGCGGCGAGGCCCACCAGGCCCTGCATGACCGCGACGGTCCGGGCGCGCACCTCGTCGTCGGGGCTCGTGATCGAGAGGCCCTTGGGGGTCACGAGCAGCCAGTGGAGACTGGTGATCGCGATGCCTGCCTCGGCGGCGGCCCTGCGCAGCTCCGCGCGATGCCAGTCGGGCATGCGATGCGGCTCGTCCGACACGGTGAAGGGCGCAAGTTCGAGGCCGTCGTAACCGAGCGCGGCGGCATACGCGCACTGCACCGCGAACGGCATCGGCTGCAGCACCTCGTTGCAGAGCGCGACGCGCATCAGGAGGCCCGCCGCCATGGAAGAGCGCGCGAGGCCTGCGCGACCAGCGCGCGGAACCACCGGAAGCGCGACAGCACGACGATCAGGATGACCGAGAACATCAAGGCCGAGATCGGCCGCGTAAAGAAGGGCTCGAGACTGCCGTCCGAGAGGACCAGGCCGCGGCGGAAGTTCTTCTCCATCAGATCGCCCAGCACGATGCCGAGCACGAGCGGCGCCATGGGATAGTTGAACGAACGCATGGCGAAGCCGATGAGGCCGAACGCGAGCATCGTCCAGACGTCGAATAGCCGCGCCGCGATGGCGTAGGCGCCCACGACGGTGAGCACGAAAATGATCGGCACGATCACCTGGTAGGGCACTCGCAGCACCTGGACGAGCAGTTTGGTGAGCGTGAGGCCGTAGAACAGGATGCCGAGGGTCGCGAACAGCATCATCGCCACCACTTCGTAGACGAACTGCGGGTTCTCGACCATGATGAGCGGCCCGGGCCGGACGCCGTGGATCAGCATCGCGGCGAGCAGCACGGCGGCCGGCGCCGAGCCCGGCACGGCGAGCGTGAGAACCGGGATCACCGCCCCGGGAACGCACGCGTTGTCGCCGGTTTCCGCCGCCATGAGGCCCTCGATCGAGCCGCTGCCGAACTCGTCCTTCTCCCTGCTCGCGCGCTTCGCCGCAGCGTAGGACGTCCATGCGGCGGTGTCCTCGCCGACCCCGGGCACGACGCCGATGAACGTGCCGATGACGCCCGACCGGACGATCGTGCGCCAGTACTTCGCGATGTCTGCGAGCCTCGGGATCACGGTGTCGAACGGATTGATCTTCACCGTCCCGCGGCGCTCCTTCATCACCACCAGCAGCTCGGCGAAGCCGAAGGCGCCGACCAGCGCCGGCACGAGCGAGATCCCGCCGGCGAGGTCGCGGTTGCCGAACGTG
>JALOSW010000113.1 GCA_025458245.1 Burkholderiales bacterium
TAGTCCATGTAGCTCGGGTACGCGACCGTGGCGAGAACGCCGATCACGACCACTACGATCATCAGCTCGATCAAGGTGAACCCACGCTGCTCTCTCATCTCTTTCCCCTTTTAAGGACGATTGGATGATAGGAATCGCCCAGGTCGAGAGCTACGGTTTGCGGACGGGCGGCGCGCCGTTGCGGACGAGCGGCGGCGACGCTTGTAGCGCGCGTGAACTTGTTCACGCATGACGCTTCGGACGCGAGGTCGAGCGCACCGTTACGTCGTGCGAGGCCCCCGGCGTTGGGTCGTGCGTGTGGCGCCCGAGCGGTGTGCATTGCACTTCGAGATGTCGGCCGCAGCTGCGGTGACGACCAGCAAGGAAAAACAGCTTCGGCCGGCTGCGGCTGGGGCAGCCCCGCGCGCCGCGCACCGCTGCGTGTGAGGTCCTGCACGGGCCCAGACCGGTGAGTTAGACAAAGTCCAATTCTTGTTGTACGATTAAGCCCATGAATTTCCAGCCTTATACTCGCGAAGCCGTGGCGGACTTGCTCCGCGGCCACGACATCACGCCCACGCATCAGCGAATCGAGATCGCGTTCGTGCTTTTCGAGAAGCGCGAGCATCTGTGCGCCGATCAGATCTTCGCGCTCGTGAACGCGCGCCATGCCGAGACGTCGAAAGCGACCGTCTACAACACGCTCAAGCTGTTCTTGGACAAGCGGCTCGTGCGCGAGCTGATCGTGGATCCGTCGAAGGTGTTCTACGACCCGAACACCACGCCGCACCATCATTTCTACGACGTCGATTCCGGCGAGCTCACCGACATCCCCGCCGACAGCGTGCGGGTGGAAGGCTTGCCGGCTCTCCCGCCGGGCGTCGTCGCCGAGGGTGTCGACGTGATCGTGCGCACGCGGCGCGCATCCTGAGCCGCCCGTCCGCGCGCCGCCCCCGGGGCGAGTGGGATATAATCCGCGCTCATTTTTCGCGGCGCCTGCCGCGAGTGCGCTGGTGTAGCTCAGCTGGTAGAGCAACTGATTCGTAATCAGTAGGTCCGCGGTTCGAGTCCGCGCACCAGCACCAACCGGGTCGATCGCCGCTCGCGTTCTGTCCGGGCTTCAGGGGCCTGCCGTGCGCAGGCCCCTCTTCATTCCGATGCCGATCCTGCTTCCGCCTCGGCGCGAGTCGTGCGCGTTTCGCGCGCGCGTTCTCGCGGCCGGAGGCGCGATGCGGCAGGGGAGTGATGAGTGCACGACGTTCCCGAGGGAACGGCGTGCGCCGCACGGCGGCGCGGGCAGCGTTCGCCTTCGCGCGCGCCGCACGGGCGAGACCGGAACCTTGCCACACCGTGGCGTGCGGATGCGTTGCCGCGCGCTCGCGCGTTCGGCATCCTCCCTCCGATAAGTCCTCCACGGACACGAATCACGATGCTGAAGATCTTCACCGGTGCCAAGCACGACCACCCGATGGCCGACCTCAAGGAGGCCCGGCGGCTGGTGGCGGAACTGCCCTCCGGCGACCCGATCAAGGCGCTCGAGGAGCTGGCTCACTGGTTCGAGTCGATTCGCGCCGAGCCGTTCGTGCCGGCGCATCGCGCGCAGCTCGCGCTGCTGCTCGACGAAGCGGGGCAATCCGCGGCGCGCCGCCTCGGCCGCGAGTACGTCGCGGCACAGCGGCTCTCGAAAGTCCAGGAGATCCGCTGGTGGAACGCACTCAACGGCTTTTGGCGCGAGTCGGCGCAGACGTTCGTCGATCTGCTCAAGGCGTTCGAAGCGGGCGAGAAGGGCGCCGATGCGCTCAAGAGCTCCGTGGGCCTGCTCGCCGTGCGCGCCCTGCGGGCGCTCGCGACGCAGATGAAATGGCTCTACATCCGCTACGGCCCCCTCGAGCAGTCGGTGTGGGGAATGGCGGGTGGCGTGATGGGTCTCGCCGAGTGGCGCAAGGTCGCGCGTGCTCCGGTGCAGGTGTACGCGGGCATCGCGGGCGACTCGACGCCGGAGCAGGAATTCCTGCGCATGGTGCTCCTCAGCGTGAGCTCTCCCGACAGCCTGCTCCCGCTTGAAGTCGACATCGCCGACCGGCTCATCGCCGCGTTCGTGCCGGGCCTCGTGGTCACGCCCACCCCGCAGTCGGAATCGACCTACTGGATCGACATCGCCGCGGGCTCGCCGCCGCTGCGTCATGCCCGTCCGCCGGAGAAGGCGACCACGGTGCGCTACATCTCGACGGCGCCGGCCGCCGACAAGGCGGCGTCGCACCAGGAAGCCATCGTGCGCTCTCGCGCGATTCCGGCCGAACTCGGGCTCGGCGACGCGTACGAACTCGGTCCGGTCGCCGAGGTGCTGGCGCACCTCGCCACGCAGTGGTCGGCGCATCCGCCCGCGCGCCGCCACGAGCGCCATCGCGTGAAGGCGCGCCTGACCGTGGCGCCGGGCTTCGACGGGGCGCTCGACATGCTGCAGCCCGACGCCTCGCTCGCGTTTACCGGCGAGGGCACCGAGAGCTGGATCGTCGAGAACGTGAGTGCAGGCGGCTTCGGCGCGGTCGTCACGCAGGCGCCGCGCGACTGGGTGAAGATCGACGGCCTGCTGGCGCTGCAGCCCGAAGGCGGCACGAACTGGGTGCTCGGCGTGATCCGCCGCATCACGCGCGAGGCGGTGAACCAGGCGGGCATTGGCATACAGACCATCGCGCGCGCGCCGACGCCGGTCGAGATGCGGGTGCAAGCGGGCAACGTGCTCGGCCTCGATTCGGAGATCGGCATCCTCGCCGCGCCGCTGCGCCCGGGCGACCGCGAGACGCGCCTGGTCACGCGGGCGGGCGTCCACGCGCCGGGTCAGGGCCTGGTGCTCGAATCCGACGGGCGCCAGTACGTGCTTTCGCCCAAGGCGGTCGCCGAGCGTGGTGCGGACTACGAGCTGCTCGACTGCAACGTGATGATGCGCGAGGCCGGCTGAGCCGAGCCGGTCAGAGGCCGAGCAGGCCCTGCACGCCGCCGCGGAGGCGGGCCGGATCGATCGCCTGGGCCGTGCGCACGACCACCGCATTCACGATCACGCTCGTCAATTCCTCGGGCGTCAGGCCGCCCTTCCTGCGTCCGACGTCGTTCATCACGATGTCGGGCAAGCCGAGCCTGATGTCGGCTGAGCCGGACACGACGGTGGGCGCGTAGGTCAGCGCCGCGCCGCGGATCGCGAGCCGGTCGACGATCAGCTTCTTCTCGTTCGCCTTCGTGCCCCCGGCGCTCTGCGCACCCGATTCCTTCGCGCTGCGCGCCGCCGCGCGCTTCAGCGCGTCGAGGTTCGCGCCCGACTTGGCGGTCTCGTAGACGATCGCGGGGGCGCTAACCTCGAGTCTTCGGATCACGATCACGTCCGAGGCGAGCGTCGCGGGGTCCAGTTCGATCTCGATGCGGCCGACGCTCGCGACGCTCGGGCGGCGGAATCCCTTCGGATTCGCGATGCGCAGGGCGAGGATTTCGCCGCGCCCGCTTCCGGGCGAGAGCTTGACCCGCTCGACGGTGACCTCGACGCCGAGCGCCTCGCTGCCGAAATGCTCGATGGCGCGCTTCGCGACATGGTCGAGCGACGTGTACAGCCAGACGGCGCCGCCGACCGCGGCGAGTGTGAGAAGGGCGAAGGTCGCGAGCAGAACGCGCTTCATGGCCGGCCGGTCGCAATCATGCGAGCACCCGTGCAAGCCACGCGGCAATGTCGGCGATCTCCTCGGCGCAGACGGCGTGCGGCATCGGGTATTCGTGCCATTCGACTTCGTGGCCGAGCGTGCGCAGGAGGTCCCGCGACGCCGCGCCGAGCCGACAGGGCACTACGGGATCCTCGGTGCCGTGCGCCATGAAAATCGGTCTGTCCAGGTTGGCTGGATCCGCTTCCGCCGCGAGCGCATGGGCGACCGGGACGTACGTCGATAGCGCCATGATCCCGGCGAGCGGCTCGGACTGGCGCAGTCCCGAAAAAAGCGCCATCGCGCCGCCCTGCGAGAACCCCGCAACCACCAGCCGCTTGGCCTCGATGCCGCGCGCTCGCTCGCGGGCGACGAGCGCGGCGACGATGTCGTGCGATGCCCGGACGCCGGCTTCGTCTTCGCGACGGTCGATGTCGAGCGACTTGATGTCGTACCAGGCGCGCATCACGTAGCCCGCGTTGATCGTGACCGGCTGCATGGGCGCGTGCGGAAAAACGAAGCGGGTCGCACGGGGCAATTCGCCCAGCTCCGGGATGATCGGCACGAAGTCCGAGCCGTCCGCGCCGAGGCCGTGCATCCAGACGACGGCCGCGTCGGGGTTCGGGCCGGTCTCGAGCTCGATCGCTTCGATGGATGGTTCGTGGCGGGTCACGCCAAGGATGGTCGCGGATGCAGCCGGCGTGCGCGAGGGAGCAGTTCCTCCCTTCGGCGCGCCGCGCGGATCTTCAGCCGGCCTTCGGACGCTGCGCCGACTTCGGCCTGAACGCCTTTACCACCGCGTCGTGCGTCTCGACGTAGGGGCCACCGATGAGATCGATGCAATACGGTACCGCCGCGAAGATTCCGTGCACGACCTGCTTCCCGTCCGGGTCTTTCACGCCTTCGAGCGTCTCCCGGATCGACTTCGGCTGGCCGGGCAGGTTGACGATCAGCGCCTTCTTCCTCACGACTGCGACCTGGCGCGACAGGATCGCCGTCGGGACGTAGTGAAGCGAGATCTGGCGCATCTGCTCGCCGAAACCGGGCATGACCTTGTCGGCGATCGCGAGCGTGGCGTCGGGCGTCACGTCGCGCGGCGCAGGGCCGGTGCCGCCCGTCGTGAGCACGAGGTCGCAAGCGGTATCGTCGACGAGTTCGACGAGCGTGCGCTCGATGGTGGACTGGTCGTCGGGAATGAGGCGAGTGGTGCTCTCCCAGGCCGTTGAGAGCGCCGCGGCGAACCACGACTGCAGTGCGGGAATGCCCTCGTCCTTGTAGACGCCCGCCGATGCGCGGTCGCTGACGGACACGAGGCCGATTTTCAGGGGGCGGTCGAGAGCGTTCATTTCACAGGCCCAAACACCGCATCACGCGCGAGGTGGCGGGACAGCGGCGCGCCGCGCCCCGCCGCGTGGAGGACAAGCGACGCGTGCGTCATCGTTTTCATTTGGCACTGGGGCTGCCGGTGGGGCAGTCGCCCACGCGCACGCCGGAGTAGGTCTGGTTTACGACGATCGGCCGCCCACCGTCGCGCATCTCGACGCGGCTCGCACCGGAGTAAGAAGCGCCCTGCCACGCGATCGACCCCGAGCCCGACATCGGGTTCTCGCCCCGGCACTCGAACTTCCAGGACGCGCCCTCGGCCGTCGCCTTGTAGTCGCTCACGGTGCAGTCGCCTTGCGGCGTCGTCGGATTCGCCGACGCGGCCTGCCTCACCTGTTCTGCCGTAAGGCACTGGCGCATCGTATTGACGTCGGCGGGACGTCCGGGCACTTCCACCCGGATCGTGACTTCCCAGAGGCCGGGTTGCATGTTCGGCCCCTGGGCGCTTGCGGGGACGCCGAACGCGGCGGCGAGAAGAAAGGTCGTGATGGGGAGCGCGCGCGAGATCATTTGTCGGGCTCTAACTGCGGTGCCGCGTCGAGCAGCGAGCGCACCGTCCTGAAGAGTTCGCGATAACGTCGCGGCGGCTGTCCGGCAGCCTGCTCCTTGCGGGCATCGCGAACGAGCCCGCGCAACGCCGTCAGATCTGCGCCAGGCAGGGCTTTCGCGAGATCAGCCATGGCGCCGTCCTCGGCGAGGAGCCGTTCACGCCATGTCTCGGCGCGCCGATGCTGGGCGGAATGCGCAGCGCTCTTGCCCTCCCATTCGTCGAACTTCGCGCGAATCGGCGCCGGGTCGACGTCGCGCATGAGCCGGCCGATGTATTGCAGCTGCCGCCTCTTCGCCTCGCGCGCCGAAATGCGGCGCGCCTCGAGCACGGCTTCGCGAAGGTCTTCGGGCAGATCGATCTCCGCGAGCCGGTCGGCGGAGACTTCGACCAGGCGCGCGCCGAGCGCCTGCAGCTCGTGCATGTCGCGCTTCTTCTGCGACTTGCTCGGCGCGAGCGGTGCGCCGTGCGCTTCCGTATCGGGGCGAAATCGGGCCATGACGGGCTGTTATGATACCGGCTTTCCCGCAGCGATCCCCATGGCAAAAGCGAAGTTCTCCCACGCGCTCGACGCATTGCGCTCGATCGCGGCCGACGTGCTCGCACGCGCGAAAGCGGGCGGCGCGAGCGGTTGCGAAACCGAGGTCTCCGAGGGCTACGGTCAGACCGTGACAGTCCGGATGGGCGAGGTCGAGACCATCGAATACAACCGCGACAAGGGCATCGGCGTCACGGTTTACGTCGGCAAGCAGAAGGGTTACGCGAGCACCTCCGATTTCTCCCCCAAGGCGGTCGCCGACACCGTCGACGCAGCGCTCTCGATCGCGCGGTTCACCGCGGCCGACGAGGCCGCGGGCCTCGCCGAGCCGGAGTTGCTCGCGAAGGAGATCGGCGACCTCGATCTTTTCCATCCGTGGGACGTGACCGTCGAGCGCTCTATCGAGATGGCGAAGGCGGCCGAGGCGGCAGCGTTCCGCCTCGATCGGCGCGTGGCGAATTCGGAAGGGGCGTCGGTCTCGGCGCAGCAATCGCATTTCGTCGCGGCGAACTCGAACGGTTTCATGGCCGGCTACCCCAGCTCGCGCCACTACGTGTCCGTCGCGGTGATCGCCGCGCAGGGCGACGAGATGGAGCGTGACGACTGGTATTCGAGCGCCCGCTCGCATCGCGATCTTGCCTCCCCGGAGGCGATCGGCGATTACGCGGGCCGCCGCGCGCTTGCGCGCCTCGGCAGCCGCAAGATCGGCACGCGGCACGCGCCGGTGCTGTTCGAAGCGCCCGTCGCGAACGGCCTGCTGGGCCATTTCGTCGGCGCGGCGAGCGGCGGCAACCTCTACCGCAAGGCTTCGTTCCTGGTGGACGCGCTCGGGAAGCCGCTGTTCTCGCCGCTCGTGCAGCTACGCGAGGAGCCGCATCTTCGGCGCGGACTCGCGTCGGGCTACTTCGACGACGACGGCGTGGCGACACGGGCGCGCGACGTCGTGAAGGATGGCGTGTTGGAGGGCTACTTCCTGGGCGTGTACTCGGCGCGCAAGCTCGGCATGAGCACGACGGGCAACGCCGGCGGCAACCACAACCTGATCCTCGCGCCGGGAAATGAGAACCTCGTCGGCCTCATCCGCCGCATGGGCAAGGGCCTGCTCGTCACCGAGCTGATGGGGCAGGGCGTGAACACCGTGACCGGGGACTACTCGCGCGGCGCCGCGGGCTACTGGGTGGAAGGCGGGGAGATCGCCTACCCGGTCAGCGAGATCACGATCGCCGGCAATCTGCGCGACATGTTCCGGAACATCGTCGCCATCGGCAGCGACATGCTGGTGAGGGGGTCGCGGCAGTGCGGCTCCATCCTCGTCGACGGAATGACCATCGCCGGCGACTGACGTCGGACGATCCGCCCGCCCGCGCCGGCATCTCCGGCGCCGAACCCCTTGCCCTTGCGGCGGGCTCGATCCGGAGCGCCCTGCGACATCCGGTTCCTCGCGACCGGCGCACGCGCGGGCCGACGCGAGAGGGCGTTGCGCGATGCGAAATGTATAATTCGCCCGCGGTCCGAATGCGGGCCCCCACCAGCTCTCAGAGGAGAAAACCCAAGTGAAAAGACGTGAGTTCCTAAGAAAGGCCGGCGTCGGTGCCGTCGCCGCGGGGGCGGTTGCGGCCCCGGCGATCGTGAAAGCGCAGGCGACCATCAACTGGCGCATGGCATCGAGCTTCCCCAAGTCGCTCGACACGATCTACGGCGCCGGCGACCACGTGTGCAAGCGCGTGTCGGAG
>JALOSW010000114.1 GCA_025458245.1 Burkholderiales bacterium
TTGCGATCCTTTGCGCCCTTCGCGTCTTTGCGGTGAAGCCGTAGTCAGCATGGACCTCGTCCTCTTCGATCTCGACAACACGCTGCTCGCCGGCGACTCGGACTACGAGTGGGCGCAGTTCCTCATCGACGAGGGCGTGCTCGACCGCGTCGCCTACGAGGCGGCGAACGACCGCTTCTACGAGCAGTACAAGGCGGGCACGCTCGACATCTACGAGTTCCTGGCCTTCCAGCTCGCGCCGCTCGCCCGCTACCCGCGCGCGACCCTCGACGCATGGCACGAGAAGTTCATGGAAACCAAGATCCGCCCGATGATGGGCAGCGCGGCACGCCGGCTCGTTTCGGCGCACGCCGAGCGCGGCGCGCTGGTTGCGATCGTGACGGCCACCAACTCGTTCGTCACCGGCCCGATCGCGCGCGAGTTCGGCGTCGAGCACCTGGTCGCCACCGAGCCGGAGAAGAACGGCGCCGGCGCGTTCACGGGCGGCGTCGACGGTACGCCCTGCTTTCGCGAAGGCAAGATCGCGCGCGTCGAGGCGTGGCTCGCGTCGCGCGGGCGCCGGCTCGACGAGTTCCCGGCGAGCTGGTTCTACAGCGACTCGCGCAACGACCTGCCGCTGCTCGAGCGCGTGTCGCGCCCGGTCGCGGTCGACCCGGATCCCAAGCTCGCCGAGATCGCGTCGGCGCGCGGCTGGGAGATCATGTCGCTGAGAAGCACGTGACGCGAAGCGCGGCGGCGCTCGCCGTTCTCCTCGCCGTGCCGCTCGCGCTCGCGGCAGCGCTCGCGCTCGGGAGCGTGGATCTCGGCTGGTCGCGGCTCGGGCCGGCGCTGCTCGGCGGCGGCGACGAGGTGGCGCGCGAGATCGTGTGGGGCCTGCGCGCGCCGCGCGCGTTCGCCGCCTTCGCGAGCGGCGCGCTGCTCGCGGTCGCGGGGGTGCTGCTGCAGATCCTGCTGCGCAATCCGCTCGCCGATCCGGGCGTTCTCGGCATTTCGGGCGGTGCCGCCGTCGGCGCGCTCGCCGCGATCCTTGCGGGCGCCACTGGAGCCACGGTGCACGCCGCCGCGTTCGCGGGAGCGGCGTTCGCTGCGGGGCTCGTCATCCTGGCCGCGGCGCGCCTCGGGTCGGTCGACGTCACGCGCGTCCTGCTGACGGGCGTCGCGCTCGCGGCGATTTTCGGCGCGGTCGTGAGCCTCATGCTCGCGCTCGCGCCGGCGATGCAGCTGCAGGGCATGCTCTTCTGGCTGCTCGGCGACCTCTCCGCGGCAGGCTCGCCGCTTCCGGCACTCGTGGTGCTCGCGATCGTGATCGCGGTGGCGATCGCGATCGGCCCGAAGCTCGACGCGCTCGCGCTCGGCACCGACAAGGCGCGTTCGCTGGGCGTGCACGTGGGCGCGGTACGCGGCGCGGCGTTCGTGGCCGCCGCGGGCGCGACGGTCGCGGCCGTGATGCTCGCCGGCGCGATCGGCTTCGTCGGGCTGGTGGTGCCGCAGGCGCTGCGCCTCGTCGGATTCCACGCGCATCTGCGGCTGGTGCCGCTCGCGGCGGCGGCGGGCGGCAGCCTGGTCGCCGTGGCCGACACGATCGGCCGCGCGGCCTTCCCGCCGCTCGAGCTGCCCGTGGGCGCGATCCTCGCGCTCGTGGGCGCGCCGGTGCTCCTCGTCCTCTTGGCGAAGACGCGATGAGTCTCGCGGCGAAGGCCCTCACCCTGCGCGTGCCCGGACGGACGCTCGTCGACGCGCTCGATTTCGAGGTGAAGCCCGGCGAACGCTGGGCCGTGCTCGGCCCGAACGGTGCGGGCAAATCGAGCGTCCTGGCCGCCCTCGCCGGGCTGCGCGATCCGGCGTCGGGCGCCGTGACGCTCGCAGGCCGTCCGGTTGCCCAGTATGGCCGCCGCGAGCTCGCAAGCCGCGTCGGCATCCTGCTGCAGGACGAACCCGAATCGTTCTGGGGCTCGACGCTCGACTACGTGCGCCTCGGCGCGCTCGCGCGCGGCGGCGCCGGCTTCGCCCCCGACCCTGCCGTCGAGCGCGACGCGGACGAGGCGCTCGCCGCGGTCGACCTCGGCGCGCACGCCGCGCAGCCGTATCGCACGCTCTCGGGCGGCGAGCGGCAGCGGGCCCGCATCGCCCAGCTCCTCGTGCAGGCGCCGCACTATCTCCTGCTCGACGAGCCGCTCACGCACCTCGACCTGCGCCATCAGCTCGCCGCGATCGAGGGGCTCGCCGCGCTCGCTGGGCGGGGCCGCGCCGTGGTGATGGCGTTGCATGAGCCTTGGCTCGCCGCGCGATACTGCGATCACGCCCTTTTGCTGTATGATTCGGCGCGATTTTCGGCCGGCCCGGCCGAGTCGCTTCTGCGCCGGGAACCGCTCGAGCGACTCTACGGCTGCACGCTCGAAGCCTTCGCGGAAGCCGGCCGCAGGCTCTTTCCGCCCGTCTCCACTTGATCCGAAAACTCATCCAGCGCGTGTTCAGGCTCGGCCGCACCGAGCCCGAGGTCTTCCCGCTCGAGAGCCACGGCATCCGCCGCGAGAACATCAGCTACGGCTCGCGCAAGGTCTGCGAGATCCTGCAGGCGAACGGGTTCCACGCCTACGTCGTCGGCGGGGCGGTGCGCGACCTCATGCTCGGCGTCGTACCGAAGGACTTCGACGTCGCCACCGACGCGAATCCGGAGGACGTACACCGTCTGGTGCGCCGCTCGCGACTCATCGGGCGCCGCTTCAAGCTCGTGCACGCCCTCTTCGGCGACGAGATCGTGGAAGTGTCCACGTTCCGCGCCTCAGCGCCGGGCGAAGTCGACGAAGAGACCGGCCGGGTCCTGCGCGACAACGTGTACGGCGACCGGGTGCAGGACGCGGCACGGCGCGACTTCACCATGAACGCGCTCTACTACGACCCCGCCACGCAGACGGTGCTCGACTACCACCGCGGCGTGCGCGACCTGCAGCGCAAGGTGATCCGCATCATCGGCGACCCGCGCGCGCGCTTCCGCGAGGATCCGGTGCGCATGCTGCGCGCGGTGCGCCTCGGCGCGAAGCTCGGCTTCACGATCGACCCCAAGACGCGCGCGCCGATCAAGGAACTCGCCGATCTGATGGGAAACGTGCCGCCGGCGCGGCTGTTCGACGAGATGCTTAAGCTGCTCCTCTCGGGCCACGCGAGCGCGTGCGTGCAGCGGCTGCGCGCCGACGGGCTGCATCACGGCCTGCTGCCCCTGCTCGACGTGATCCTCGAGCAGCCGCTCGGCGAGAAGTTCGTGAACCTCGCCCTCGCGCAGACCGACGAGCGCGTGCGCCTCGACAAGCCGGTGTCGCCGGCGTTCCTGTTCGCGGCCCTGCTCTGGCACGAAGTGCTCGCCGCGTGGAAAGCGCGCGAGGACGCCGGCGAGAACCGCATCCCTGCGCTCTACGCGGCCATGGACGAGGTGCTGGACAAGCAGACCGACAAGCTCGCGATCCCGCGCCGGTTCACCACCACCATGAAAGAGATCTGGGCCCTGCAGCCGCGTCTCGACAGCCGGTCCGGCCGGCGCCCTTACGGGCTTCTCGAACACCCGCGCTTCCGTGCGGCCTACGACTTCCTGGCGCTGCGCGCCGAGAGCGGCGAGGCGCCCGGCGAACTGGCCGAGTGGTGGCGGCGGTTCCAGGAGGCCACGCCCGAAGAGCGCGCGGAACTGCTGCTTCCCGCTCGCGCAGGCGGCGAGAAGCGCCGCCGTCGCCGCCGCCCGCGCGGCAACGGCCCCGGCCCGCAGGACGCCGGCCCCCCGCCCGTCCTCGCCGACTGAAGTGAAACCGGTGCCGCCGGCATCGCTCTCCCCGGTCTCGGGAAGCACGAGGGAGCGACGCGCAAGGGCTCCGCGCCGCGGCGGCGTGGCAAGCTGAATGGCCCGCGCGTTCGTCGGGCTGGGCGCGAACCTCGGCGATCCGGCCGAGCAGATCGCGAGGGCCATTGAAGCCGTCGGCGGCCTTCCGCGGTCCCGCGTCGTGAGCGCGTCCTCGCTCTATCGCACTGCGCCGATCGGCTACGCGGCGCAGCCCGACTTCGTGAATGCGGTCGTGGAGATCGAGACGGCGCTCGAGCCCGTCGATCTTCTCCGTTCGCTCCAGGACATCGAATCCGGCTCGGGACGCACGCGCAGCTTCCGCAACGCGCCGCGGACGCTCGACCTCGATCTGCTGCTCTACGACGATCGCACGATCGACGCGCCGGCGCTGCAGGTGCCGCACCCGCGCATGCACGAGCGCGCGTTCGTGCTCGCGCCGCTCGTCGAAATCGCCCCCGACATCGAGATCCCCGGCCGCGGAGCAGCCTCCAGCCTCCTCGCGCGCCTCACCAACCAGCGGATCGCCAAGCTATGAACTGGTCCATCCTCGGGCAGACCACGGTCATGCTCGCCGTCGCGAACTTCTTCATGCTGCTCGCGTGGTACGGGCACCTCAAGCATTTCATCGGCAAGCCGTGGTATCTGGTCGCCGTGATCAGCTGGGGCATTGCGCTCGTCGAGTACCTGATCCAGGTGCCCGCGAACCGGATCGGCTACACGGCTCTGACCTTGCCCCAGCTCAAGATCCTGCAGGAGGCCGTGACGCTCGCCGTGTTCGTGCCGTTCGCGGTGTTCTACATGGGCCAGCCGGTGAAGCTCGACTACCTATGGGCAGCCGTTTGCATCATGGGCGCCGTGTACTTCATCTTCCGGAGCGCGTAATGCGAACGGCCGCGTCCGCATTGGGGGAGCTGCGAGGGGGCGTGCCCCCTCGTTCCGGCGCGTTGGGCGGCCGTTTGCATCATGGGCGCCGTGTACTTCATCTTCGGCAGCGCGTGATGCGAACGTCCCGCCTCTTGACTCGCGACTGACCGCGGACCACCCTCCGCGTTCGCATGCCGCTCTCCAAGTACCGATACATCGTGATCGAGGGCCCGATCGGTGCGGGCAAGACCACGCTCGCCCGCCGGCTCGCGAGCCGCCTCGAAGCCGAGCTGCTGCTGGAGCAGCCCGAGGAGAACCCGTTCCTGCCGCGTTTCTATCAGGACATGGCGCGCTACGCCCTGCCGACGCAGCTTTTTTTTCTCTTTCAGCGGGCGAACCAGCTGCGCGATCTCGCACAGCTTCCGCTATTCCGTCAGGCGACGGTTTCGGACTTCCTGTTCGACAAGGACCCGCTGTTCGCGCGGCTCACGCTCTCGGGCGACGAACTCGGCCTCTACCAGCGCATGTTCGACACGCTGAAGCCGCAGGCCCCGAAGCCCGACCTCGTGGTGTACCTGCAGGCACGCATCGAGACCCTCATCGAGCGCGTGAAGCGCCGCGGCATCGGCTACGAGCGGCCGATCCAGCCGGAATACCTCGCCACGCTCGCCGAGGCGTACGGGCGGTTTTTCCATCACTATCAGGAAGCGCCGCTGCTCATCGTCAATTCGGACAAGCTGAACTTCGCCGAGGGCGAGCGCGACCTCGACCTGCTCGCGGAGCGCATCGCCGAGATGCGCGGCGGGCGCGCCTATTTCAATCTCGGCTGAGGAGCCATGTGATGGAAGTGTTCGAGACCGTTGCCAGCCTGCGTGCGGGGCTCGCGGGGCGCGGACCGGTCGTGCTCGTGCCGACCATGGGCAACCTCCACGAGGGCCACCTCGATCTCGTGCGGCTCGCGCGCAGGCACGGCCGCACGGTCGCCGCGAGCATCTTCGTCAATCGCCTGCAGTTCGCGCCGAACGAGGACTTCGACCGCTATCCGCGCACGTTCGCGCCCGACTGCGAAAAGCTCGGCGCAGTCGGGGCCGACGTGCTGTTCGCGCCCGACGAGCGCGAGGTGTATCCCGAGCCGCAGGGCTTCAAGGTCGAGCCGTCCGAGATCGGGCAGTTCCTGGAAGGCGAATTCCGGCCCGGCTTCTTCCGCGGCGTGGCAACCGTGGTGCTGAAGCTTCTCGCCATCGTGCAGCCGCAGGTGGCGGTGTTCGGCAAGAAGGACTACCAGCAGCTGCGCGTGGTGCAGGCGATGGTGCGCCAGTTCAATCTCGCCACCGAGATCGTGGCCGGCGAAACGATTCGCGCCGACGACGGCCTCGCGCTCTCCTCGCGAAACGGCTACCTCTCGCCCACCGAGCGCGCCGAGGCGGTACGCCTCTATCGAACGCTTGCCCGCGTACGCGATCGTCTGCTCGCGGGCGGCGCCGACGTGGTGGACCTCGAACAGTCGGCGACACGCGACCTCGCCGAACACGGCTGGAAGCCCGACTACGTCGCGGTGCGCCGGCAAGCCGACCTGACGCCGCCCTCTGCCGCGGATCGCGATCTCGTCGTGCTCGGCGCCGCGCGGCTCGGCGGCACGCGGCTCATCGACAACATCGAGTTTCGCCGCTAGCAGCCTGCCCGTCGGTACGCGTCGTCGACGCGCCGACAGCCGCATGTCGACGGATCGCCGACGCGAACCGCCGCAGCGCGCCGCGGCTCTCGCGCTGCGCGGCGCCGCTTGCCACCCTGGCGCGCGAGCCCGTGAGCTAATTGGCATCGCGTGCCTCGGCCTCCGGACGTCTCGCGCACTCCGTCACGCTCGCGCGGCCGCGCAACGCGCATCTGGCCCGCGCGTTGCATAGGCTCGGGCAACTCGGATTCGCATCTGCGGAGGCGCGAAATGCTCGAATGGCTCTGTCTCATCGCGGTGATGGCATTCATCGCCACGAAGCTGCAGCCGCGCGACTTCGAGCGCGCCCGCAACCAGTGGGGATTCCGTCTTCCGGGCGCGGCGGCCGCCGGCTCGGACGCGTCGGCGGCTCCGCCGCGCGTGGTTCCGAAGCTGATGATCGCCGGCACCGAGCGCCCCGCGCTCGGGTCGAACGGCTTCGTGAAGGGATTCGGCATCGACCCGACGGCGCTGAAGGATCTGTCCGTATACCGCCGCGGCGGCGCGGAGCGCTTCCCGGTCTCGATGGCGGCGATCCTCTCGGATCTCTACGACGGCGGTCACGCCGTCGGCGACGCAATCATGGAGCTGATTCATCACGGCCGCCCGCTCGCGGCGGACGAGGGAGTGTATTTCGCGCTCGTGCAGGCGCACGAGAATGCCGAGCCGCGCGTGGTCGCGTTCGTCGACCGCCTGCGCGCGCGCTAGGAGCTGCGAGCAAGAACTCTTCTGGGGAGAGGAGTGCCTTATCGGCCGCCGCGAGGCGGCCTTTTTTTGTACCCCCTCCCACCCCTGACCCTCCCTCCCCGTGACGGGGAGGGAGGGGGCTGAAGTGATGGCCAGTGCGCTACACCCCTCCCACCGCTGACCCTCTGGCCGGCCAAGCGCGATGCATCGCGCCTGGCGTTCGCCGGCACCGCCCGTGCGCAGGCACGCGCGGCGAAACCCCGGCTCACCCCCGTGACGGGGAGGGAGGGGGCTGAAGTGATGGCCAGTGCGCTATCTCGCGCTCTCGCCCGCCAGGGCGCGGTCGATCACGCGCCGCGTGAGCTTCGGCGCGAAAAGCTCGATGAACTCGTAGGCGAATGCGCCGAGGTACGCGCCGCGCTTGATCGCGAGGCGCGTCGTGTTCACCCCGAACAGGTGCCCCGCCTCGATCGCGACGAGCCCGCGGTCGCGCGACGGGTCGTAGGCCATCGCAGCGATGATGCCGATGCCGAGGCCGAGCTCCACGTAGGTCTTGATGACGTCCGAGTCGATCGCGGTCAGCACCACGTCGAAGTCGAGTCCCTGCGAGGTGAACGCCTCGTTGATGTGCGTGCGGCCGGTGAACTCGGGGCTGTAGGTCACGATCGGATAGCGCGCGAGGTCGGCGAGCGTCACGCGCTCGAGCTTCGCGAGCGGATGCTTGAGCGGCACCACCACCGAGTGCGTC
>JALOSW010000115.1 GCA_025458245.1 Burkholderiales bacterium
TGCTGCACGCTCCCCGGAGGGGCATGACGGAATGCTAGGTTTTCTTCGCGCGTATTTCTCCGACGACCTCGCCATCGACCTCGGCACCGCGAACACGCTGATCTACGTGCGCGGCAAGGGGATCGTCCTCGACGAGCCCTCGGTCGTGGCGATCCGCCAGGAGGGCGGGCCTTCGGGCAAGCGCACCATTCAGGCGGTCGGCAAGGAAGCGAAACAGATGCTCGGCAAGGCGCCGGGCAACATCTCGGTGATCCGCCCGATGAAAGACGGCGTCATCGCCGACTTCACCGTCACCGAGCAGATGCTGAAGCAGTTCATCAAGAAGGTGCACGTCTCGCGGCTGCTCTCGCCCAGCCCGCGCATCATCATCTGCGTGCCCTGCGGCTCGACGCAGGTCGAGCGCCGCGCGATCCGCGAGTCGGCGCTCGGCGCAGGCGCGTCGCAGGTGTACCTGATCGAAGAGCCGATGGCGGCGGCGATCGGCGCGGACATGCCGGTGGCGGAAGCGACCGGCTCGATGGTGGTCGACATCGGCGGCGGCACCACCGAAGTCGGCGTCATCTCGCTCGGCGGCATGGTGTACTCGGGATCGGTGCGCGTCGGCGGCGACAAGTTCGACGAAGCGATCATCAACTACATCCGCCGCAATTACGGGATGCTGATCGGCGAATCCACCGCGGAGATGATCAAGAAGGAGATCGGCTCCGCGTTCCCCGGCTCCGAGGTGCGCGAGATCGAGGTGAAGGGCCGCAATCTCGCAGAGGGGATTCCGCGCAGCTTCACGATCTCGTCGAACGAGATCCTGGAAGCGCTCACCGAGCCGCTCAACCAGATCGTGTCGGCGGTGAAGATCGCGCTCGAGCAGACGCCGCCGGAACTCGGCGCAGACATCGCCGACAAGGGCATGGTGATCACCGGGGGCGGCGCGCTGCTGCGCGACCTCGACCGGCTGCTGATGGAAGAGACCGGGCTTCCGGTGATCGTCGCCGAAGACCCGCTCACCTGCGTGGTCCGCGGCTCGGGCAAGGCGCTCGAGCGCATGGACAAGCTCGCGGGCATTTTCACGAACGACTGACCGTTCGTGAATCGCGAACCGCTCGCCGCGGACCGGAAGCCGTGACCGGGACGCCCCGGCGCGTTTCGCGCACCGCAATCCACGTCTGCCGGCAGTAGATGGAGCACGCACCGCCGCCTTTCTTCAATCGCGGTCCGGCGCCGGTCGTCCGCGTCACGTTTTTCGTTCTGCTCTCGGTATTCCTCATGGTCATCGACGCGCGGTTCCGCTACACCGAGCCGCTGCGCCAGGTGCTGATGACCGCCGCCTATCCGCTGCAGCGAGCGGTGCTCGCGCCGTTCGAGGCGGCGGGGCGCATCGGCGACTACTTCCAGAGTCTCGCCGACCTGCAGACCGAGAACGCCGAGTTGCGCACCGAGAAGCTGAAGGCCGCGCAGGACCTGATGACGCTCGAGGCGGTGCGCGCCGAGAACGCGCGGCTGCGCGGGCTGCTCGACGCGCGCGACCGGGCGCGCTCCGACGCCGTGTTCGCCGAGATCATCTACGGCAGCCGCGACCCCTTCGCGCGGCGGGTCGTGATCGACAAGGGCTTCACGCAGGGCATCGACCTCGGGCGCCCGGTGATCGACACGGCGGGTGTCGTGGGACAGGTCACGCGCGTGACGCCGCTCGCCTCCGAAGTGACGCTCATCACCCACAAGGACCACTCGATCCCGGTGCAGGTGGTCCGCAACGGGCTGCGCGCCATCGCCTACGGCACGAGTGACGGTGCCGCGATGGAGCTGCGCCATCTGCCGATCAACATCGACGTGCAGAACGACGACGAGCTGATCACGTCGGGCATCGACGGCGTGTATCCGCAGGGACTTCCCGTCGGCAAGGTCACGCGCGTCGACCGCGACGCGACGTTCTCGTTCGCGCGCATCCTCGTGACGCCGCTCGCCGGCACGGATCGGCAGCGGCAAGTGCTGGTGCTGCGCCCGCTGGAGGAGGCGCCGCCCTACCCGGCTGCCGAAGAGCCGGCGAAGAAGCCCGCTAAGGGCAAGAAGGCGCGCAGGAGCGAAGGCTGATGGCGATCTACGCGCCGGGACAGCGGATCCTCCTGCCGGTGAACCCCTGGTTCATCGCGTTCACGCTCGTCGCCGCGTTCTTCTTCAACGTCCTGCCCTGGCGCGACGTGCGCGCGGTGCCCGACCTCCTCGCGGTCGTGATCGTGTTCTGGGCGATCCGCGAGCCGCGCAAGATCGGCATCGGCATCCCGTTCGTGCTCGGCCTCGTGATGGACGCTGCGAACGGCGTGCTCCTCGGGCAGCATGCGCTCGCCTACTCGGTGATGGCTTTCATGGCGAACACGCTGTCGCGCCGCATCCTCTGGTTCGGCCTGCCGGCGCAGACGGTGCACGTGCTCGGCATCCTGCTTACCGGCCAGCTCCTGATGTTCGGCGTGCGCATGATCGCCGGGGCGTCGTTCCCGGGCTTCTCGTATTTCCTGGGGCCGCTCATCGCGGCAGCCCTCTGGCCGGTGCTCTCGTTCCTGATGCTCGCCCCGCAGCGTCGCCCCGAGAGCGTGGACGAAACGAGGCCGATATGAGCCGCACCCAGTTCAGCGACGCGTCGTCCGACGTGCGGCGCTTTCACTGGCGCCTCGCCATCGCCGGGGTCGCCGTGTTCGCCGCGTTCTCGGTTCTCTTCGGCCGATTCTTCTATCTGCAGGTGGTCCAGCACGACTACTACCAGACCAAGGCCGAGGACAACCGCATCACGGTGGTGCCGGTCGCCCCCAATCGCGGCATCATCTCCGACCGCAACGGCGTGGTGCTCGCGCGCAACGACGCCGCCTACACGCTCGAGATCTCGCCCGGGCGCGTCGCCGATCTCGAAGGCACGATCGACGGACTCGCCGCGGTCGTCGACATCCAGCCGAAGGACCGCAAGCGCTTCAAGCGGCTGCTCGACGAGTCCAAGGGCGCGGACAGTCTGCCCATCCGCACCCGGCTCACGGACGAGGAGGTCGCGCGGTTCGCCGCGCAGGCGTTCCGCTTCCCGGGCGTCGAGATCCGCGCCCGGCTCTTCCGCCAGTATCCGCAGGGCAAGGTCGCGTCGCATGCGCTCGGCTATATCGGGCGGATCAACGACAAGGACCTCGAGCGGCTCGAGGCCGAGGGAACCCTGGCGCAGTACAAGGGCTCGCAGCACATGGGCAAGGTCGGGATCGAGCAGAGCTACGAGCGCGAACTGCACGGCTCGCCCGGCTTCGCGCAGGTCGAGATCGACGCCGGCGGCCGGGCGCTGCGCACGCTATCGTCGACGCCGCCCGTCTCGGGCAACAACCTCGTCCTCACCCTCGACACCAAGCTGCAGGAGGTCGCAGAGCGCGCCTTCGGTGACCGGCGGGGCGCGCTCGTCGCGATCGAGCCCGCGACCGGCGGCGTGCTCGCCTTCGTCTCGGTGCCGACGTTCGACCCGAATCTCTTCGTCGACGGCATCGACCCGACGAGCTGGCAGGCGCTCAACGAGGACCCGGACAGGCCGCTCAACAACCGGGCGCTCACCGGCGCGTATCCGCCGGGCTCCACCTTCAAGCCGTTCATGGCCATGGCGGGACTGGAACTCGGCAAGCGCTCGCCCGACTACACCATCCAGGATCCCGGCTCCTTCGGGCTTCCCGGCGTGAGCCACCGCTGGCGCGACTGGAAGGCGGGTGGCCACGGCGCGGTGAACCTGCACAAGTCGATCGTCATCTCGTGCGACACGTACTACTACGGGCTCGGCAACGACCTCGGCGTCGACGCGATCCACTCGTTCGTCGGCCAGTTCGGCTTCGGGCAGCGCACCGGGATCGACATCGAGGGCGAGAAGCCGGGGCTGCTCCCGTCGCAGAAGTGGAAGTGGGACCGCTACAAGCAGAAGTGGTACGCGGGTGACACCATCTCGATCTCGATCGGGCAGGGGTACAACCTCGCGACGCCGCTGCAGCTCGCGTTCGCCACCGCGATCCTCGCCAACAACGGGGTCGTCTACAAGCCGCACATCGTCCGCTACGTCGAGGATTCGCGCACCGGCGAGCGCCGCGCCGTCGAGCCGCAGCCGGTGCGCACCGTGAAGCTCACGCCGAAGTGGGTCGAGCTGGTGAAGAACGCGATGGTCGACGTCACGCGCCCCGGCGGGACCGCCGCGCGTGCCGGCGCCGGCGCCGGGTATCAGTTCGGCGGCAAGACCGGCACCGCGCAGGTGGTCGCGATGAAGCAGGGCGAGAAGTACGACGAGAAGCGCGTCGCCGAGCGCCACCGCGACCACGCGCTCTTCATCGCCTATGCGCCGGCGGAGAACCCCAAGATCGCGGTCGGGATCCTGGTCGAGAACGGCGGACACGGCGGCTCGGCGGCGGCGCCGATCGCGCGCCAGGTGTTCGACTACTTCCTCCTCGGAAAGCTGCCGGACAGGCCCGCGGCGACGAGCGCGGACGACGATGACGACTGACGCAGCCGCGCGAGCCGGACGGGAGCCTCATGCAGGGCGCGATTGACGTCTTCGGCGCGCTCCGCGCGATCGGGCACCGGTTCGTCGCGAACATCGACGGGCCGCTCTTTTCCATCGCGCTCGTGATCCTGTCGATCGGGCTCGCGACCCTGTTTTCGGCCTCGTCGGGCTTTCCGGGGCGGGTGACGGGCCAGGTCATCAACATCGCGGTCGCTCTCACCGTGATGTGGTTGATGGCGCAAATCCCGCCGCAGACGCTGATGCGCTTCGCGGTGCCCGTGTACCTCCTCGGCGTGATTCTGCTCGTCGGCGTGGCGCTCTTCGGCGAGATCGTGAACGGCGCACGCCGCTGGCTGCACATCGGCGTCACGCGCATCCAGCCCTCCGAGATCATGAAAATCGCGATGCCGCTGATGCTCGCGTGGTTCTTCCAGCGGCGCGAGGGGTTCGTGAGCTGGCGCGAGTGGATCGCCGCGGCCCTGATTCTCGCCGTTCCGGTGCTGCTGATCGCGAAGCAGCCCGACCTCGGCACGGCCGTGCTCGTCGCCGCGGCAGGCTTCTACGTGATCTTCCTCGCCGGGCTCTCGTGGAAGATCATGATCGGCCTCGCGATCCTCGGGGGCGTGAGCCTGCCGGTGCTCTGGTCGATGCTCCACGACTACCAGCGTCGCCGCGTCCTCACCCTGCTCGATCCGACCACCGACCCGCTCGGCGCCGGCTACCACATCATCCAGTCGACCATCGCCGTGGGCTCGGGCGGCCTGACCGGAAAGGGGTGGCTCGAGGGCACGCAGACGCATCTCGAGTTCATCCCGGAGCGGACGACCGACTTCATCTTCGCGGTGTACTCCGAGGAGTTCGGTCTCCTCGGCAACGCGACCCTGCTCGTGCTCTACCTCCTGCTCATCTGGCGAGGCATGGTCATCGCCGCGAACGCGCCGACGCTCTTCTCGCGCCTCCTCGCCGGCGCCATCGTGATGACGTTCTTCACCTACGCCTTCGTCAACATGGGCATGGTGAGCGGCATCCTCCCGGTGGTGGGCGTGCCGCTCCCGCTCATCTCTTACGGCGGCACGGCGCTCGTCACCCTCTTCACCGGGATCGGCATCCTCATGAGCATCCACCAGCATCGCAAGCTGGTGCCGACCTGAGCGTTCCCGCGCGAGGTTCGAGCATTGAGCGCAAGGCCGCGATTCGTACTCGCCCTGGTCGCCGCCGCGTCGGCCCTGGTGCTGGCCGGCTGCGGCTCCGCCCCGAAGCACGAGACGGCCGAGCCCGCCGCGAAGCCATCGGCCCCCAAGCCGCCAGCTCAGGCGAAATCGGCGCCGCGCGGCGGCGGCTACTACCTCGACGACGGGCCCGGCGACAGCCCGCCGCCCGACCTCGACAGGCTGCCCGACCCGGAGCCGCGCGCAGAGCCGCTGCATCGCTTCGCGAACAACCCGTATTCGGTCTTCGGCCGGGAATACGTGCCGGCGAAGACGCTCGCGCCGTACCGGGTGCGGGGAGTCGCGAGTTGGTATGGGCGCAAGTTCCATGGCCAGCCGACGTCGAGCGGCGAGAGGTACGACATGTACCAGTTCACCGCGGCGCATCCGACGCTGCCGATCCCGAGCTACGCGCGCGTGACGAACGTAGCGAACGGCCGCTCGGTGATCGTGCGCGTGAACGATCGTGGCCCGTTCCTGCGCGATCGCGTCATCGACCTTTCGTACGCAGCCGCATACCGGCTCGGCTACGTCGACGCGGGCAGCGCGATGGTCGAAGTCGAGACCATCATGCCGGGGACGACGGTCGCGTCGGCGCCGCGGCGGCAGACGCTCGGCGAGCTCGCGGCCGGCGAGCCGCGCGCGCGGGCCGAGCCGGGTGCGGCCCCGCCGCCGGAGGCCCGTCTGAATGGCGAGCCCGCCGCCGCGCTCGCTCCCGTGACCGTCGATGCCGCGGGCGTGTTCCTGCAGCTCGGCGCGTTCTCGACCCGCGACAACGCCGAGGCCTTCAGACAGCACGTCGTACGCATGCTGCCTTGGCTCGACCGGCCGGTCGCGCTGCATCCGCGCGAGGGGCTCGTGCGCGTGCAGCTCGGTCCGTATCCGGATCAGATCGAGGCGCTGGCGGTGAGCGAGCGCATCCGCGACGCGCTCGACTGGAAGCCCGTCATCGTGGTGCGCTAGGTTCGGCCTCGACGCGGCGAGCGCGGCCGGGAACCTTGGCGCCGCATCCGGCTCTTAATCGCTTCTCATGTCGCGAACCAGGCTTGCATTCGTCGTCCTCGCGCTCGCCGCGGCCGGACTCGCCGGGACCTGCGCGAACACCGACGTGAACCCGTACTACGACCCTGCGAAGCCGCACCACACGCCGGTCGGCTTCAGGAACAACTATCCGCATCCGGCCAAGGGCAATTTCTGGAAGTGGCGCTACGAGCAGTGGCGCGACGGCCTGCCCAAGCCGCCGGCGAGCGGGTACACGGTGCCGGTGGTCGCGCCGGACGCGGCGTACCTGCGCGCCAACGGCTCCGAGCCGACGGTCACTTGGCTCGGACACGCGACGCTGCTCGTGCAGGTCGGCGGGATGAACATCCTCACCGATCCGCATTTCGGGGACCGCGCGTCGCCCTTTTCGTTCGCGGGCCCCAAGCGCGTGGTCCCGCCGCCGATCCGGATCGAAGACCTGCCGCGCATCGACGTGGTGCTCGTCAGCCACAACCACTACGACCACCTCGACGAAGAGTCGGTCGTACGCCTGAACGCGCAGCCCGGCGGCCCGCCGCGCTTCTACGTGCCGCTGGGCCTGAAGCCCTGGCTCGCCGGCGTGGGCATCACGCGCGTCGAGGAGCTCGACTGGTGGGAGTCGCGGCGGCTCGACGGCGTCGAGGTGCACCTCGTCCCGGCGCAGCACTGGAGCGCGCGCACCCCATGGGACGACAATCGGACGCTCTGGGGCGGGTTCGTGCTCCTGCACCCGAAGCTGCGCTTCTATTACTCGGGCGACACCGGTTACTCGAAGGACTTCGAGGACATCGGACGGCGCTTCGGCGGCTTCGACCTCGCGGCCATCCCGGTCGGCGCGTACGAGCCTCGCTGGTTCATGGGTCCGCAGCACGTCAACCCCGAGGAGGCGGTGCGGATCCATCGCGACGTGAAGGCGCGCTACTCGGTCGGCGTGCACTGGGGCACGTTCGAGCTCACCGACGAGTCGATCGACGAGCCGCCGGCGAAGCTCGCGGCCGCGCGCGCGAGCGCCGGACTCGCGCCAGAGCGGTTCTTCCTCATGGCGCACGGCGAGACGCGGCGCATCGCAGACCTGCTGGCGCCGTAAGTCGATCCGATCGTTCGCCACC
>JALOSW010000116.1 GCA_025458245.1 Burkholderiales bacterium
CGGCGGCCGCATGATCGAGAACGTCGAGCGTTGCGGCGGCGTCCCGGTCGTCGTCGAGCACGAGTGGGGCGAGCCGGTCGACCCGCAGAAGGTCGAGGACGCGCTCAAGGCGAACCGCGATGCGCGCGTCGTCGCGTTCGTCCACGCCGAGACGTCCACGGGGGCGCTCTCGGACGCCAAGACGCTCGTCGAGGTCGCGCACAAGTACGACGCGATGACCATCGTCGATGCCGTTACGTCGCTCGGCGGCAGCCCGGTACTCGTCGACGAGTGGAATATCGACGCGATCTACTCGGCGAGCCAGAAGTGCCTTTCGTGCACGCCCGGGCTCTCGCCCGTCTCGTTCAACGAGCGCGTGGTCGAGTTCGTGAAGTCGCGCAAGGACAAGATCCACAGCTGGTTCATGGACATGAACCTCCTGCTCGGCTACTGGGGCGCGACCACCCGCACCTATCACCACACGGCGCCGACCAACTCGCTGCTCGGGCTGCACGAGGCGCTGCTGCTCATCAAGGAAGAGGGGCTCGAGAACAGCTGGGCGCGTCACACCCGGCACCACATCGCGCTCAAGGCGGGGCTCGAGGCGATGGGCCTCAAGTTCCTCGTCAAGGAGCCCTACCAGATCCCGCAGATGAACGCGGTGCGCGTGCCCGAGGGCGTGAACGAGGCCGAGGTGCGCAAGCGCCTGTTGAACGAGTTCAGCCTCGAGATCGGCGCCGGCCTCGGTCCGCTTGCCGGCAAGATCTGGCGCTTCGGCATCATGGGCTACTCGTGCCGGCCCGACAACGTGATGCTCTGCCTGTCGGCGCTCGGGTCGGTGCTCTCCGACATGGGCTATCCGCTCAACGTGGGCGACGCCGAAGCAGCGGCGCACAACGCGTACGCGCAGATGCACCAGAAGGCGGCGCAGCAGAAAAAGAAAGAAAAGGTGAAGGTCGCGGCTTAGGCTTTCGTGCGCGAAGTCCGCCACCGGGCGGCGTCGGGACGCAAGCCGAATGAGTGATCCCGTCCCCCGCGTCTCGCCCGCCCGGCTTCTCATGTCATGACCGCGACCGAGCGGCCCGTCGCGATTCTCTTCGCCGACGTGAGCGGCAGCACCACGCTGTACGAACGTCTCGGCGACCGCGAGGCGCTGCGGGCGGTCGAATCGGTGCTCGACATCCTCCGGCGCAACGTGGCCGCCTATCGCGGCCGCGTCGTCAAGACCATCGGCGACGAGGTGATGGCCGCATTCCCCGACGCCGACGGCGCACTGCAGGCCGCGAGCGACATGCAGAACGGTGTCGCCTCGCTGCCTGCGTTCGGCGACGTGCGGCTCGCGATCCGCGTGGGCTTTCACTACGGCCCGGCGCTCGAAGACAAAGCGGATTTCTTCGGCGATGCCGTCAACACGGCCGCACGCATGGCGGGCCTCGCGAAGGCCGGACAGATCATCACCACCGCCGCTACCGTTGCAGCCCTTGCGCCGCTGCTGAGGGCGAGCACGCGCGAGGTGGCTGCGCTCGCAGTCAAAGGCAAGCAGGATGCCGTTCAGGTCTGCGAGGTGCTGTGGCAGCCGGATGCGGAAGTCACCATGCTCGCGCCCAAGCACGTCGCCGCGGCGACCGAACCGGTGCTGAAGCTTTCGCACGGCGCGCGCACTCTGGTCATGGATTCCGCCACGGGCGCGGTGCAGATCGGCCGCGACGCGTCGAACACGTTCGCGGTTTCGGATCGCATGGCCTCGCGCTTGCACGGGCGCATCGAGCGCCGCGGCGACAAGTTCTACTACGTCGACCTCAGCACCAACGGCACCTACCTCACGGTCCAGGGCGACGCCGAGACCGTGCTGCGTCGCGACCAGGCGATGCTGCGCGGCCGCGGCACGCTCGCCTTCGGCCATTCCGCTTCGCAGCCGGACGCGGACGTGGTGTCGTTCGTCTGCGAGGATCGGCCGAAGCAGGGCTGAAGACCTCGACGCAGAGCCCGCCGAGGACGCAGACGGCCGTAGAGAAAAAGCTTCGGGGGTGCGGCACGGCTGCGGCTCTACCGACCAAGGGGCTTTCGGTCGTCGCCTTGCGGCGCCCGCGCGCCGTCGGATGTCGATGCCGAGCCGCCGACCCTCGAATCGTGAATCCTGAATCCTGAATCCTGGATCCTGCTCTTCAGATCGAGATCAACTTCAGCGTCTCGGGGTTCTTGACCACCGAGCGCTGCCGCGACGGCGGCGCGGTGTAGAGGCCCGCGGGCGGCGCGGTCTCCAGTCGGCTCAGCACCGATTTGTCGCAGGTCGGAGCGAGCGTGATCGTCACTTCGTCTCCCGCAACGGGGCCGAGCGCGAAGCACGCCGTGCCGAGTTTCGTGTTGAGCGGCTTGACGATGCCGCCGGCAACCAGCTCGGTCGGCGACGCGCCGCCCGCGAGCACGAGATCGAACGTCCGCGGCGATGATCCCGCGCGGGGCGAGCTCGACAGCACCACGCCGAGGCCGATCAGCTCGCGGGCGAAGAGCTCGGTCGCTCGAGGATCGTCGAGCCCCGCGACCTTGAGCACGACCTTCTGGCCGGTCATGCCGAAGTGCTGCAGGAAGAAGTCGCGGTTGAACTCGTCGGCGATTTTCGTGCCGATCGCCTTCAGCGCTTCCTCTTCGCTCGCCCAGCTGCCCACGCCCTTGGGCAGGGTGTTGTTGAAATAGATTTCCTCGCCGGTCGCGCGATCGACGCATTTCACCGTCCACGAGGTGAGCGTGTACTTGGTGACGGTGAGGCCCGAGGCCGCGAGCTTCGCGGTGAGCCGCTTGATGCGCGCTTCGCCGACCACGGAGAAATCGGCCGTCTTGTCGCCGCTGCCTTCCTCCGACCAGGTGCGGAAGCCGAACGACTTGATGCGCTCCTTCAGCAGATTCTCCGCGATCGCCGAAGCCTGCGGCGGCGCGTCGGGACGGTCGGCATCGCGGGTCGTAACGCGCACCGACACCCGCGGGTCGCCGTTCGTGCGGATGAAGCTGATGCGCTCGTCGCGCGACATCTCGTTGAGCGACTTCTGCACTTCGCGGCTCTTGACCACGGCCTGCGTGGTCACGGACATGAGCCCGTCCTTGCCGAGCTTCGGCTCGGATTCCTGCACGACGGTGGCGATGTAGTCGCCGCTCCTCGCGAGGAGCTTGTCGCGCAGCCGGTCGTAGTGCTCGCTGAGCGACGCCTGCTGCAGGTAGAGACCGATCGCCTTCTCCACCGCTTGCGCGCGCGAGTCGGCGCGCAGGTCGGCGACCAGGGCCTGCTGGTTGTCCTTGTAGCGCGGATCGGTCGGGTCGGCGAGTCCGAGCGCGCTCACGACCACCGTGCCGGGGGCCGCCGTGACGGCCGGCGCCGGGGCTGCAGGCGGGGGTGCGGGGGGTGTCGGCGCGGCGACCGGCGCAGGCGCCGCCGGTGCCGGCGTCGGCTGCGCGGATTTCGGCGCTTCGCCGGGCCGCGTGAATGCATACCAGGCGCCGCCGGCGACGGCGGCCGCGAGCACGCCGACGAGCACCGCGACCGCGGGAAGCTGCGACTTCCGCGCGGGCGGGGCGGGCGCGAGGGTCGCGCTCGCTGTGGCGAGCTTTTCGGTGCGCTGCGTGCGGTCGGGCGCGGGATTCTGCGGCGCGCGCTGCACCACCGTCGCCTGGCTCCCGGGCAGCGTCGCGTCGAGGTTGAGGAGCGTCGATTCGACCGCGGGCGTCGCGGCCGCCGCCTGCCGGATCGCGTCGGCGAATTCGCGCGCCGTCTCAAACCGTTCGTCGGGCCGCTTCGCCAGCGCCTTCCGCACCACCGCGTCGAACGCTTGCGGCACCTGCACGTTCAGCGTCGAAGGCGGCAGCGGATCCTCTTTCAGCACCTTGTGCATGATGGTGGTGAGCGAGCCGGTGAAGGGCCGCTCGCCGGTGAGCAGCTGATAAAGGATCACGCCCGCGGAGAAGAGATCCGAGCGGCCGTCGACCGTCTGGCCCATGAACTGTTCCGGCGACATGTAGCTCGGCGTGCCCATCACCGTCCCGGCCTGCGTGAGGTTCGACGACTCGATGCGCGCGATGCCGAAGTCGGCGACCTTGATCGAGCCGTCCGCGAGGATGATCACGTTCGACGGCTTGACGTCGCGATGCACGACGCCGTTGCGGTGCGAGTAGTCGAGCGCGTCGAGCAGCTGGCCCATGATGCGCACGACGCGGTCGATGGGGAACCGTTCGTTCGCGTCGAGGAAGGTCTGCAGCTCGCGGCCCTTCACGTACTCCATCGCGATGTAGTAGGTGCCCGCGTCCTCGCCGAAGTCGTAGATCGCCACGATGTTCGGATGAGTGAGCCGGCCGGCGGCCTGCGCCTCGCGCCGGAAGCGCGCGAGCTGCTCCGCGGCGTCCGCGCCCGCGAGGTTCTCCGCCAGGATGGTCTTGATCGCGACGACGCGGTCGATCATCGGGTCGTGGCCTTCGTACACCACGCCCATCGCGCCCTTGCCGAGCTCGCGCCGGATCTCGAACTTCCCGAGCTTCCCCGTTCCGGTCATGTTGCGCCCCTCCCCCGGGCTTTCGCCGTCCCCAGACGCAGACGCCGGCGAGCGCCGGCGTCCGATCGTCGCGGAACGCGCGCCTACTTGTACTTGCTGTCGATCTCCCAGACCGACTTCTGCACCAGCCGCTGCACCATGGTGTCGAGGCCGACGCCGCCCTGCTGCGCCTGCGAAACGCCCATCACCGAGGTGCCGGTCGCGCCGACCTCCATCTTCTCTTCCGTATAGCCCTGGGCGACCTGCTCGGTGGTCTCGGCGTCCATGACCTTGTAGCGCATACCGATGATCCACACGCCGGTCGATTCGCCGGTCTTCACCGAGCCGACCGCCGTCTCGCCGACGGCGCCGGCCACGGCGCCTCCGACCGAGCCGCTGAACGCGCCGAGGATGCCGATGACGCGGCCGACCGATCCGCCGTCGAAGCCCTGCTGCGCCGAGGCGACCTGCTCGGTCTTGAGGATGTCGAACTTCACCACGTACTTGGTCGACCTGAGCTTGCCCATGCCGAGATACTGGCGCGCCTTGTTCGGGTCGCCGAGGTTGTACGCCAGCGTGAACTCGTTGAGCAGCGGGCCGAGGTTCGTGCGCTCGAGCACCTGGAAGTTCGCGCGCGACAGCTCCACTTCCGCGAAGTCGGCGATGTTGGTCGGCCCGAATTTCTGCACGAAGGTCGCGTTGCTGCTCTTGATCTCGCCCGGAATGACGACGAGCGCAGGCCCTTTCTTCGCGGCGTTCTGGTACTCGATCGCCTGGTACATGCCCTTGTCCGCGTTGGCGTTCGCCGCCTGCGATGTCGCGCTGCCCGCCGTCGGCGACGCGCTCTGGAACGTGGGCTGCGCCTGCGCGGCGCCGGCGAAGCAGACTGCGTAGAGAGCGACCGAAATCGCCGTTTGCCTGAGCGCATGCATGGGGCTTGTCTCCTTCACGGGCGCACCGTGGTCACGTTTTCGATCGAACGCCTCGGCCGGCGCTCACTTCGCGGGTTTCGCCGGCACGATCTCCGCGTTCCGGCAGTACTGGCTGTAGAGCTGCGACACCACGACGTCCGCCTGCTCGTTGAGAAGCGTGAGCGCCATGGCGCTCACGTCGGGTCCCGCATACGACGCGTCGCTCGCAGCCGCATTCGCGACGGTGCGGCCGTTCGCCGCGGAGAGCGTGAATCCCATCCCGACCGAAACCTGGTTCACCCGCACGATCGGGTTGTAGCTCGACTGGGCCGTGATCAGTCCGCGCAGCACGAAATTCGCGGAGAGGCGCTTCGCGGCCGACAGCGCGGCGTCGGGGTCGTTGCGGAAGTACGCGTCGATCTCCGCCTGGGCGATCTGCCGGCGGATCTCCTCGGGCGTGTAAGTGCGCAGCCCCAGCGCCTGCAGACGCGAGTTGATGACTTGAAAGTGCGGCCCGTAGTTCTGCTGCTGCGCGACCACCACGCCGTTCGACTGCTGCTCGCCGATGATGACGGCGATCTTCTTGTTCCGGATCGATTCCTTGCACGGCGTCGAGAGATTCTCGGCAACGATCCGCTGCCGCGCCGCCGCTTCGGCGGCCTGTCGGTCGGCCCCGGGGTCGGGCGAGAACTTGAAGCCCTGCGCGAACGTGAGCCCGGGGACGAGCGCGAGTGCCCACAGCCATAGCCGCGCGTGCCTGCGCAGATCGCCGCAACCGCCCGACTCCGTCATGACTCCTCCTCGCGAGCCGGCAACTCTAATACACGACGCGGCGCGGTTCCATAGACCATTGCTCCTGTTTTCCCCTTCGCGCCGGACGCGCGCCGCCTCGGTGCGGTCGCGCGCCGAACGTTACGAGAACGTCACAGCGCGCCTACGGCCGGTAGATCACGGCCGGCGGCGCGCCTCCAGGCGGTTGCACGAACGTCCCCTGAGGCGTCGGCACGACATAGCCCGGCGCGCCGCCAGGTCCGACGATCACCGCACCGCCGCCCGGCACGGGGTTCACGATGGTCGACTGCGTGCCCGGACCCACGATGGTCGTGCCGCCGCGCGGATTGGGGCGGACGATGGTGGTGCCCTGGCCCGGTCCGATGATCGCGGTCCCGCCGCTGCCGTCGGGGACGACGTAGGCGGGCCCGCCGCCGTACCCCGGCGCGACGATCACGCCGCCGCCCCGTGGCCCGCCCGGGACGATGTAGCCCGGCGGATAGCCCGGTCGGACGATCGCGGCGCCGCCGCCCGGCACCGGCGTGACGATCGTCGTGCCGGGAACGACGGTGCCCGGGACGGGCTGGCCGGGAATGACGGGCTGCGGAATCACGGGTTGCGGGATCGTCCCGTAGCCCTGAGCCGGGGCGGCGAGCGGGACGACGAGCAAGGCGAGCGACGCGAAGTGGCGCATGCGGGACCTCCGTGCCGAGGATGGAAAACACCATACGCCGCGCGCGACCCCGCCGCAATGTCGGATGTCCGCCGCGGCATCCCCTCTTTCGCCGGCGGGCACATCGCGTGCACGTGCGACGCATCAAATTTTTCCCCCGCGGAACGAGCTATAAGGGCGTGCTCTCGCTCGATCCGGATCCCATGCAAGCACACGCCACGTCCGCGCCGCGCGGGAAACCTGCCCTCGTCTGCCCGGCGGGCAGCCTGCCCGCGCTCAAGGCGGCCGTCGACAACGGCGCCGACGCCGTTTATCTCGGCTTCAAGAACGCCACCAACGCGCGCAATTTCGCCGGGCTGAACTTCGACCAGCGCGCGATGGTTGAGGGGATCCGCTACGCGCAGTCCCGCGGCCGCGAGGTGCTGCTCGCGATCAACACCTACGCGCAGGCAGGCCGTATCGACGAGTGGCGGCGCGCCGTGGACGACGCGGTTGCGCTCGGCGTGGACGCGCTCATCCTCGCCGATGTCGGGCTGCTCGACTACGCGCGGACGAAACACCCGAACGCGCGCCTGCATCTCTCCGTGCAGGGCTCGGCCACCAGCTACGAGGCGATCGAGTTCGCGCGCGAGCGGTTCGGCGTCCGCCGGGCGGTGCTGCCGCGCGTGCTCACGCTCGCGCAGGTCGAGCACGTCATCCGCAACACCTCGGTCGAGATCGAAGTGTTCGGGTTCGGCAGCCTGTGCGTGATGAACGAGGGGCGGTGCTGGCTCTCTTCCTACGCGACGGGCGAGTCGCCGAACACCGTGGGCGCGTGCTCGCCGGCGAAGTTCGTGCAGTGGCAGAAGGTACCTGCGTCGGGGGGCCGGCCAGAGGCGATGGACGTGCGTCTCGCCGGCATCCTCATCGACCGGTTCGGCGCGGACGAGAACGCCGGCTATCCGACCATCTGCAAGGGCCGCTTCGAGGT
>JALOSW010000023.1 GCA_025458245.1 Burkholderiales bacterium
AGCGCCTCGGGGAACTCCACGAGCCGCACGATGTAGTCGGTGATGACCTGCTCGGGGATGATGGTGTAGTCGACGGCGAAGCCGTCGGGGCCGAGCACCTTCTCGTCGGCGAGGAAGTCGGGCGAGCGGATCCGGGCCACGCGCGTCGGCACGTTGAAGAGCACTGCGGCGAGCCGACAGGCGACGAGATTCGTCTCGTCGGACTGGGTGACGGCGATGACGAGGTCGGCGTCCTCGATGCCCGCCTGCTCCAGGACGGTCGGCTGCGCGGCGCTCCCGGTGACGGTGCGCAGGTCGAAGCGGTCCTGCAGGGTGCGCAGCCGGTCTCCGTCGAGATCGACGACGGTGATGTCGTTCGCCTCGGAGACGAGCGTCTCGGCGACGGTGGAGCCGACCTGGCCGGCGCCCAGGATGACGATCTTCAAGGGTGAGTCCGCGGTTCTGCCCGGATTGACGTTCGTCAGCGGCCCGCCGGAACTCGGGCCTGCGCCGCGCGTCCACCGATCAGGGTGCAGACTGGGGCATTCTCGATTCCCGATGGACATAGTCAACCAGCTGCTTCTCGTGGGCGCGAGCCTGCTCGCGGGCGCGATCGTTCTTGGCCGGCTTTCGGAGCGTGCCGGCCTGCCTCTGCTGCTCGTCTTCCTGGTGGTCGGCATGCTGGCCGGCGAGGATGGCCCCGGCGGGATCGTGTTCGACGACGTGCGCACCAGCTTCCTCGTCGGCAACCTCGCGCTGGCCGTGATTCTGCTCGACGGTGGATTGCGCACGCGCTATGCCGTGTTCCGCGCGGGGCTCGCGCCGGCGCTGTCGCTCGCGACCGTGGGGGTGCTCCTGACTGCAGGGCTCGTGGCGGTCGCGGCCGCATGGCTCCTCGGTCTCGACTGGCGGTATGCGCTGCTGCTCGGCGCCATTGTCGGCTCCACCGACGCCGCGGCCGTGTTCGCGATCCTGCGCGCGTCGGGCGTGCGCCTGAAGCAGCGGGCCGCAGCGACGCTCGAGATCGAATCGGGCGTGAACGACCCGATGGCGGTGTTCCTGACGCTCACCGTCCTCGAGTCGATCCGCATCGGCTCGAGCCTCGACGCCGCCGGCGCGGTCGTGTCGCTCGGACGGCAATTCGCGATCGGAGCCGCGGTTGGCTATCTCGGCGGACAGGCGATCGGGTTCGCGCTGGAGCGGATGCGGCTCGCTCCGGGCCTCGCCGCGCTCTTCGTGGTCGCGTGCGGCGTCGCGGCGTTCGCGGCCACCAACCACGTCGGCGGCAGCGGCTTCCTGGCCGTGTATCTCGTCGGGTTGGGCGTGGGCAACCGCGGCCGGGCACTCGACGAGGAGGGGCTACGCGCGCTCGACGGCCTCGCGTGGCTCGCGCAGGCCGCGATGTTCCTGATCCTCGGACTGCTCGTCACGCCGTCGGAGTTGCCGGCCGTGACGCTCGCCGCGCTGGGCGTGGCGGCGTGGCTCATGCTCGTGGCGCGGCCGCTCGCCGTCGCCGCGAGCCTCGCGCCGTTTCGTCTTCCGTGGCGGGAGACGGCGTTCGTGTCGTGGGTCGGGCTGAGGGGCGCCGTGCCGATCGTCTTGGCGCTTTTTCCGTTGATGGCCGGCCTGCCCGGTGCGCGGCTCCTGTTCAACGTGGCGTTCTTCGTCGTGCTCGTGTCGTTGCTGGTGCAGGGAGCTTCGGTCGCTGCGGGCGCGCGCTTCTTCCGCGTCGCGGTGCCCCCGGCGCCGGCGCCGCTGGCGCGGCAGCCGGTCGCGACGAGCCGCGGCGCCGCCTGGGAGCTGGTGCAGTTCGCCATTGCCGCCGAGAGCCGCGCCGCCGGGCAGCCGGCGCGAGCGCTCGCGTTCCCGGCCGACGCACGGCTCGTTTCGGTGCTGCGTGCCGGGGTGCCGCTCGACCCCGTCGAGGCAACGCTGCAAGTCGACGATGTCGCGTGCCTGTTGTGCCCCGCTGGCGAGATCGACGCGCTCGCCGAATTCTTCGCCCCCGAGGAACGGTCCGGGCCGCTCGCCACGCAGACGTTCTTCGGCGAGTTCGTTCTCGATGCAGGCGCCACGCTCGGCGAGATCGCACGCGCCTATGGCACGACCCTGCCCACAGGAACGCCGGAAGGGCTGGCGGTCGGTGCGTACCTCAGCGCACGCGCGCATGGCCGCGTCGTGGTCGGCGACCGCGCCATGCTCGGGCCGCTCGAGCTGACCGTGCGCGAAATGGATGGGGGGCAGGTCAGCCGGGTGGGGTTGAAGCTGCCGCGCGAGCGCTGAAGCAGCTCTACTCGTCCTTCCGCGCAAGGCCGATACCCAGCTGTTTCAGCTTTACCTCAGGAGCGAAGGGGCGACGCCCCCTCGCTGCTCCCCCGAGCCGGCTGAAGCAGCCCTACTCGTCCTTCCGCGCAAGGCCGATACCCAGCTGCTTCAGCTTTCTGTAGAGGTGCGTCCGCTCCAGCCCGCTCCGGTCCGCCACCCGCGCGATCGAGCCCTGCTCGCGCGCGAGATGATGCTCGAGATAGGCACGCTCGAACGCCTCCCGCGCCTCGCGCAGCGGCTGGTCGAGCGAGATGCCGGGCATCACCGCCTCGGGCGCCTCCGGCCCGAGCACGCGCTCGACATCCTTCGGCCCGATCTCCTCTTCGAGCGACGTGAGCGCCGCCGAGCGGACCGCCTGAGCCAGCGACTCGAGATTGCGCTGCCAGGGCGCCTGCCGAAGCGTGTTGAGCGCGGCCGTGGAAAGTCGCCGGGGCGGACAGACGCGCGCCTCGACCAGCTGCGAGAGCATCAGCGAGGCGATGTCGGGAATGTCCTCGGCGAACTCGCGCAGCAGCGGCAGTCGCATCACCACGCCGGAAAGGCGCGCCAGCAGCTCGGCGTCGAAGCCGCGTTCGGCGACGAGGAGCTCGGGATCCTCTGCGGTGAACGAGATGATGCGCACTTTCTGGCGCGGTGCGCGCTCGGCCGCGAACGCGAGACCGCGCTGCGCGCCGCGCGACAGGGTCGTGAGTTCCTCCACGAAGAGCACGCCACCCGCCGCCTGCGCAAGGATGTCCTGCGGCGCTTCGGCGAGCGCCGCCGTGCCGGCGACCCACGGCGTGTTCGGCTGCTGGACCAGCCGGCCGAAGAGCTCGGGCATCATCCCCGGTCCGCCGCGCAGGAGGAGCGGCAGGCCCACGGTCGCGAGTTGCGCGAGGCGCTTGCGCAGATCCACGAGCGCGGGTGCGCGGCCGACGGTCGCGAGCGAAAGGCGCGTCGCAGGCTGCGATTCCTGCTGGCGCAGCACGCGCTTGACGGTCGCGAGCAGCTTCTGCAACGCGATCGGTTTCTCGAGGAAATCGGTCGCACCGATGCGGGTCGCCTCGACGGCGGTGTCGACGGTGGCGTGGCCGGACATCATCACCACGGGCATGGTGAGCGCGCCGCTCGAGGCCCACTCCTTGAGGAGCGAGATGCCGTCCGTGTCCGGCATCCAGATGTCGAGCAGGACGAGGTCGGGCCGCTCGCGGGCGCGCGCCTCGCGGGCGGCGGTGGCGTTCTCGGCGGAGCGCACCGTGTGGCCCTCGTCGGAGAGGATCTCCGAGAGCAGATCGCGGATGCCGACTTCGTCGTCGACGACCAGAATGGTTGCCATGCGTTCCTTCTCTTCCTAGAGCCCGGTGCGTCCGGGACCACCCAGCGGCGGACCTTCGCGGGCGCGGCGCGCACGCGCGTCCCGGGATCGACAGCGCCCGGTGTGCGCGCCCGGTCGCTCGCCGTCTCTCGCGGTCGGCACCGGTACGCGCACGCCACGGGCTTTGCGTCGAGCGGTCATGCGGCCTTGGCGAGCGGCAGCGCGATCGACACCGCGGCGCCTCGCTCGCGGCGATTCTCGATGCGCACCGTTCCGTGGTGCTCGTCGATGATCTTCTTCACGATCGCGAGCCCGAGCCCGGTGCCTTTCGGCTTCGTGGTCACATAAGGTTCGAACGCGCGCTTGAGGGTCGCCTCGGCGAACCCGGCGCCGTTGTCGATCACGCGCAGCCAGATGCGGTCACCCGCCTGCTCGGTCACGAGCTCGACCACCGGCTCCGCGCTCCCGGCGAGTGCGTCCTGCGCGTTCTGCAGCAGGTTGTGGATCACCTGGCGGAGCTGCGCGGCGTCGCCGCGCACCGGCGGCAGCGCGTCCGCGAGCCGCGTGCGGATCGCGACCGACCCGGTTCCGTGCTCGTAGAGCGTCAGCACTTCGTTCACTAGCCGGTTGAGATCGAGCGGCATGAGGGAGGGCGTGGGCAATCGCGCATAGGCCTTGAACTCGTCGACCATGGTCTTCAGGCTCGCGACCTGATCGACGATCGTGTTGGTGGCGCGGGTGAGCGCGGCCGCGTCGCCGGCGTCGAGCTTCGGGCCGAGCTTCGCGGCCATGCGCTCGGCCGAGAGCTGGATCGGCGTGAGCGGGTTCTTGATCTCGTGTGCGAGGCGTCGCGCCACCTCGGCCCAGGCGGTGGCGCGCTGCGCGGCCACCAGCTGCGTGACATCGTCGAACACCACGATGCGGCCGCCGCCGGCCTCCGGCGGCAGCGTCGAGCCGCGCAGGAGCAGGACCTGCCCGGTCGCGGGCAGCTCCAGCTCGCGCTGCCACTCGGCATCGCCATCCGCTGCGAATCCGGCGGCGATCGCTTGCGCGAGCTCGGTTTCCGTCTCCCAGGCAGCGAGCGCCCGCCCGACCAGCGGCTCGAGATCCTCGCGCAGGATCGCCGCAGCGCCCGCGTTCGCCTGCTCCACCCGCAGCGCGGGGTCGAGCACCAGCACGCCCGCCGAGATGTTGGCGAGGATGTTTTCCAGCCGGGCCTTCGCGTTCTCGACCTGGACGCGGCTCGCGTCGGCGGCGCGGCGCGCCTCGTCGAGCTGTCCGGTCATGGTGTTGAACGAGCGCGTGAGGATGCCGAGCTCATCGGCGCTCTTGACCGAGGCGCGGCGCGTGAAGTCGCCGCGCGCCACCGCCTGCGTACCCTGCGCCAGGTCGGCAAGCGGCTCCGAGAGCCGACGCGAGAGCACGAACGCGAGCGCGATCGCGGAAAACAGCGCGAAGAGCAACGTGAGCGTGAGCGTGAGAATGTAGATCTGGCGCAGCCCCTGGCGAGCGAGTGCGAGCTCCTTGTAATCGCGGAACGCCGCCTGCACGCTCTCCGCGTTCTCGGCGAGCGAGCTCGGCACCGGCTGCACGAGCTGCAGGTACCGCGTATCGCCCGTGATCGTCAGCGAGGGCAGGGGCACGATCACGCGCAGCCGCAGCCCGCGCTCGCCTTCGCTCTCGACCGCACCGTAGCCCTGCGCCTGCCGCGCCTGGCGCAGCACGCCCGGCGGCGGAGCATCCGCGACGAGCTTGCCGAAGTCGCGGCTCGCGCTAGCGATCACCGACCCGTTGCCCGAAACGAGCAGCGCTTCCGAAGCCCCGGCACGCTCGCGCAGCCGGTCGAGCTGCAGCGGCAGCGCGGCCGGCGGCGTGTCGGCGAGCTCTCCGGCGAACGCCGACGCGTTAGCGGAGAGGTCCGTGAGCAGGCTTTCGAGCGCGCTCCGCCCGAGGCTGATGCCGCCCTCGAGCGCGCTGTCGACGCGCACGTCGAACCACGACTCGATCGAGCGCGTGAGGAAGCTCAACGAAACGGTGTAGACGATGACGCCGGGCACGACCGCCATCAGCGCGAAGAATCCGACGAAACGCAGCGTAAGCCGCGAGCCGAAGACGCGCTGCCGCCGCGCGCGCACCAGCGAGTAGAGCTGATATCCCACCAGCCCGACCAGCGCGACCGCCATCACGACGTTCAGCCCTAGAAGCAGCGGATAGTGCTTGGCGAACAGCGCCGTGTTGCCGCTCGCGGCGGCAAGCAGGAACAGCAGGATCCCGCCCGCGACCGCGCTGGCGATGAGCACGTACGTCATCGCGAAGGCCGCTCCGGAGGCGTGAACCGCCAGCGCTTCCAGTCGGAGGCGAGCGTCCAGTCGCGATTGGCGATCGCGCTCACCTGGAAGGGCTTCGGCATCTGCGTGAGGTCGAGCCGCATGCGCAGCGCGATGAGGTACGTCTCGTCCGCTCGCGTCTGGCCGCGCTCGAGAACCAGCCAGTCGCGGACGCGCGACACCGCGCGCTGCGCTTCGGCGAGCGAAGCGAAGCTCTGCGCGAGCGCGCCGCCGGCGGACACCCGGTACTGCCGCGTGATCGCGTTGTACGAGAGCCGCGTCGCGAGCGTCCGCTGAACGACTCGCTCGTTCCACCAGTACCAGCGCGGCCGCTCCGCTTCGAACTCGACCACGAAGAAGAGCGGCACGCCCTTCGCGAGCGCGTCCTCGAGACGCGGATTCAGCTCGAACTCGAAGTCGGCATCGAGCGCATAGCCCTCCTCCGTGGCGGCGAGCCGCGCGTTGCGCACGTCGATCTCGTCGGCACGCACCGGCGCCGCGAGCACGAGCACCGCGGCGAGCGCGACGAGTGCAGCGGATCGGAAGCGGGCGAAAGGCATGGATCAGGCGGCCGCGGGCTGCATCGCGAGGAGCGCGTAGAAGAAACCGTCGTGGTCGTGCGACGGGAGGAGCTGACCGGAGGCGGGATGCGCGATCGCCAGCCGGCGCGCATCCGGGTGCCGCGACAGGAAGCGTTCGACCTGCACGACGTTCTCCTCGGGAAAGACCGAGCACGTGGCGTACAGCATTCTGCCACCCGGCTGCAGGCGCTGCCACAGCGCGTCCAGGAGCGCCGCCTGCGTCGCCGCGAACCGATCGACGTCGTCTGCGCGGCGCAGCCACTTGATGTCGGGATGCCGGCGCACGACGCCCGACGCCGTGCACGGCGCGTCGAGGAGAATCCGGTCGTACCGGCTGTCGCCCGCCCAGCTTCGCGGGCGCGCCGCATCGCCGACGACGACCTTCGCCGCGAGCCCGAGACGCTCGAGGTTCTCGCAGATGCGTTCGCTGCGCGCGGCGTCGCTGTCGACGGCGGTCAGGCGCACGTCCGCACGCTCGAGAATGTGTGCGGTCTTGCCCCCGGGCGCGGCGCAGGCGTCGAGCACGGTCATGCCGTCCTCGGCGCCGAGCAGACCCGCTGCGAGCTGGGCGCCGGCGTCCTGCACGGAGACCTCACCCTCGCGAAATCCCGGCAGCGCGTCGACGGGCATGGGCTTCGCGAGCAGCACTCCGTCCTCGCCCACCGCGAGCGCATCGATCGCGACCTCGCCGAGCCGCGCAAGATACGCGTCGCGGGTCGTGCGGCGGCGATTCACCCGCAGCGTCATCGCAGGGTGCGTGTTCGCGGCGGCAAGCATCGACTCCCACTCGTGCGGATAGGCGATCCGCAGACGGTCGATCCACCATTGCGGATGGCGGAATCGCCCCGCTTCGGTCGCTTCGGCGGCGCGCTCGAGCGACTCTCGCTCGCGCAGGAACCGCCGCAGCACCGCGTTGACGAACCCCTTGGTGCGCTCGCCGCCGAGCAGCGCCGCCGCTTCGACAGCCTGGTCGACGATCGCGTGCGCGCCGCGACGGCCCGCGCGCAGGGACGTGATCGCGACCATGAGCAGCGCGCGGACTTCCGGCTGCGGCGGCCGGGCCACCAGCGAGTCGGCGATGCGATCCACGAAGCCGAAGTCGCGGAGCGTCGCGTAGGCGAGATCCTGCAGCGCGCCGCGCAGCGAGGCCGGCGCCTCGCGAGCCGGGCGCAGCGCGCCGGCAAGCGCAACGGTGAGGCTCGCGCCGCCGGCGACTTGCGCAACGACGCGGCTCGCCATCGCGAGCGGCTCGGAGAGCGGCGGTGAGGATGGTGCAGCGTGGGCCACGGGGAGGCCGCGATTCTAGCAGCGTGGCACGCGCCGGCAGCCGCGCCGCGCAGCACACGAAAAATCGAAGGGGGCCGCAGCCCCCTTCCCCTGCCGACGTAGGATGGACGCCGGCTTCAGCGCACGCCGGCGGCGGCGATCTCGCGCAGCCGCGCGATCCGCTCTTCGGTCGCGGGGTGCGTGCTGAACAGGCCGCGCAGCCCGCCGCCCGAGAGCGGGTTGATGATCATCATCTGCGCCGTGGCCGGATGCGCCTCCGCGGTCTCCATCGGCAGGCCGCGTGCGTAGCGGTCGATCTTCGCCAGCGCGGAGGCGAGCGCGTCCGGGTCGCCGGAGATGTCGGCGCCGCCCGCGTCGGCGCCGAACTCGCGTGTGCGCGAGATGGCGAACTGGATGAGCATCGCCGCGATCGGCGCGAAGATCATCGCGAGGATCGCGAGCACCGGGTTGCCGCCGCCCTCGCCTTCGCGACTCTGCCCGCCGAAGAACATGCCGAACTGCGCGAGCGTCGAGATCGCGCCGGCGATCGTCGCGGAAACGGTCGAGACGAGGATGTCGCGATTGCGCACGTGCGCGAGCTCGTGCGCCATCACGCCGCGCAGCTCCCGCTGCGAGAGCAGCTGCAGGATCCCCGTGGTCGCGGCGACTGCGGCGTTTTCCGGGTTCCGCCCGGTCGCGAAGGCGTTCGGCTGCGCTTCGTCGATCAGGTACACGCGCGGCATCGGCAGCCCCGCCTTGGCAGCGAGCTCCTTCACCATGCCGTGGAGGTACGGCGACGAGGTCTCGTCCACCTCGTGCGCCTTGTACATCTTGAGCACCATCTTGTCGGAGAACCAGTAGGCGAAGAAATTCATCGCGCCGCCGATCGCCAGCGCGAGGATCATTCCCTGGGTGCCGCCGATCGCGGCGCCGACCGCGCCGAAAAGGGCGAGGATGCCCGCCAGCAGAATGGTGGTCTTCAGCCAATTGCCTAACATGGTCGACTCCTGGATTCGCGCGTCGTGGCGCCCGTCGGGCGCAATTTTCGCGCACGCTCCCTTAGATGGGTCGCACCGCGGAAGATTCAACGCACTTCAGGCGCCGAACCGCCGGCCCGGCTCTAGGCGTGTCCCGCGCAGAAAATCGGGGGCGGCTAGGCGCTTGCCGCCGGCCTTTTGCAGCTCCTCGAGCGCGAGCGCGCCCTCGCCGCAGGCGACCGCAAGCCCCTCGTTCGCCGAGGCGCGCAGGATCGTCCCGGGGGCGGCGCCTGCGCGGAGTTCGAGAGGCCGCGCGCGCCAGATCTTCACTTCCGCGCCGTCGAGCGTCGTGAACGCGCCCGGAACGGGATCGAAGGCGCGGATCTGGCAGTCGATCTCGGCCGAGCGGCGCGCCCAATCGATGCGCGCCTCGCGCTTTTCGATCTTGGCCGCATAGGTGACGCCCTCGGCGGGCTGCGGCACGCCCGCGAGCGGGCCCTCGGCGAGCCGCGCTACCGCCTCGACGATCAGCCGTCCGCCGAGCGCAGCGAGCTCGTCGTGGACCGTGCCCGCGGTGTCGTGCGCCTCGATCGCCACGGGGGCCGAGAGGAGCACCGGCCCGGTGTCGAGCCCCGCTTCCATGAGCATGATCGAGATCCCGGTCTCGCCGTCTCCCGCGAGGATCGCGCGCTGAATGGGTGCGGCGCCGCGCCAGCGCGGCAGCAGCGACGCGTGGATGTTGATCGCGCCAAGGCGGGGAATATCGAGCACGGCCCGCGGCAGAATGAGGCCGTACGCGGCGACCACCATCAGGTCCGGCGCGAGCGCCGCGATACGCGCCTGCGTGTCCGCGTCGCGCAGCGTCTGCGGCTGGAAGACGTCGATGGCGCGACCGCGCGCCGCGCGCTTCACGGGACTCTCCGCAAGCGCAAGGCCGCGACCCGAGGGGCGATCGGGCTGGGTGAGAACGCAGACGATGGTTTCGCCGGCGGCGACGAGCGCCGCGAGCGCCGGCACGGCGAACTCGGGCGTGCCCGCGAAGACGATCCGCATGACGTGCGCGACGGCGTTACGCAGCAGCGCGCCGGTCGCGCTCTTTCTTGACGAGCTTGGCGCGAATGCGGTTCTGCTTGAGCCGCGACAGGTACTCGACGAACACCTTGCCCAGCAGGTGATCCATCTCGTGCTGGATGCACACCGCGAGCAGGCCGTCCGCCTCGAGTTCGAAGGACATGCCGTCGGTCCCGAGGGCGCGCACTTTTACCTTCTCCGCGCGAATGACCTTGTCATAGACTCCGGGCACGGAAAGGCAGCCTTCCTCGCATTCCTGCTCGCCGGAGCGCGCGATGATCTCTGGGTTGATGAGCACGACGAGGCGGTTGCGCTCCTCGGACACGTCGATGACGATCACCCGCTTGTGCACGTCGACCTGCGTCGCGGCGAGTCCGATGCCCGGCGCCGCATACATGGTTTCCGCCATGTCGCGCACGAGGTCGCGGATGCCGTCGTCGACCGTCTCGACCGGCGCGGCGACCGTATGCAGACGCTCGTCCGGATAGCGGAGAATTTCACGAATGGCCATAAAAAACTTGCTGCATGAATGTATTACATGCAGAATCTCGAGCAGAATCTGAACTGCTGGCTGGCCTCCGGTGCGAGGCCCCCTGATCCTATGGGCTTAATTGGCGGCCGAGGTTCCTATGTTCAAGAAGTCTAGCATGCGAGCAATTCTCATCCTCGCGTCGGCCCTCGCGGCCGGCGCCGTGCTCGCCCAGGCGGTAAACGTCGCCATCCAGGAAACGGCGCCGGACCGGTACACGGTGCGCAAGGGCGACACGCTCTGGGACATCTCCGGCAAGTTCCTCAAGGAGCCATGGCGCTGGCCCGAGATCTGGCGGCTGAACAAGGACCAGATCAAGAATCCGCACCTCATCTTTCCGGGCGAGGTGATCGTCCTCGACCGCGGCGCCATGCGGCTCTCGATCGACGAGACCACGCGCAAGCTGACGCCGCGGGTTCGCGGCGAGCAGACTGCAGAGGCGATTCCGTCCATTCCCGCCAGCGCAATCGAGCCCTGGCTGTCGCGGCCGCTCGTCATCGAGGAAAACGGCCTGGCGGCCGCCCCGCGCATCGTCGCGACCGAAGAGGGCCGCTTCAATATCGGCACCGGCAGCCGTGCCTATGTGTCCGGCATCGGCGCGAGCCCCGAGAAAGCGTGGCTGCTCTACCGTCAGGGCGCGCCGCTGATGGATCCCGACACGAACAGGGTGCTCGGCTACGAAGCGGTCTATCTCGGCACTGCACGCGTCGTGCGGCCCGGCGACCCGGCGACGGTCATCATCACCCAGGCGACGCAGGAGATCGGGCCGGGCGACCGCCTCATCCCGGCGGGCAAGCCGGAGTTGTTGAGCTACGTCCCGAAGGCGCCCGAAAAGGACATTCGCGGACGGGTGATCGCGGTCTACGGCGGCCGCTCGGACGTGAGTCTGCTCGGCGCGGTCACACCGGCGCTCGCGACGCCGCAACCCGCCGCGAGCATCTCGGGCTTCGACACGCGTCGCGAGGCTGGGCCGCTCATGATCGTTTCGCTCAACCGCGGCGCGAAAGACGGCCTGACGCCCGGCGACGTGCTCGCGCTCAACCGCGACACCACGATCAACTTCGACCGCAGCGTCGGGCCGTTCTACATGGGCCACGAGCGACCGGCGAGCGTACAACTCCCCGAGGAGCGCTACGGCCTGGTGTTCGTGTTCCGCACGTTCGAGAGCATCTCGTACGGACTGATCACGAGCGCCGACCGCCCGGTGCTCCCGGGCGACGTCACCACGCGTCCCTGATCGCTTGAACTGTAGCGCGCCGCGATGCCGCACGATGCCGGCCTCGCGGCGTGGGTGCGCCTGAGCCTCGTTCCGGGTCTCGGCGGACAAACGCTCCGCAAACTCCTCGCCGAGTTCGGTCTGCCCGAGCGGGTGCTGGCGGCTGGCCGCGTCGCCGTCGCGCGGCTTGTCGGCGACGCTCTTGCGGCGCGCGTGTTCGCGGATGCCGCAGCAGCGGCCGTCGCGCGCGCACTCGCATGGGCCGAGCAGCGCGGGCACCGCGTCGTGACGCTCGCCGACGAGGACTACCCGCAGCAGCTGCTGGAGATACCGGATCCGCCGCCGCTCCTCTACGTGCGCGGCGACGTCTCGCTGCTCTCCGCCAGATCGCTCGCGATCGTCGGCAGCCGCAACGCGACGCCGCAGGGTCTCGCGAATGCCGAGAACTTCGCGCGCGCGTTCAGCCAGTCCGGGCTCGCCGTTGTGAGCGGATTGGCGCTCGGAATCGACGCGGCCGCACATCGCGGCGCGCTCGACGGCCCCGGATCCACGATCGGTATCCTCGGCACCGGCGTGGACATCGCATATCCGCCGCGCAACGCGCCGCTCATCGCCGAAGTGGCCGCGAGGGGCGCGGTGGTGTCGGAGTTCCCGCTCGGCACGCCGGCAACGGCCGGAAACTTCCCGCGCCGCAACCGTCTGATCAGCGGGCTCGCGCGCGGCGTATTGGTCGTGGAGGCGGCAACGTCGAGCGGGTCGCTCATCACCGCAAGGCTCGCCGCCGAGCAAGGGCGCGAGGTGTTCGCGATTCCAGGATCCATCCATTCGCCCCTCGCGAAAGGCTGTCACGCGCTGATCAAGCAGGGCGCGAAGCTCGCGGAAAGCGCGGGCGATGTTCTCGAAGAGCTCACGTCGGGCGCGGACTTCGTACACGGAGCCGGAATCGCGGCATCGCCGTCGCTCGATCCCGCGCATGCGAGAGTGCTCGATGCAATGGGGCACGATCCATGCGATCTCGACACGCTCGCAGGGCGGGTTGGCTTGACGGCCGGCGAACTATCCTCCATCCTCCTCGCACTTGAGCTCGACGGAAGCGTCTCATGCCTTCCCGGCGGCCGATATCAGCGCCTCGCGTGAAGAGGCTCCGCGAATCCGGCGCGAGCCCGGCCTGCGACCCCCCGACTCCAGCGCGCGAAGCGAGCAGCAGAGCTTCCCGCGACGACTCCCCCAAGCTCCGGCGCATTCGATGATCGACGTCCTCGTCTACCTGTTCGAGAACTACTACCAGTCCGAAGCGTATCCAGACCACGACACCCTCGCCCGCAAGCTCACCGCCGCCGGCTTCGAGAACGAAGAGATCAGCGACGCGCTCGACTGGCTCGAGGGCCTCGCGGAGACCGACACCGATGCGCTTCCCGGCGAGTTCGCAGCGAGCACCTCTTTTCGCGGCTTCACCGATCAGGAACGCGACAAGCTCTCGGTCGAAAGCCTCGGCTTCCTCGCGTTTCTCGAAGGCGCGCGCGTCCTCACGCCGCCCGAGCGTGAAGTGGTGATCGAGCGAGCGATGGCGCTCGCAGGCGACACGGTCGAGCTCGAGAAAATGAAAGTGATCGTGCTGATGGTGCTTTGGACGCGCCACGGCAGCGTCGACACGCTCGTGCTCGAGGAACTGCTGCCCGACGGGGCCGACCGGTACGTGCACTAGCCGTGCGACATCGTTGATTCGAAGCGCGAAAAGGGCGGCGGAGCCGCCCTTTTCGTTTGCCGGGGCGCGCACGCGACGCAACATCCCGCCTTGCCACCGTCTCGGCCTTGCTCTTATCATTCGCGCGCCTCGCCGGTGCGGATTCCCCGCATCGTTGCCCCGTGTTCCCGAGCGCGCACGCCGCGCGACAGCAAAAATTCCATGAGCAAGAAGCTCATCATTGCCGAGAAGCCTTCCGTGGCCGCGGACATCGCCCGCGCGCTCGGCGGCTTCACGCGCCACGGCGACTATTTCGAGAGCGACGACTACGTGCTCTCGTCGGCGATCGGCCACCTCGTCGAGATCGCGGCGCCAGATGAATATGAGGTGAAGCGCGGGAAGTGGTCGTTCGCGAATCTGCCCGTGATTCCGCCGCACTTCGATCTGCGGCCGATCGAGAGAACCGAAGACCGGCTGAAGCTCCTCACGAGGCTCATCAAGCGCAAGGACGTGAGCACGCTCGTCAACGCGTGCGACGCGGGGCGCGAGGGCGAGCTCATCTTCCGGCTGATCGCGCAGCATGCGGGGACGAAGAAGCCGATCGAGCGTCTCTGGCTCCAGTCGATGACGCCCGCGGCGATCCGCGAGGGGTTCGAGTCCCTGCGCAGCGACCGTGAAATGCAGGGCCTCGCCGACGCGGCGACCTGCCGCTCGGAATCGGACTGGCTCGTCGGCATCAACGGCACGCGCGCGATGACCGCCTTCAACTCGAAGGACGGCGGCTTCTACAAGACCACCGTGGGCCGGGTGCAGACACCGACGCTGGCGGTACTCGTTGAGCGCGAACGTCGCATCAAGGAGTTCGTGGCGCGCGATTACTGGGAGGTGATCGGCACCTTCACGGGCAAGGGCGGCGAGTACACCGGGCGCTGGTTCGACGAACGGTTCGTGCGTGACCCGGCGGACGAGCACGTGCGCGCCGAGCGTCTCTGGGATCAGGCGCGCGCCGAGGCGATCCGCGACAAGTGTGTCGGCAAGCCCGGCGTCGTCACCGAGGAATCGAAGCCCTCGACGCAGAGCGCGCCGCTCCTCTACGACCTCACGAGCCTGCAGCGCGACGCGAACGGCCGCTTCGGCTTCTCCGCGCGCAACACGCTCGGCCTCGCGCAGGCGCTCTACGAGAAGCACAAGGTCCTCACTTACCCGCGGACCGACTCGCGCGCGCTGCCCGAAGACTACCTCGGCACGGTGAAGAAGACGCTGCAGATGCTCTCCGACAAGGCGGGCACGACCAGGGCATTCGCGCCGTTCGCCGCGCAGGTGCTCAAGGAGGGCTGGATCCGGCCCAACAAGCGCATCTTCAACAACGAGAAGATCTCGGATCACTTCGCGATCATCCCGACGCTGCAGGCGCCGAAGAATCTCTCCGAGCCCGAGCAGAAGCTCTACGAGCTCGTGGTGAAGCGCTTCCTCGCCGCGTTCTACCCGGCGGCGGAGTTCCTCGTGACCACGCGCATCACGCGCGTCGAAGACGAGCCGTTCAAGAGCGAAGGCCGGGTGATGGTCAACGCCGGCTGGCTTTCCGTGTACGGCAAGGAAGCCGAGGACAAGGACGCGCCGACACTCGCGCCGGTTCCCGATGGCAAGGTGAAGACCGCGTCGGTGGCGGTCAAGGCCGACCAGACGCGGCCGCCCGCGCGTTATACCGAAGCCACGCTGCTCTCGGCCATGGAGAACGCCGGCAAGCTCGTAGACGACGAGGAACTCGCGGAAGCGATGAAGGAAAAAGGGCTCGGCACCCCCGCGACGCGCGCTGCGATCATCGAAGGGCTGATCTTCGAGGACTACGTGCACCGCAATGGCCGCGAGCTGCAGCCGACCGCGAAAGCGTTCGATCTTCTCTACGCGCTGTCGCGCTTCGGCATCGACGAGCTGCGCTCGCCCGAACTGACCGGAGACTGGGAGTTCAAACTCAAGCAGATGGAGCACGGCCGGCTGCGTCGCGAAGAGTTCATGGATCACATCGTCGAAACGACGCGCGACCTCGTCGACCGGATCAAGCGCGGCACGAGCATCGACGAGCCGATCGCGACGCTCGGGGCGCCGTGCCCGAAGTGCGGCGGCAAGGTGCACGAGAACTACAAGAAATTCCAGTGCGAGAAGTGCGACTTCTCGATGTGGAAGGTGATCGCGAGCCGCCGCGTCGAGAACGAGGAAGCCGAGCAGCTCTTTCGCGACCGCGCGATCGGGCCGCTGCAGAACTTCCGCAGCCGCATGGGACGGCCGTTCGCCGCGATGCTGAAGCTCAAGGACGACTTCGGCGTGGAACTCGATTTCGGTCAGGGCGGCGCCGACGGCGAGCGCGACGCGGAGCCGGTGGATTTCTCGGCGCAGACGCCCCTCGGCAAATGCCCGAAGTGCGACGCGAACGTGTTCGACCACGAGCTCGCGTATGTCTGCGAGAAATCGGTGGGGCCCGGGCGCACCTGCGATTTCCGCACCGGCAAGATCATCCTGCAGCGAGCCATCGAGCCCGAGCAGGTGAAGAAACTCCTCGCTACGGGCAAGACCGATCTCCTGCACAAGTTCATCTCGAAGAAAGGCCGGCCCTTCTCGGCGTTCCTGGCGCGCCAGCCCGACGGCAAGATCGGGTTCGAGTTCGCGCCACGCGAGGCGAAGAAGGGTGAAGCCGGCGCAGCGGCCGCGAAGGCGCCGGCCGGCAAAGCCGCGCAGGAGCCCGCCGCGAAGCGCGTCGCGAAGGCCGCCAAGGAGCCGGAAGCCCCCGACTCGGCAAAGCGCGCCCCGGCAAAGAAAGCGGCAACCAAGCGGCCCGCTGCGAAAGCGCCCGCACCGCGCAAGGCGCCGGCCCGAAAGCGCGGCGCCTGAGCACGCGCGCAGGACGCCGGTCGCGGGCCCGGACGCGCGACCCGGTTAGGATTATCGTTGCGCCTTCGGGAACGCCCACCGCCGGCGGACGCGCACCGGTGCGGCCCATGGCACCGTCCCGACGTTCCTCACCGTTCAAAGGAGACTCGACATGAAACTCGGCTTGCTCAAGCTGCTCGCCGCCGGCGCGCTCTTCCTGCCCGTCGCAACCGGCACCACGCTCGCCCAGTCGGAGACGGCGAAGAAACAGGCAGAGGTTCGCGAAGCGGCGAAGACCGCACTCGCTGACTTCTACAAGGCGAAGCCCGAGCTCAAGGCGCAGGTTCAGAAAGCGCCCGGCTACGGCGTCTTCACCACGTATGGCCTGAGCTTCCTCGTCGGCGGCGCCGGCGGAAGCGGCCTCGTGCACAACAACAAGACCCGCCACGACACCTTCATGGACATGGCGCAGGGCAGCCTCGGCCTGCAGGTCGGCGCGTCGCAGAATCGGACTCTGATCGTGTTCAAGGACGCGAAGTCGATGCAGCAGTTCATCGACAAGGGCTGGGAATTCGGCGGCGGCGGCGGCGCCGCGGCGGGCGTCGCGGGCAAGGACGCAGGCTCGGGGAGCGGCGGCACGGTCTCCGGAGCGGAGTACTACACGCTCACACCGAACGGTGTGCAGGTTGGCGGGGCGGCAACAGGCACGAAGTTCTGGAAGAGCAAGGAACTCAACTAGTCGGCGCGATCGGCACGGCGCAGCAGCGCGCCGCTGTGCGACACGGTCGCGCCTGCAACGAGACCGGGCTCCCGAGGGAGCCCGTTCCGTTTGACACGGCGGCTGTTCGCGGCGCGCAAGGGGTGCCCGGCGCGCCCCCCCTCAGACGTCCAACCGCGCGATCAGCGCATTGCGCTCGATGAACTCGCGCCGCGGTTCCACTTCTTCCCCCATCAGCTTCGTGAAGATCTCGTCGGCCGCGATGCCGTCCTCGATCTGCACTTTCAGGAGCCGGCGCGTGCCCGGGTCCATGGTCGTCTCCCAGAGCTGCTCGGGGTTCATCTCGCCGAGGCCCTTGTAGCGCTGGATCGACGCACTTCGCTCGACCTGCGCGAGCAGCCAGTCCATCGCTTCGCCGAAGCTCGCGACCGGATGAGCGTCGTCGCCGCGCCGCACGGTCGCGCCGGAACCTAGCAGTCCCTCCAGCAGCGTCGCCGTCTCGATGAGCTGGCGGCAGTCGCCGGAAACCAGGAAATCCTCGTCGAGGACCGTGGTCTTCACGTTGCCATGGCGCGTCCGCGCGATCACGAGCTGCCAACGCTCGTTCTTCTCCTCCCAGCGCACGCGCACCGTGGCTTCGCCCTTCGGCAGAGCGGCCTCGAGCCGCTCTGCGCTCGCCTGCGCTGCCGACTGCGAGCCGAGGTCGAGCTTCACGCCGTTCAGGACCGCCCACAGGGCGTCGGGATCGATCAGGCGCGAGAGCCGCTCGATCACCGCTTCGGAGAGCAGGTAGGACTTCGCCAGGTTCCCGAGCGCGTCGCCGACGATTGGCTGCGCGCCCGCACCCGGCACGAGGCCCGCACCGACGAGCGCCTGCTTCAGCATGAACTGCCCGCGCTCGTGCTCGTCCTTGAGATAGCGCTCGTCCTTGCCGAGCTTCACCTTGTAGAGCGGCGGCTGGGCGATATAGACGTGGCCCCGCTCCACCAGTTCCGGCATCTGCCGGTAGAAGAAAGTGAGGAGCAGCGTGCGGATGTGCGCGCCGTCCACGTCGGCGTCGGTCATGATGATGATGCGGTGGTAGCGCAGCTTCCCCGGATCGAACTCGTCCTTGCCGATGCCGGTGCCCAGCGTGGTGATGAGGGTCGCGATCTCATTGGAGGCGAGCAGCTTGTCGAAGCGCGCGCGCTCGACGTTGAGGATCTTCCCCTTGAGCGGCAGGATCGCCTGGAACTTGCGGTCGCGCCCCTGCTTGGCGGAGCCGCCGGCCGAGTCGCCCTCGACAAGATAGAGCTCGCACGCCGCCGGGTCCTTCTCCTGGCAATCGGCGAGCTTCGCGGACAGGCCGAACGAATCGAGTACGCCCTTGCGCCGCGTCAGCTCGCGCGCCTTGCGCGCCGCCTCCCGCGCGCGCGCCGCCTCGACGATCTTTCCGGTGATCACGCGCGCGTCCTGCGGATTCTCGAGCAGGAAGCTCATCAGCTTCTCCGCCACGACTTCCTCGACCGCAGGCCGCACTTCCGACGACACGAGCTTGTCCTTGGTCTGCGACGAGAACTTCGGCTCCGGCACCTTCACGGACAGCACCACCGAGAGGCCCTCGCGCATGTCGTCGCCCGTGGTCTCGACCCTGGCCTTCTTCGCGATCTCGTGTTCCTCGATGTACTTGTTGAGAACACGCGTCATCGCGGCGCGCATGCCCGTCAGGTGCGTGCCGCCGTCCCGCTGCGGGATGTTGTTGGTGAACGCAAGCACCGCCTCCTGGTACGAGTCGTTCCACTGCATCGCGACCTCGACGCCGATGCCGTCTCGCTCGCCGTACGCGTGGAAGATCGTCGGGTGCAGGACGTTCTTGTTGCGGTTGATGAACTCGACGAAGCCCTTCACGCCGCCCGCGAAGGCGAACGTCTCCTCCTTGCCCGCCCGCTGGTCGATGAGCCGGATGTTGACGCCGTTGTTGAGGAACGAGAGCTCGCGCAGGCGCCGCGCGAGGATGTCGTAGTGGACCTCGATGTTGCCGAAGATCTCTGCGCTCGCGAGGTAGTGCACCTCGGTGCCGCGGCGCTCGGTCGTGCCCACAACCTTGAGCGGCTCGACGGCGATGCCCTTCCTGAACTCCATCGAGTGCGTCTTGCCCTCCCGGCGGATGGTGAGCCGGAGCCAGTCGGAGAGCGCGTTGACCACGGACACGCCGACGCCGTGGAGTCCGCCCGAGATCTTGTAGGAGTTCGAATCGAACTTTCCGCCGGCATGCAGTTCGGTCATGACGATCTCGGCCGCGGAGCGGCCGTGCTCGTCGTCCCGGTGGATCTCCGTCGGAATGCCGCGGCCGTTGTCCGCGACCGATACCGAGTTGTCGGTGTGGATGGTGATGTCGATCGCGTCGCAGTGGCCCGCGAGCGCCTCGTCGATGGCGTTGTCGACCACCTCGAAGACCATGTGGTGCAGGCCGGTGCCGTCGGACGTGTCGCCGATGTACATCCCGGGGCGCTTCCTCACGGCGTCGAGTCCCTTGAGCATCTTGATGCTCGAGGAGTCGTACTCGCCGCCGTTTCGATGCGCGTCGTCCTGTCCGTTCGGTTTGTGCTCTTCTGTCATCTGGTTTCCATGCTTCCCCGCGTTCGTGCCGCGATGGCGCGAGCGCCGCGCGGTCGGCGTCTCGGCCCGCCTGGGGGTGCCGCAGCCAAGCGCAGGCCCGCGGCGACCCGACTCGGCTTCGCGTCAGATCCGCATCGGCATCACGACGTACTTGAAGTCGGGCCTGCCCGGCACCGTGATCAGCGCGCTCGAAGACGCGTCGCCGAGCGCGCACTCGATCTCGTCGGTGTCGACGTTCGCCAGCACGTCGAGCAGGTAGCCGACGTTGAAGCCGATGTCGAGGGCCTCGCCCGCGTAGTCGATATCGAGCTCTTCCTGCGCCTCTTCCTGCTCGGTATTGGTGCTGCTGATCTTCAGGCTGCCCGGCGAGAGCATCCAGCGCACGCCGCGAAACTTGTCGGAGGTGAGGATCGCCGCGCGCGAGAGCGACTGTTGCAGCGTGACACGCCCAATCTTGACGAGCTTCGGATGATTTTGCGGGATGACGCGGGTGTAGTCCGGGAACTTCCCGTCGACAAGCTTCGATACCAGCAAGACTCCGTCGAAGGCGAAACGCGCCTGGTTCGCCGCAAGCCGGATCTCCACTGGCGTGTCACCGTCGGAAAGCAGCTTGGCGAGCTCGAGAATGGTCTTGCGCGGCAGGATGACCTCCTGCCTGCCGAGATCCGTCTCGAGCCGGCGCGAGGCGAACGCGAGCCGGTGGCCGTCAGTCGCGACGACCTTGAGTTCCGAACCGTCCACGACCATCAGGAGGCCGTTCAGGTAGTAGCGGATGTCCTGTTGCGCCATCGCGTACTGCACGAGCGCGAGCAGCGCTTTCAGCGCGCCCTGCGGCATCGAGAACGCGACCCCGCCTCCCTCCGGCGCAGCCATGCGCGGGAAATCCTCCGGCGGCAGCGTCTGGAGGTTGAAGCGGCTCTTCCCGCTCTTGACCTGGAGGCGCTTGTCCTGCAGCGCGAGGGTGACGTCCGCCGAGTCCGGCAACGCACGCAGGATGTCGAGGAGCTTGCGCGCGCCGACCGTGACGCCACGCGATTCTCCGGCACCTTCCACCTCGACCTCGGCGGTGATCTCGATCTCGATGTCCGTCGCGACGAACGAGATCTTGCTGTCGGTACGCTGCAGCAGCACGTTCGACAGGATCGGCAGCGTGTGACGCCGCTCGATGATTCCGGAGACTGCCTGAAGAGGCTTGAGCAGGGTTTCCCGGTTGGTCTTGACCAAGTTCATTTTATTTACCTGGTATTGATGATGATGTCCGGAAAAAACGGGGGTAAGAGCACAAACGGGTTTTGCGTCATCGTGTTAAGCAGTGCAATGCCTGTGGACAAGCCTGGGGAAGGCGAGGGCATGGAAAGGGGACCGTTTCAGGGAAGCGCCGCGCGCGCCCAGTTACCAACAATCCGCCCCCAGCTTGTTCAGGCTTCATTCGCGCTCAGCCTTTGAGAACCTGCTCGAGCACATGGAAGTCGCGATTGAGCTCCGTGTCCTTTTCGCGCAGGCCGGCGATCGTGCGGCAGGCGTGGAGCACGGTGGTGTGATCGCGGTTGCCGAACGCGTCGCCGATGTCGGGAAGACTGAGTTGGGTCAGTTCCTTGGCGAGCGCCATCGCCATCTGCCGCGGCCGCGCGACGTTGCGCGAGCGCTTCTTCGAGTGCATGTCCGAGACCTTGATCTTGTAGAACTCGGCGACGGTCTTCTGGATGTTCTCGACGGTGACCTGCCGGTTCTGGACGGAGAGGAGGTCGCGCAGCGCTTCCTTGGCGCTGTCGAGCCCGATCTCGCGGCCGTTGAACCGGGCGAACGCAATCACGCTCTTGAGCGCGCCTTCGATCTCGCGGACATTCGAGCGAATGTGCTTGGCGATGAAGAACGCGACGTCTTCGGGCAGCTTGACGCCGACGGCCTCGGCTTTCTTGAGGATGATGGCGACCCGCATCTCCTGCTCGGGCGGCTCGATCGCGACGGTGAGGCCCCACGAGAATCGCGACTTCAGCCGCTCGTCCAGTCCGGCGATGTCGCGGGGGTAGGTGTCGGAGGTGAGAATGACCTGCTTGTGCGCCTCGATGAGCGCATTGAACGCGTAGAAGAATTCCTCCTGGGTCCGGTCCTTGCCGGTGAAGAACTGGATGTCGTCGATCAGAAGGAGATCGAGCGAGTGGTAATAGCGCTTGAACTCGTCGAAGGATTTCTGCTGGTAGGCGCGCACCACGTCCGAGATGTACTGGGCCGCGTGCAGGTAGCGCACACGCGCATCCGGGCGCTGGGCGAGAACGTAGTTCCCCACGGCCTGGATGAGATGCGTCTTGCCCAAGCCGACGCCGCCGTATACGAACAGCGGGTTGTACGACGCGCCCGGATTCTCCGCGACCTGCATCGCCGCCGCGCGGGCGAGCTGGTTTGCCTTGCCGGCGACGAAGCTCTCGAACGTGAACTCGCGCATCATGTTCGAGCGTTCCGCGGGGCTCGCCGGGCGCGGCGCACGGGAAGCGGCGGCGCTCGCGGGCGCAGCGGCCGGTGCTTCGGACGCCGCCATGGACGCCGGACTCGCCATGCCAGGCGCGCTGCCCTCCGGCCGCGCGCTGCGCTCTTCCGCCGCTGCCGGGAGTTCGAGCGTCACGCGAACCGGGCTCGCGGCGGTCTCCGCTGCGATCATTTCGATGCGCGATAGAAACCGGTCCTTGACCCACTGCATCACGAAGCGGTTGGGCGCGAGCAAGCGCAGCTCGCCGGCGTCGGCGGACGCTGCGCGAAGCGGCCGAATCCAAGTGCTAAATTGTTGAGGCGGAAGCTCTTTTTCGAGCGCCTGCAAACAGCTCTGCCAGACGGATTGCATGCGATCGCGGGGCGGGGGTAGGACTTCTGAAGGCGTGCCGAGCAAAGTGCGCCATTCTATCCTTTCCGGACCGAGTTATCCACAGGCTGAACCGGGCCTCCATTGACAGGGAAGGGCGGCACGGCTGTAATAGCGGGTTCCATTTTTCCGCCACCCTGGCCAGGAATTTCGCCATGTCCACGAAGCGCACGTACCAGCCCTCGAAAGTCCGCCGCAAGCGCACCCACGGTTTCCTCGTCCGCATGCGCACGCGCGGCGGCCGGGCGGTGATCCGGGCTCGCCGCGCCAAGGGCCGCGCGCGTCTCGCCGTTTGATCCCGGGCGGCGCCCGTTTACGCAAGTCCCAGCGGCTCGAGTCGGACGATGTCGCCGCCGCCCTCAAGGCGGGAACGGCGCGCCGCACCGAAAGGTTCCGCCTCTCGGCACGACCGAATGACCTTGCGTATGCGCGCCTCGCGCTGGTCGTACCCAAGCGCTTCGCACCGCGCGCCGTCGACCGAAATCGGGTGCGGCGCTTGATCCGCGAAACCTTCCGCCTCCACCAGCTCCGATTCGCCGGACAGGATCTCGTCGTGCGACTCACGGCGCCACTCGCCGACCCCCCGGTCTCCATCGACGAAATCCGGAGCCTTCTTCTCGGTGGAGGCCCGCGTGCGTAGCGTTCTGGTGTGGCTGGTGAAGGCCTATCGCTACGCTGTCAGCCCCATGCTGGGCCCAAGCTGCCGTTTCGAGCCCTCTTGCTCCAGCTACGCGGTCGAGGCGCTGGAGCGGCACGGCGCAACGCGCGGTACCTGGCTCGCCGCGAAGCGCGTGTGCCGCTGCCATCCGTGGCATCCCGGGGGCTACGACCCCGTTCCCTGAACCCAGACGCATCGCCATGGACACCCAGCGGCTGATTCTTGTCGTGATCTTCTCGATGTCGCTCCTCTTCCTTTGGGAGGCGTGGCAGAAGCAGCACCAGCCCGCGGCGCCGGTGGCGCAGCAGACGCAGCCTCCGGCAGCGGGCGTTCCGACGCCGTCGGTGCCGACCGCGGCCCCCGCAGCGCCACAAGCCACGCCCGCCGTTCCGGCGGCGCCGGAGTCGGCGAAAACACGCGACGTCGTCACCGTCGTCACCGATCTCGTGCGAGCCGAGATCGATCTCGCGGGCGGAGAGATCGTCGTCCTCGACCTGTTGCAGCACAAGGACACGGTGGACCTGAACAAGTCCTACTTGCTCCTCAACCCCGCGTACCGCTACGCGGCGCAGAGCGGGCTGTTGGGCCCCGGGCTGCCTACGCACAAGGCTGCGTACACCGCGGTCGCGCGCGAGTTCAAGCTCGCCGATGGCCAGGACAAGCTCGAGGTGCGCCTCGAGACGACCACGCCCGAAGGCCTGAAGGCGGCAAAGATCCTCACTTTCCGTCGGGGCAGCTACGTCATCGACGTGACCCACGAGTTCACCAACCCGAAGAGCGAGCCGATTCCCGCGCATGCGTACTTCCAGCTCACGCGCGACGACAAAGCGCCCCCCGGCGACCAAGCGATGCTGCAGACGTTCACGGGCGTAGGCGTCTTCACCGACTCGGGCAAGTATCAGAAGGTGTCGTGGTCCGACATCGCGAAGAACAAGACGCCCTATCCGAAAACCGCCGACAACGGCTGGATCGGCGTGGTGCAGCACTATTTCGTCAGCGCGATCGTCCCGCCCGAGAAGGCCGAGCGCGAGTACTACACCCGCGAGATCGCGAAAGACCTGTTCAGCGCAGGCGTGATTCTGCCGCTCGGGAGCGTCGCGCCCGGCGCCACCGCGACCGCCACCACCCGGCTCTACTCCGGACCGCAGGACCAGGACCAGCTCAAGGCGCTCGCGCCGGGACTCGACCTCGTGGTCGATTACGGCTGGCTCACCATCATCGCGGCGCCGCTCTTCTGGGTGCTGAAACTGCTGCACGGCTGGTTTGGAAACTGGGGCCTCGCGATCATCGGCCTCACCGTGCTCATCAAAGCCATTTTCTATCCGCTCTCGGCTGCGAGCTACAAGTCGATGGCGAAGATGAAGCAGGTGACGCCGCGCCTGATGAAGATCCGGGAGCAGTACTCGAACGACCGGGCGAAGATGAACCAGGCGATGATGGAGCTCTACAAGACCGAGAAGATCAACCCGCTCGGCGGCTGCCTGCCCATCGTCGTGCAGATCCCG
>JALOSW010000117.1 GCA_025458245.1 Burkholderiales bacterium
GCTGCGCATCGTCGCGGGTCTCGATCACCCGAGCTCCGGGCGAGTCGTTCTGGACGGCCAGAAGGTCATGCGGCCCGGCCCCGACCGGGGCATGGTGTTTCAGTCGTATACGCTGTTCCCCTGGCTCACGGTCGAACAGAACATCCGCTTCGGGTTGCGCGAGAAGGGCGTGGCGCAGGCCGAGCAGGACCGGATCGCCGGGCACTACATCGCGCAGGTCGGGCTGCGCGGCTTCGAACATCACTATCCGAAGCAGCTCTCCGGCGGGATGCAGCAACGGACGGCGCTCGCCCGAGCCCTTGCGAACGACCCCAAGATCCTGCTCCTCGACGAGCCGTTCGGCGCGCTCGACAATCAGACGCGCGCTCTCATGCAGGAGCTGCTGCTCGGCATCTGGGAGCAGGACCGCAAGACGGTGCTCTTCGTCACCCACGACATCGACGAGGCGATTTTCATGGCGAACCGGGTCGCGGTCATGACGGCCAGGCCGGGGCGCATCAAGACCGAGATCCGCGTCGATCTGCCACACCCGCGCCACTACACCATCAAGACATCCCCCGAGTTCTCGGCGTACAAGGCGCGTCTCACCGAAGAGATCCGGGTGGAAACCATCAAGGCCGCGCAGATGGGCGCTTGAGGCCCGGTCCGGCCGGGCGGTGCGGCGCACCGTGAAATATTCACGGACGGCGACGCGCACGCGCCTGGCACGTCGATTGCTGCATCGGCCTTCAGGAATCCCAGTGATGCTCCGGAGGTAGCGCGGGGCGACAGGACCCGGCACAGGGTCCGCGCGCCGAACGCTGGGTCGGTGCCGGCAGTGTTTTCGGCAGCGGCCCGCACGGTTGTCGGCATGCCGGCTGCGCTGGGGTGCGCCCTCGTCCCCAAGGGCGCCCGGGCCGTCCGCGCCCCCGTTCGAGGAAGCGCCACCATGACCGTGCAGCTCAATGCAGCGGAGATCGCTGCTTTCGCCGTCGACGTGTTCGACGACGTCACCGACATCGCTCGCAGGCTGCCGCCTGGATTCGTGCGGCTGACCGGCATCGGCGGTACGACCGGCGCGGGCTTCGAGGGGGCGGCCTACTTCAACGCTGCGACCGGACAGCTCGTGATCGCCTTTCGGGGCGACGAGAGCCTGCGCAGCGAATTCACCAATCTTTCTTTCGTCGCCGACGGGGCGGGCACCGCGTTCGAGGCGGCCATGGCGTTCGCCGACGCGGCGCGCGCTGCCGTCGAAGCGACCGCGGGCGTGGCGGTCGCCGCGGGCGCCGTCGCGTTCACGGGCTACGGGGTGGGCGGCGGTCTCGCCGCGCTGGTCGCCGCAGCCACGGGCGCGGAAGCGACGACGTTCAATGCACTGCGAATCGGCGCGCTGGTCGCTGGCCTGCAGGAGCGCCTCGGCGGCCTGCAGCCCGGCTATGCGGAGAAGCTCGTGAACTACGTCGCGAGCGCCGAAGCCGAGGCCACGATCCTGCGCGGCATCGACGCGGTCGGTCGGGAGATCGTCATCGATACGACGGCCGCGTCGCAATCCGGTCAGCTTGCCGCGGGGCTCGCCGCCGACGCGACGGGCCTCGACGCGGCCGGCGCGCTGTACGACTGGTTGAGTCACGCCGGTGCCGACCGCCAGAGCGCCCAGCGGCTGATGATGGCGCTCGAATTGCAGCTTGGCCAGATCGGCCTGGTCGACACGCTCGGGCGGGCGATCGAGGCGGGGTCGGTCGCCGCGACCGAGCTCGAGAAGGCGCTCACCGGCAGGCTGGGCGCACTCATCCAGACCGACTCGGCCGACCTGGTTCTCGCGAATCGATTCGAGCAGGTGCTCGTCGATGCATCGAAGGCGGGCGCCGCGCTCGACGCGCGCGGGAGCGGGGATTCCGACGATCTCGTCGTCGGTGCGAGCGGCGCCGACGAACTGTTCGGCGGCAGCGGAGCGGACCTGCTCTTCGGCGGGGAAGGCAACGACCTGCTCGATGGCGGCGACGGCGCCGATTACCTCGTGGGCGGGTCCGGCTCCGATGTCTATCGGCTCTCCGCGTCGAGCGGCGCAGACCGCATCCGCGACGGCGAAGGTGTCGATCGCCTCGCGCGCGACGGCATGGTTCTGGCGCCCTTCCTGATCGATTCGGGCGATGGCGCGTGGAAGACGATCGATGGCAGCGGCGTGCTCTCGCAGGCAAGCGGAGGCGATGCGACGCTCGCGTGGGGCGGCTCCACGGTCATCCTCGAAGGCTTCAAGGAGGGCGAGTTCGGCATTCGAATGCTGAAGGAGACGGCTGCGCCGGCGACGGTGCAGAACATCGTCGGGCTGGACGACCCCGACTCGCCCGAGGACTACATCGAGGGGAACGGCCGCAACGACTGGATCCGCGCCGGGGCCGGCGACGACATCGTCCTCGGTTACGACGGCGACGACCGCCTGGAAGGGGAAGCCGGCAACGACGCGCTCTATGGCGACAGCTCGACGACGCCGGGCAACGACGTGCTCGTCGGCGGCTCGGGGAGCGATATGCTGGTCGGCGCCTGGGGCGACGATCGACTCTTCGGCGAGCAACAGGTGGATCTCGCCGCCGCACTCGCTTCGACCGAGAGCCGGATCGACCGCGGCGACTGGCTCGCAGGGGGCGAGGGCGCCGACCGGCTCGTCGGCGCCGCCGGGACGGACGTGCTCTCGGGCGGCGGCGGCACGGACATTCTCGTCGGTGGCGGCGGGAACGACTATCTGCTCGGCGACAGCGACTACGTCCCTGCGAATAGCGAGTGGATCTTCACGACGCGCAGCGACGGACGTCCGGGGCTGTGGTCGCAACGCAGTGCCGCGCAGAACGATCCGGGCACGAGCGCGGCCGACCTGCTTTACGGCGGCGCCGGAGACGACTGGGCGTGGGGCGGCCGCGGCGACGATTTCATCGACGGCGGCGACGGCAACGACACGCTTCTCGGAAACGCCGGCGCAGACACGCTCATCGGCGGCGCCGGCGCCGACCGGCTCTACGCGAACGAGATGTTCGCCGCACCCGCCGATTTCGGCGACGACTATCTCGACGGCGGCGCGGGCGACGACGCCCTGTACGGCGGGTACGGCAATACGTTCCTCATCGGCGGGGCGGGGAACGACGGCATCTATGCCGGCCTCGGCGACGATTGGATCGACGGCGGGGAGGGCAACGACTCGATCGTCGCCGCGGGCCGCGACGTGGTGCGCGCGGGCGCAGGCGACGACACGCTGGCGAGCTTCGCCGCCGGCCTGCTCCAGGTCTGGGGCGACGCGGGTGCTGATCGGCTCGAAGCGGACGCCGGCGACGACCTGCTCTACGGCGGCGCCGACAACGACACCCTGCGCGGCCGCGAGGGCGACGATTTTCTCGATGGCGGAACCGGCGACGACATCTATGTTTTCGAGGCGGGCGACGGGAGCGATCTCGTCGTCGACGCGGGCGGCGTCGACACGCTGGAGTTCGTCTCCCAGGAGGGCACGCCCGAGCTCGCGATCTCGCGCGACTCGCTGCGACTGGTCGCGACCAACAGCGACGTTCAACTCGCGTACGGCCCTGGCGGCGACCGCATCCTGCTCGGCACCGATCCGCGCGGCGTGATCGAGACCATTCGCATCCGTCATGTCGCCGGCAACACCGAGACCGTCGAGTCGTTCTCGCTCGACAGCCTGAACGTGAGCTACGACGGGGGCGCGGGCTCCGAATTGCTGGTGGGGGTGGACGGCTACGGGAACCGGATCACCGGAGGTGGCGGCGACGACGTCCTGCTGGGGGCGGCGCGCGAGGACACCCTGGTCGGCGGCACGGGCAACGACGTGATGCGCGGCGGGCAGGGCGCCGATCGCTACGTGGTGGGTGCGGGCGAGGGGGTCGATACCATCGACGACGACGGCTCGGCCGGCGCGGACAGCCTCGCCGTCGGCGCGGCTCTCGCGGACACGCGCGTGACGGTGTTGAACAGCGGTTTCTTCCTCGCGATCGGCGAGGCGGGCGACGGCGTACGCATCAAGGGTTTCGACGCCGCCGACGCGCTCGGCTCCGGCCGTATCGAGAAATTCGCGTTCTCCGATCGTGCCGAGATGGACTACGCGGAGCTCGTCGGCCGCGGCTTCGACTTCCTCGGCACATCCCGCGACGATTTTCTCTCCGGCACGAACGTCGCCGACCGGTTCGACGCGAAGCTCGGGGCCGACCGGCTCTTCGGCGGCAAGGGCAACGACCGCTACCTGTTCGGCCTGGGCTACGGCCGCGACATGATCGTCGACGGCGATCTCACCGAGGGGAACCTCGACACCATCGTCTTCAAGAGGGACATCGATCCCGCTCAGCTCAAGGGCGAGCGGTTCGGCGACCGTCTGCGGCTCGCCGTCGAGGGCACCGAGGATGCGATCGACGTGCAATGGGATCCGAAGGCCGGCTATCGCGTCGAGCGCGTGGAGTTCGAGGCGAACGGCACCGTCTGGAATCTCGCGGACCTCGAGAGGCTCGCGAACCGGGCGCCTCTCGTGGAGGCGCCGCTCGCCGACAGATCGGCGCGCAAGGGCGAGCTTCTTTCGTTCCAGATTCCTCCGGGTGCGTTCGCCGATCCCGACGAGGGCGACGCGCTCGCCTACGCGGCGACGCTCGCAGACGGCGCGCCGCTGCCGGCATGGCTCGCATTCGACCCCGCGACCGGAACGTTCTCCGGCACGCCGGGCGCGGCGGAGGTCGGCGCACTGTCGGTCCGGGTGGTGGCGACCGATCGGTTCGGCGCGAGCGTCGCGGACGAGTTCTCGATCAGCGTCGCCGACACGCCGGGTTCGGTCGGCATGAACGCTGCGCCCGTGCTCGGCAACGCGCTGGGGATGCTCGGCGCCGTGGAGGACGCTGCATTCGAATTCGCCTTGCCCGCGGGCACGTTCGTCGATCCCGACGCCGGCGACACGCTCGCCTATGGCGCGAAGCGGACGGACGGCTCTGCATTGCCGGCGTGGCTGCAGATCGATCCCGCGACCGGCATGCTGCGCGGGACACCCCGCAACGGCGACGTCGGCGCGATCGACATTCGCATCACCGCGACCGATTCGGCCGGGGCTGCCGCAGCGACCGTGGTGACGCTCGCGGTCGCGAACACGAACGACGCGCCGGTCGCCGGGACGTCGATGCCGGATCAGGCCGTCCTCGAGGACAAACCGTACTCGCTGACGCTTCCGTCCGACGCTTTCGCGGATCCCGACGTCGGCGACAGCCTCTCGCTCACGGCGGCCAGCGCAGACGGCGCGGCGCTGCCGGGATGGCTGCAATTCGACTCCGCCACCCGCGCCTTCTTCGGCACGCCGACGAATGCCGATGTCGGCACTGTCGCGGTGCGCGTGACTGCGACCGATCTGTCCGGGGCGACCGGGTCAGACGTCTTCGAGATCACGGTCGCGAACACGAACGATGCACCCGTCGTCGCGGCGACGATCGGGGGCGTCTCCGCTACCGAGGATGGCGAGTTCCGCCTCGAGCTGCCGGCGGGGCTGTTCGTCGACCCCGACGCCGGCGACTCGCTCTCGCTCAGTGCTTCGCTCGCAAACGGCAAGGCGCTGCCGGACTGGCTTCGGTTCGATCCCGCTACGGGCACGTTACAAGGGATCCCGGGCGATGCGGACGTGGGCCAGTACGGCATTCGTGTCGTGGCCACCGACACCGCCGGCGAGACGGCGGCGAGCACGTTCGATCTGACGGTCGAAAACGTCAACGACGCGCCGACCTATGCGGCGCCGGCGATCGGGGCGCAGCGCGCGGACGCGGGCCTCCCGTTCTCACTCGACTTCGCCGAGGATGCGTTCGTCGACGCCGACGCGGGCGACGGTCTGACCCTCTCGGCGACGCTCGCGAGCGGCGACCCGCTGCCGTCCTGGCTCGACTTCGACTCCGCGACGCGCCGCTTCTCCGGCACGGCGTCGAACGCGGACGCCGGGACCCTCGCGATCACGGTCATCGCCATCGACCGCGCCGGCGCGACGGGCATGACCACCTTCGAGATCGATGTCGTCGCCGCGCCCGACCTGATACTCGCGGGCACCGGCGGCAGCGACGTACTCACCGGCGGCGCCGGGAACGACGTGCTCAACGGCAACGGCGGCGCCGATCAGCTTTTCGGTCTCGGCGGCGACGATGCGCTCGCATTCAGCGCGGACGCCAAGTGGGGCACGGGCACGCGCCGCACCAATGTCGGCAGCCCGGGATTCGGCGGCAGCGCCGAGCAGGTGAACATTGCCGGGCGCAACCGCAGCTTCGATCTCTTCGATGGCGGCGCCGGTGCGGATTCGCTCTTCGCGACCAGCGGCAACGACGTAGTGCTCCTCGACGACGACTCCGGAGCCCTCGGCGCACTCGGGCCGCGAATCGCGGACATCGAGTCGATCTACGCGGGCGGCGGGTCGGATCTCGTCGATCTCACCAGCACGCGGTTCGGCTACGGCGGCGTGCTCATCGACGGCGGCGACGGCAACGACGTCCTGTGGGCGTCGTCGGGAGACGACGCGCTCTACGGCGGCGCGGGCAACGACCGCCTGTTCGGCGGTGCGGGCGACGACTATCTCGCCGGAGGCGGGGGCGCCGACACGATGATCGGCGCGCAAGGCCACGACATCCTGCAGGGCGAGGCACGCAGCGACGTGCTCCTCGACGCGACGGGCAACAACGTGCTCCTCGGCATGGACGGCGCCGACGATCTCGCGGACGGCGCCGGCGCTTCGTTCGTCGCCGGCGGCCGCGGCAGCGACCGGATTTCGCTCGGCGGCGGCGCGGACGTGGTGGCGTTCAATCGCGGCGACGGACGCGACGTCGTTCGCGGCGCGTCGTCGGCCACGCTGTCTCTCGGCGGCGGAATCCGGTACCAGGACCTGTTCCTGCGTTCGTCGGGCGACGATTTGCTGCTCGACGTCGGCGGCGGCGAGCGTGTGACCTTCCAGGACTGGTACGACTCGCCCGCGAACCAGGGCGTCGTCAACCTGCAGCTCGTCGTCGAGGCGATGCAGGGCTACGACCGGAGCGCCGCGAACCTGCTCTACGCCGACAAGGTCGCGCGCTTCGACTTCAAGGAAATCGTGTCGGCGTTCGATGCGGCACGCGCCTCGAGCAACATCACGCGCTGGCAGGTGATGAGCAGTCTCCTCGACGCGCACATCGCGGGGTCCGACGGCGCCGCGCTCGGCGGCGACCTCGCGTACCGCTACGGCCTCGGCGGCGGACTGTCGGGCATCGCCGTGTCGGCGGTGCAGCAGGTGATCGGGGAGGCGGCCTTCGGCACGTCGGCGCAGGACCTGAGGCCGCTCGACGCGCTGACGCAGGGCGAGATCAAGCTCGGCTGATCGCGGCACGGGCGGCGCATCGCGCCGCGGCGCGATGCGTTCGTGCGCGCGCCGCTCGTTTGAGCGGCAGTCCGGTTTCGGCTATCATTCGCCATCCGGACATCCTCTTCTCCGATGACCAAGTATGTGTTCGTCTCGGGCGGCGTGGTTTCCTCGCTGGGAAAGGGGATAGCCGCCGCCTCGCTCGCCGCGATCCTCGAATCGCGCGGCATCAAGGTCACCCTTCTCAAGCTCGATCCGTACATCAACGTCGACCCCGGCACGATGAGCCCTTTCCAGCACGGAGAGGTGTTCGTCACCGAGGACGGCGCCGAGACGGACCTCGACCTGGGCCACTACGAGCGCTTCATCTCCGCGAAGATGCGGAAGGTGAACAACTTCACCACCGGCCAGATCTACGAGAGCGTCATCAAGAAGGAGCGCCGCGGCGACTATCTCGGCCGCACGGTGCAGGTGATC
>JALOSW010000255.1 GCA_025458245.1 Burkholderiales bacterium
CATCAGCGCCACCGGCACCAGCGGCAGGCGCTCGGCCTCGACCGAAGGGTATTCGACGCCCACGCTGGAGCGCGGCAGGATGCGCACCTCGAGCGCCGGAGGGAGGCCGATCGCGAGCTGGCGCAGCACGAGGCTGCCCATGCGGACCTGCGCGATGGCGAGCCAGCGATAGGCCTCGGTGAGCGCCGCCTGCGCCTCCCGCCGCAGCACGCGATAGTGCTTGAGCCGCTCGCCGACGACGCGGGTGAGCAGCTCGCGCTTGCGCTCGAGCATCTCGTGCCCCTGCTCGAGGAAGCGCACCTGGCGCTTCAGCGCGAGGAGCGCGCTTTTCGTCGGCGCGACTCTCAGCCTTTGCCTCACGCAGCAAGCTCCTTGCGCGACGCGCCGAAGCGATGGTGGCGCGCGAGCTCGTCCTCGGTCACGCGCGTCAACGCGTCGGGCGGGAGCACCGAGAGCACGTCCCACGCGAGCGCCAGCGTGTCGAAGATCGAGCGGTCCTCGTTCTCGCCCTGGTTCACGAAGCGCGCTTCGAACGCGTCCGCGAACGCGAGGTAGCGCCGATCGGCCTCGGACAGCTCCTCGGCGCCGATGATCGCCGCGAGGTTGCGCACCTCCAGCGCCTGCGCGTAGGCGGCGAACAGCTGGTTCGCGACATGCGGATGGTCGTCGCGGGTGTAGTTCCGGCCGATGCCGTCCTTCATCAGCCGCGACAGCGACGGCAGCACCGCGACCGGCGGATAGACGTGCCGCGCGGCGAGGTCGCGCGCGAGCACGATCTGGCCCTCCGTGATGTAGCCGGTGAGGTCGGGCACCGGATGGGTGATGTCGTCGGAGGGCATCGTCACCACCGGGATCATCGTGATCGAGCCGCGGCGCTCCTTGATGCGCCCGGCCCGCTCGTAGATCTCCGCGAGGTCGGAGTAGAGATAGCCGGGGTAGCCCTTGCGCGAGGGCACGTCGCCCTTGGCCGTCGCGATCTCGCGCAGTGCTTCGGCGTAGTTCGTCATGTCGGTCAGCACGACGAGCACGTGCATGTCGAGGTCGAACGCGAGATATTCCGCCGCCGTCAGCGCCGTGCGCGGCAGGATCAGCCGCTCGATCGGCGGGTCGTCGGCGAGATTCGTGAACATCACCACCTCGCCCAGCACGCCCGAGCTCTCGAAGTCGTCCTGGAAAAAGCGCGCGTCGGCATGCGACACGCCCATCGCGCCGAACACGACCGCGAAGCTGCCTTCCTCGCCCGGAAGCTTTGCCTGGCGGACGATCTGCGCGGCGAGCCGGTTGTGCGGGAGGCCGGAGCCAGAGAAGACCGGGAGCTTCTGGCCGCGCACGAGCGAGTTCATGCCGTCGATCGCCGACACGCCGGTCTGGATGAACTCCCGCGGATAGGCGCGTGCGGCGGGGTTCACGGGCGAGCCGTTCACCGCGCGCTTGAGGCCGGCCACGAGGGGCGGCCGGCCGTCGCGCGGCTGCCCGACGCCGTTGAAGACCCGGCCGAGGAGTTCGCGCGACAGCGGCAGCTCGAAAGGCTCGTCGAGGAAGCGCACCCACGTCCGCTCGAGATCGAGGTCGTCGGTGCCCTCGAACACTTCGACGAGCACGACGGAGTGCGACGTGCGGATGACCAGCCCGTTGCGCTTGCGGCCGCGGTGATCGCGCACCACGACGCGGTCGCCGAGGGCGCAGCCCGGAACGTTGCGCATGAACAGGAGGCCGCCGCGCGCAGCCGAGGCGGTGCGGAATTCCTTCTCTCTCATCGCGGCAGCCTCTCCTGCGACGTCGCCTCGCGGCGGCCGGTCGCGACTTGCCTTGCTCGCATCCCCGTCGTGCGACGGGGCCCCTGCTCGGTGGCTCGCGCGCCCCCGCCTTGCGCGGAGCGGGGCGTCCTGAACTCCTTCTCTCTCATCGCGCGGCCTCCGCCGGTTTCGCGTATTCCTTGCGCAGCGCGTCGAACGCGGCCCGAACTTCCTCCCGGCACGCTTCCAGCTTGTCGAGATCCGTACTGCGGAACATCGATTTCCACCGGCGGGCGCGGCTTACCACCGGCAGCTTCAGAAGCTGCTGCGCCGGCGCGCCGGTGGCGAGGAGATCGAGGCCCTCGTGGTACACGTCGAGCGTGAGGTCGAGTAGCAGGTACTGCTTCTCGGGCGAGCAGAAACTGTCCGCCTCGTCGACCGCCGACTGCTGCAGCACGCCCTCGCGGATGAGCGCGGCCGCTTCCAGCGTCCAGCGCTGCTGCGCCGAGAGCGCCTCCATGCCGACGAGGTTGACGATGCGCGCGAGCTCTTCGGCCTGCGCGAGCAGCGCCAGCGCTTCGGCGCGCTTCGCGGCCCATCCGGGATTGACGTTCGCGTGCCACCACTTCGCGGCCGTGCCGACGTATCCCGAGAAGCTCTCGGTCCAGTCGACGGAAGGGTAGTGGCGCGCGTCGGCAAGGCTCTTCGAGAGCGCCCAGAACGCCTGGATGATCTCCTTGGTGTGGCTCGTGACCGGCTCGGAGAAGTCGCCGCCCGGCGGCGACACCGCGCCGATC
>JALOSW010000118.1 GCA_025458245.1 Burkholderiales bacterium
AGTGTGGCCCGGCGGGCTGCCCGAAACCTTCACGACCGATCACTGGCGCTGCCGCTTCATGGCCACCGACGCGACGGGCGGCGTGATCGGCCACGGCCATATCGCGCGGCTCATGCAGCGCGCTGCCGACTTCGACGTCGACTTCATCAAGACCGAGAACCTGTGCACCTTCGACGGCGAGCCCGGGTTCTCGTTGGGGCAGGGGCAGTAGCCGGGCAGCCGGGCGGCGGGCGCCGCCGCCGGGCGCGGCGCACGCGCGATCACACACGGGCCGGCCGTGCGCCGGCCCGTGTGCTTTCGGGGCGCGCCGGCTTGAGCGGCTAGAATCGACGCTTTCCGCAGCGCTCCGCCGTGACGCAACGTCCCTACCCGCCGCTCGCGCTCGCCTTCACCGTGTGGGGTCTGGGCGCGGTGCTGTATCTCATCGGCTTCTTCCAGCGCGTGGCGCCCGCCGTGCTCACGCGCGAGCTCTCCGCGGAGTTTTCGCTCACGGCCGCGGCCCTCGGAAACCTCTCGGCGGTCTACTTCTACAGCTACGTGGCGATGCAGATTCCCACGGGCGTACTCGCCGACCACTACGGGCCGCGGCGCGTCCTCACCGCGGGCGCCGCGCTGGCCGCCGCCGGCACGTTCCTGTTCGCCATGGCCGAGAGCCTGCCGCTCGTGCTCCTCGGCCGTTTCCTGATCGGCGCGTCGGTGGGCGTCGCGTTCGTCTCGATGATGAAGCTGTCGACGCACTGGTTCGCCTCCGAACGCTTCGCGATGGTGGCGGGGCTCGCGCTCGCGTCCGGCGTGGTCGGCGCGGTCAGCGCCGGCGCGCCGCTGCGCTGGCTCGCGGACGCGTTCGGCTGGCGGGGCGTGATGCTGGGCGCCGGCACCTTCACGGCGATGCTCGCTGTCGCGATGTGGCTCGTCGTGCGCGACGACCCCGGCGACCGCGGCTTTCGCAGCTTCATCACCGCGCCGCGCAGCAACCGTCCGGCGCACTCGATGCTCGGCGGCATCGCGCGCGTGCTCCGCGAGCGGAATGTGTGGCTGATCTTCGTCGTGAACGGCGGCATCTCCGGCCCTTCGCTCACGTTCGCGGGGTTGTGGGGCGTGCCGTTCCTCGTCACGCACTACGGCGTCTCGACGGCGACGGCCGCGCTGATCACGTCGCTCACGCTGCTGTCCTGGGCGCTGGCCGGGCCGCTCGTAGGGCATTTTTCCGACCGGGTCGGCGAGCGCAAGCCGCTCTACGTTCTCGGGGCCGTGCTCGCGACGCTCGGCTGGGGGACCGTGTTCCTCGTGCCCGATCTCCCCCTGCCGGTGCTCATCGCCGTGCTGGTCGCGACCGGGATCGCGTCGGCGGTGGTGATGATCGGCTTCGCCTATGCGAAGGAGTCGGCGCCGATGTCGCTTGCCGGCACGACCGGCGGCGTGATCAACATGGGCAACATGCTCGGCGGCATGCTGATGCAGCCCGCCGTGGGCTGGGTGCTCGACCGCTTCTGGTCGGGCGAGGTGCTGAACGGCGCGCGCGTGTATTCGTTCGAGGCGTATCGCGCCGGCTTCTCGCTGCTGCTTTTCTGGCTGGAGCTCGCGGTCGTGCTGGCGCTCCTCACCCGCGAGACCCACGCGCGGCAAAGGCACTGAAGGCAGGATTCAGGATCCAGGATTCAGGATTGAGCTCTCAATCCGCATTCCTCAATCCTCAGTCCTCAGCCCTCAGTTCATCATCCGCACCAGCCAGAGCGAGATGATGGGGAAAAGCAGCAGCAGCGTCAGGCGCACGGCGTCGGACATCAGAAACGGGACGACGCCGCGGTAGGTCTCCGCCATCGGCACGTCCTTCGACAGGCTGTTGATCACGTAGACGTTCAGTCCGACCGGCGGCGCGATCAGTCCTACCTCGACCACCGACAGGACGAGAATGCCGAACCAGATCGCTTTCTCGCTCGGGTTGAGGCCCCAGAGGTCGAGGCTCATGACTGCCGGGAACAGCACGGGAATGGTAAGCATCAGCATCGCGAGCTCGTCCATCACCATGCCGAGCAGGATGTAGAAGACGAGCACCGCCGCCACGACCGCGAGCGGCGGGATGCCGAGATGCGTCACGGTGTCGGCGAGTTTCGCCGGCATCTGCGAGAGCGCCAACGCCGCGTTCAGCATGTCCGCACCCAGGAAGATCATGAAAATCATCCCGGTGGTCGCTGCAGTCCCGAAGAACGCGATCTTCGTCTTCTCGAGCGTCAGCTCACGGCGCACGAGCGAGGTGAGGAAGGTGCTCGCTGCGCCGACCGCCGCCCCCTCGGTCGGCGTGAACACGCCGCCATACATTCCGCCGAACACGACGAGGAAGATGGCGACCACCGGCCAGACCTCCTTGGCGCTCGCCAGCACCTCGCCCGGATCGGGGTTCTTCGACTCGGGCGCGTATCCGGGCCGGACGCGCACGTAGATCGCGATGGCGGTGATGTAGCCGAGGGCGGCGATGATGCCGGGAACGAACGCGGCCGCGAACAGCTTGGCGATGTTCTGCTCGGCGAGGATCGCGTAGACCACGAGCGGCACCGACGGCGGGATGAGGATGCCGAGTGTGCCGCCCGCCGCGAGCGTCGCGGTCGAGAGCCGGCCCGAATAGTGGTAGCGGCGCATTTCGGGGAGCGCGACCTGTGCGACCGTTGCCGCCGTCGCGACCGAGGATCCCGACACCGAGCCGAACGCCGCGCAGGCGAGCACTGCGGCCATCGCCATGCCGCCGCGAAAATGGCCCACCAGCGCGTTCGCGAACCGGAAGAGCGCACGCGACAGCCCGCCCTGGGTCGCGAACTGTCCCATCAGCAGGAACAGCGGGATCACCGAGAGGTCGTAGACCGAAAGGCGCGCCCACGCCGTGCCCTTCAGATAATTGAGGAACGCGGTGTCGTTCGCGAGCGCGATGTAGCCCACCGCGCCGGGAACGAACATGGCGACGGCGATCGGGACGCGCAGCGCCATCAGGGCCAGCATCCCGAAGAACAGCGCGACGCCGATCGCGGTCGGGGTCATGCGCGCTTCCAGTCCTGAACCGCGCTGCGGATCGCGACCAGCACCGTGAGCGCGAGTCCCGGCACCATGAGTGCGTAGCCATACCAGAGCGGTACGCCCATGATCATCGAGGTTTCCCCCGCCGCCTTCACGGTGGCTGCGCCGACCGCCGTGCGCCATGCGAAGAGCGCGAGCATCGCGGCGAGCAGCAAGCTGCCGAATGCGTCGAGCACAGCCTGCAGCGACGGGTTCAGCTTCGTCGTGAAGAAGTCGACGATGATGTTGTTGCGCTTGAGTTGGGTGAACGGCAGGAACGACGCGATCGCCACGGCAGCGCCGAGCTGCACGAGCTCGAAGTCACCCATCAGGGGCTTGCCGAAGAGCCACCGCCCGGTGATGCTCGTCACGGACATGAGCGTGATGGCGACGAGCGCAGCGCCCCCCAGCAGGGCCAGCCCCTCCGCCACGCGCTCGAGCGCGCCTTTGGGTGCGCGCCCGTCCGCGTCGGCGTCGCGCTGTTCAGACATGCTTTTCCCCTCCCTCGCCGGCCGGGCCGGGCCGCGCGGACCGGCCGCGAAGTCTAGCAGTCGGACTCCGGCCGTGACGCTCGACACCTGACGGCGGCCACCTCTCACCTCGGGCAGGAGTGTGCCCTCGGGCGGCGGGTTGCGTAAGTCGAATTGCTACACTAGCAGCTATGCTGCTTCGGCATGATTCGCTGCGCCGCGCGGCGCCCTGTCGCGAACAGCGGCTCGGGATCGGACTCGCATCGCTTGCTTGTGCGGCGCTCCTCGCGATTCTGCCGCCCGGGCTCGCCGCGCAGCCCGCCGCCGATCCGGCCATCAATGCGCCGTTTCGCGACCCGGACCCGGCACGCTGGCGCGCGAGCTTCGAGACCGAGGGACGCGAGGTCTACGACCGCCGGCACGAAATCGTGGCGGCAACCGGCGCCGCGCCGGGGATGGTCGTGGCCGACGTGGGTGCCGGCACCGGCCTTTTCGCGCGGCTCTTCGCCGCGAAGGTCGGTCCTGGCGGCAAGGTCATCGCGTCGGACATCGCGAAGCCGTTCGTGGATGCGATCGTCCGTTCGGCGCGGGAACAGGGTCTCGCGAACCTGGCCGGCGTGGTCGGCACGCAGACGGATCCGCAGCTCCCCGCGGAGGCCGTCGACATCGTGTTCGTCTCGGATGCCTATCACCACTTCGAGCAGCCGCAGGCGATGCTCGCCGCGATTCGCCGCGCCCTCAAGTCCGGCGGGCGGCTCGTGATCGTCGACTTCGAGCGGATCCCGGGCGTGACCTCGTCGTGGATCCTTTCGCACGTCCGGGCCGGCAAGGAAACCGTGGTCGCCGAGGTCGAGGCCGCCGGCTTCCGTTTCGCGGGCGAGAAGCGGCTGATGAAAGAGAACTATCTCGTCGTTTTCGAGCGGCCCTGAATCGGCGCGCTCCGGCACGGTCAGGCGCGCGCGCCGAATGCGGGTGCCCGCCAGCCTTCGCGCAGCGGCGCCCCGAAAAACAAAGAGCCCCGGCCGGGCCGGGGCTCTCGTCGAACGATCGCAGCGCGCCTTACAGCGGCTTGATGTTCACGGCCTGGTCGCCTTTCGGGCCCGACGTGATCTCGAACGAGACCCGCTGGTTTTCCTTGAGGCTCTTGAAGCCGCTGCCCTCGATCGCCGAAAAATGCGCGAAGACATCCTTGCCGCCGCCGTCCGGGGTGATGAACCCGAAACCCTTGGCGTCGTTGAACCACTTCACCGTACCTGTAGCCATATCTGCTCTTCCGAAAAATGATGAAAAGGGCTTTCGCCCGGGCGCGAGAACTTCAACGGGAAGAGAACTGACGACCTGAGGCGCAACGCGGACCGCGGTTGCATCGGACGAGTGGTTTCACCGGATGACGCTCTAGCGCGGCCTATATACACGAGCCGCGCGCCGGCGTCCAGAAAAATTTTGCGGCGGCATCGCCAGCGCCCGATGCCGGGGCGCCTCGCTCCTGCGGAGGTCGTCCGCGCGCGCCCCGCCGCTCGGCCGAGTAAAATCGGGCCGTCGAGTCCGGTCGGACCCGGTGCCGAGGCGCGCCAGAGGGCGCGCATCCGCCGGCGATCGCGGGGATTCGGCGCCGCGCGCATCGGCGCCCGCGGCAACGGCAGGTCGCGGGAAAGGCAGATGGCAAAGGAAGAGACGATCGAGATGGAAGGCGTGGTGCAGGAAGTGCTGCCCGACACGCGCTTCCGCGTCACGCTGGAGAACGGCGCGACCGTGATCGCCTATGCGTCCGGCAAGATGCGCAAGCACCGCATCCGCATCCTCGCCGGCGACAAGGTGACGCTCGAGATGACGCCTTACGACCTCACCAAGGCCCGGATCAACTTCAGGCACAAGGACGAGCGCGCCGGCCCCCCGCCTGGCAGCGCGCCCGGCCCGCGACGGCGCTAGGCGCGCGGCAGGAACACAAACGGGGCCCGCGGGCCCCGTTTGTTTTTTCCGGGCGGCGCGGTCGCCCGCGCCGCCGCGCCGCTCACTTCGTGTTCTTGGCGATGAGATCCTTGGCGCTCTTGAGCAGCGCCGCCCCGTCGAGGCCCTTGCCGCTCATCTCCTTGACCCAGTCGTCGTCGATCTGCGACGACGCCTTCTCCCAGTTGACGAGTTCCGAAGCCGGGATCGTGTAGATGGTGTTCCCGCGCTCGACGGCGAGCTTGCGGCCGGCCACGTCGCCCTCCATGAACACCTTGCCGATCCACGCCGAGGTCTCCGCGCCCGAGTTCGCGTCGATCACCTTCTTCAGATCCGCCGGCAGGCTGTCGTATTTCGCCTTGTTCATGGCGAAGATGAACACCGACGTGTAGAGCGCCGGCCGCGACGGGTCGGTCTCGCTGTGGAACTTCGCCAGCTCCTGCAGCTTGATCGCGGGTACGACCTCCCACGGGACGACCGCGCCGTCGATCACGCCCTTGGAGATCGCTTCCGGCACTGCCGGCACGGGCATGCCGACCGGCGTGGCGCCGACCGAGCCGATGAGCTTGTTGGTGAGCCGCGTCGGTGCGCGCACTTTCATGCCCTTGAGATCGCCGAGCGTCTTCACCTGCTTGTCGCGGGTGTGCACGAAACCCGGCCCATGGACGTGGAAGGCGATCGCGTGCACGTCCTTGAATGCGTCCTTGGCGCTCGGGTTCGCCTGCACGAACTCCCAGAGCGCGCGGCTGGTCGCCTCGGCGTTGGTCATCGTGAACGGCAGCTCGAAGGCTTCCACGGCCGGGAAGCGTCCCGCCGTGTAGCCGGGGAGCGTCCAGACGATGTCGGCGACGCCGTCCTTCACCTGGTCGTAGAGCTGCGGCGGGGTGCCGCCGAGCTGCATCGACGGGTAGATCTGGCACTTCAGGCGGTTGTTCGACTCCTTGGCGATCTTGTCGCACCACGGCTGGATGAACTTCGCCTGCGCCGTCGAAGGCGGCGGCAGGAAGTGCGACACCTTGAGCGTGACCTCCTGCTGTGCCCAGGCGGACGCCGACGCGGCGAGCGCGAGCGCCGCGACGCCGAACTTGAGTGTGTTCATGGGACTACCTCCTCCTTGTTGACGATCGATCGACAGGCCGCGGTCTCGTGGCCGCTTGTTCATGTGCCGTGGCGCCGGCGCCGCGGGGTCTCCGTCGCAATCATGTCGCGAACCGGCGTTCGCCGCAATCGCTCAAGCCGCCCGGCGTGCGAGGTTGCGCGCGCGCGCCGGCGCCGAGCGCCGCGGCGCGGTCTCCGGCTGCATGGCGCGCAGGACGTTCGCGCCGGTGCGCTCGACATGACGTCGCAGGAGCGCTGCGGCACGCTCCCCCTTGCGCGCGAGCGCCGCGTCGAGAATCGCCTGGTGCTCGCCGTGGACGTCCCGGTCGAGCGGATTCTTGGCGAGGAAGAGCCGCCGGTAGCGATCGGACAGGTCGTTCAGCACGCCGCAAAACTGCAGCAGGATCGGCATGCCGCACGCGGCGATGAGCGCCTCGTGGAACTCCCGGTGTGCCTTCTCCCAATGCTCGACGCGCGTTTTCGCGCCCCGCGGTTCCGCACGCTCGAGCTTCGAGAGCCGGTGAAACACGCCCACCAGGCGCTCCTCCCACTCGTCGTCGCCGCGCCGGATCGACTCCGCGAGCGCGAACGGCTCGAGGTGGCAGCGCAACGTGATCACTTCGGCGAGCCGCTCGCCCGACGCTTCGGGCAGCCGGAAGCCGCGCTGGCTCTCCGCGAGCACCAGGCCCTCGGCGGCGAGCCGCGACAGGGCCTCGCGCAGCGGGCTGAGGCTGACGCCGAAGCGCTCGCGCAGCGCGTCGAGCTTGAGCTTCGTGCCGGGCGCGATGTCGCCGCGCAGGATCGACGCGCGCAGCTGCGCATCGAGCGCATCGGCGATCGTGCGTGCGGGCGGGGCCTCGCGGTCGGTCGGCGCATTCACGGCCGCGAGTCTAGCCAAAGAATCGGTGTCGGACAATTTTTTCGACGTTGACAGGAAAATCGATTCTTCGCTAGGCTGCCGCACGGCTTGCTCCGGGCCCGCGCCGCGCGCGCGGGCCGCGGGAGAGGATCGTCGGGAGAAGCGGCACCGAGCCGGCCCCGGGCCCGCACGGACGGGCACGAACGCAGAGCTCACACCACGGAGGAGTCACATGAAGACCTTGGCACGCCTTGCCGGCGCCGCAGCGGTCGCGGTCGCCGCGCTGTCCGGCGCCACCGCGGCGCTCGCGCAGGAGCCGGTGAAGATCGGTTACGCCATCGCCCGCACCGGCGGCGCGCAGATCACCCAGGAGCCGAACTACATCCTGTGGGCCGAGCAGGTGAACGCCGCGGGCGGCCTCAACGTGAAGGGCGTCAAGCGCAAGGTCGAGCTGATCGGTCTCGACGACCGCAGCGAGGCCGAGACGGTGGTGCGCAGCTACGAGAAGCTGATGGGCACCGACAAGGTCGATCTCATCCTGCCGCCGTGGGGCACCGGCGCGAACTTCGCGGTGCTGCCGCTCGTGCAGAAGTACGGCTACCCGATGCTCGCGCCCACGGCCACGGGCCGGAAGCTGCTCACGCTCAAGAACCCCTACTTCTTCGCGCTGCTGCAGCAGCCCGATGTGATGATGAACGCGCTCGGCGAGTACATGGCCGCGCGCAACGTCAAGACCGCCGCGTTCATCTACGTCGACGAGCTGTTCGGCCTGGAGCAGGCGGGCGCGCTGGAGAAAGTGCTCAAGGAGCGCGGCATCCAGATCGTCGAGAAGAAGAGCTATCCGCCGGGCGTCAAGGACCTGCAGCCGGTCCTGTCGGACATCAAGACGAAGAACCCGGATGCGTTCGTCGCGCTCTCCTACCCGCCGGACACCTTCCTCATCACCGGCCAGTCGAAGGCGATCGGCTTCAATCCG
>JALOSW010000119.1 GCA_025458245.1 Burkholderiales bacterium
ATTCTCGCGCGCCATGTACGCCGCCACGATCGAGAGGAACGTCCCGCCGAGGCAATAGCCGACCGTGTGGACGTCGCGCTCGGGCAGGATCCGCTTCACGGCGTCGATCGCAGCGAGCACGCCGACCTTGAGGTAGTCGTCCATGCCGAGGTTGCGATCGCGGATGTCGGGGTTGCGCCAGGAGATCGCGAACACCGTGTGGCCCTGGTCGACGAGGTACTTGACCATCGAGTTCTGCGGCTGCAGGTCGAGGATGTAGTACTTCATGATCCACGACGGCACCACGAGCACCGGCTCCTTCCAGACTTCCGCCGTGGTCGGCGTGTACTGAATGAGCTCGATCAGGTGGTTGCGCATCACCACCTTTCCGGGCGTGATCGCGACGTCCTTGCCGACCTGCCACTGGTCGGCGCCGTCGGGACGCCGGCCCGCCACCTGTCCGACATAGTCGCGCCACCGGTTGTAGGCGCCCTTCCAGAGATTCGTTCCGCCCTGCTCGAGCGTCTTCTGCATCGCCTCCGGATTGGTGAGCAGGAAGTTGGAGGGGCTCGCCATATCGAGCCACTGCCGCATGACGAACGTCACCATCTGCTCGTGGTGCTTGGTCACGCCCTTCACGCCCGTGGTGGCGTTCCACCACCACTGCTGCATGAGCAGGAACGACTGGTAGATGAAGTTGTAGGGCCACTGCTGCCATGCGGGGTTGTCGAAGCGATGGTCCTGAGGCAGCGGCTCGATGCACGGGTCGGCCCGCTGCGCGGCCGCCTCGATGGACCAGAGCATCAGCCGGTGCCACTTCCGCATGGCTTTCGCCGCGAGTTCCGCCTGCTTGCCTGGCGCCACGGCGAGGTGCGTCAGCCAGTCGTGGAACGCTTCGAGCTGCGCCACCGGCGAGAAGCCCTGGAAGGCGCGCGCCACGGCGGCACGCAGAACGCGGTCGTGCTGGGAGAGCGGAAGCGCTTCCGCGAGGAACTCTTCGCTCGGAGCGAGCACGGTGCTGGGATCGATGCGCATGGGGTTACCTCGGATTGGCGCGCGTCGGACCGACCTCCGCCGCGCTCGTCCAGTAGAAGAAAACGTTGCGGCGGCCGACCGCCGGGATCGTGACCGGCTGCGTCACCGTCACGCCGGAATACATCGCGTTGACGCTGAAGCGCCCCGGCCCGAGATGCAGATAGGTGATCGGCCCCTCAGGCTCCATCTCGAAGACGGCCTTGCCCTTCGCGTCGGTGATCCAGAGCCGCTCGGGCACGACGAACGCGCAACTGCCCTTGAGCGCCGTCCAGATCGTAAGGTCGAACTCGGGCTCGCGGGTGAGCATCTCCTGCCGCTCGGTCTCGCCGATCCCGCCGGAGAGAAAGACCACGCCGCCGGCGGCGATGCCCGATACGGCGGCGGCCGCGGTCCCCGAGCAGAGGATCGCGAGAGCGATTGCCGGTGCGAGCTTGCGGCACGACCTCATTGTGCGCTCCTGCCACTCCGACTCCCGCCGGAAGCGGCGCCTTCACTACTCAATCTAAGCCGATGGAACCGCCGTTTCTTGAGGAGAATCAACCCACGGCCACGCAGCCGCGGGGACCATCGCCTCGCCAGACGGAGCGCCGCGACCATGCCCTGGGACGAAACCCGCTATCCCGTGTCGATGAAGCGCCTTCCGGCGGCGATCCGGGCCAAGGCCATCGAAATCGCGAACGCCTTGCTCGAGGAGGGCTACGACGAGGGGAAGGCCATCCGGATCGCGATCGCAAAGGCGAAGGAATGGGCACGGCACCACGGCCTGCCGGTCGCCTGAACCGGCTCGGCACCGTCCCTAGCGGCTCCGCAGCGCCGGCCGCAGCGTCCCCACTTTCCGGTCCATGGTCGCGGCGAGGATGGGCCTCAGGTCCGCGAGCCGACGGCAGTTGAGCACATCGCTCGCCGACAGCCAGCCGCGCCGCGCCTGCCCGACGCCGTAGCGGAGGTTCGCGAAATCGCCCGCGGCGTGCGCGTCGGAGCTGATCGCGACCAGCACGCCCTCTTCCTTTGCCATGCGGCAATAGGTGTCGATCAGGTCGAGCCGCTCGGGATGCGCGTTCAGCTCGAGCGCGATGCCGCGCGAGCGCGCCTTGCGAACGATCTTCAGCATGTCGACGTCGTAGGGTTCGCGCGCGCCGATCAGCCGTCCGGTCGGATGCGCCAGGATCGAAAAATACGGCGCATCCATCGCCTTCAGGATCCGCTCGGTCTGCCGGGCGCGCGTCAGGTTGAACTTCGAGTGCACCGCACCCACGACGAGATCGAGCCCCGCGAGGCTCGATGCCGGCAAGTCGAGCGCCCCGTCCTCGAGAATGTCCACCTCGATGCCCTTGAGCACCGTGATCCCCTCGAGCGATGCGTTCAGCCGATCGATCTCGTCCACCTGTCTGGCGAGCCGCTGCGGATCGAGCCCGTGCGCCATGCTGACGCGCCGCGAGTGCTCGGTGATCGCGAGGTACTGGAGCCCCGCCGCCTTGGCGGCGAGCGCCATTTCCTTCAAGGTGCCGTGCCCGTCCGTGGCCTTCGTGTGCGCATGGAGATCGCCGCGCAGGTCATCGAGCGTCACCAGCGCGGGCAACCCGCCGCGCCGCGCGGCCTCGATCTCGCCCGCATCCTCGCGCAGTTCCGGAGGGATCCAAGGCAGCCCAACGGACGCGAAGACGGACTCCTCCGTGTCGCCGGCGACGCGCGTCTCGGCCCCCTTCCTGCCCGCCTTGAAGACGCCGTACTCGTTCACCTTCAGGCCGCGCTCCTGCCCGAGCCGCCGGACGGCGATGTTGTGCGCCTTCGACCCGGTGAAGTAATGGAGCGCCGCCCCGAAGCTCTCCGCCGGTACGACGCGCAGGTCCACCTGCAGCCCCGAAACCAGCAGCGCGCTCGCCCGGGTCGGCCCGCGCGCGAGCATCTCGCGAACCTCCGGATAGCCCTCGAAGCGCTGCATCGCCGACTCGGGGTCGGACGACGTGACGAGGAGATCGATGTCGCCGACCGTCTCCTTCATGCGCCGATAGCTCCCAGCGATCACGACGTCGCGCACGCCCTTCGCCTTGCGCAGGTGGGCGGCCAGCGGCTCGGCGTACTGCGCGGCGACCGCGAGCTTCAGGCGCTTCTTCTTGGTGAGCTGGCGCTCGACGGCCTGGAGGATCGCCGCCTCGGTCTTTTCGCCGAACCCCGCGAGCCCGCGGATGCGCCCGTCGAGCGCGGCGCGCTGCAATTGCGGCAGCGTCTGCACGTCGAGGTCGTGCCAGAGGTGCTTGACTCGCTTCGGGCCGAGCCCGGGAACGAGCAGGAGCCCGGTGATGCCCGGGGGCACCTCCCGACGCAGCCGCTCGAGGAGCGCCGTCGTGCCGGTCTCCGCAATCTCGCGCATCTTCGCCGAGAGATCCTCACCGATCCCGGGCAGCTTCGGCAGAGGCTTTCCTTCGGCAAGCGCTTGCGCGACGTCGATCCGCAAGTCGCCGAGCGTCCGCGCGGCATTGCGATAGGCGCGCACGCGAAAAGGATTCGCCTCCTGCAGTTCGAGGAGATCCGCGATCTCCTCGAACACGCGCGCGATGTCGGCGTTGTGGACGGGCATCCGGACGTGGCTCGCGAACCGCTTCGCGCCTGCCTCCGTCACCGCATGGCGCGGAGGCGCGCGTCTACTTGCGCGTGCGCGCCTCGCGCGCCTGTTCCTGCGCGATCACTTTCACCATGCCGTCGACCTGCTCCGAGAGGATTGCAAGCAGGTCGTCGAGGCTCAGGATGCCCACGAGCGTCCCCGCATCGTCGACGACGGGAACCCGCCGAATTCCCTTCGCGCGCATTTTCGTCAGGGTGTCGAGCATGTCGTCGCCTTCTTTCGCGACGACCAGATCCGGCGGCATGATCTCCTCGACCGTGACCGTTGCCGGGGCCACGCCGGAGGCCACGGCCTCGATGACGATGTCGCGGTCGGTCACGATGCCTGCGGCCTTGTTGCCGGCCGCGGTTTCGTCCACCACGATAACGCTGCCGACGTGGTGCTCGCGCATCAGCCGCGCGGCCTCGTCGAGGCGCGTGGCGCGGGAAGTGACGATGACGGTTCGATTGCAGACCTCGCCGACGCTCATGACGGCACTCCTCTATGAACGGGAGGGACTCAATTTCATGTTACGCCCGGCAATTGAGAGCGCCTTGCGGCCGGTCAAGGTAGACATCCCCATCCCGACCTTCCCCCGCGCCTTGGAGGGGGAAGGAGAACGGATCCGCTTCTCTCCCCAGTCCGCTGTGCGTCTCCCTCCTCCTCGCAGCGGCAGGGTCGGGGTGGGGGTTGCGCGTTGCCCGTCCTACGCGGCCGCGGCCTCGGCTCTTCTTGCCTCGACCGGTTTCACCTCCTCCGAGAGCCCGTTCGCCATCGCGTCGTCGATGTTGTCGAGCCACACGAATTGGAGCTTCTCCCGCGCCGCCTCGGGGATGTCGGGAAAGTCGCGCTTGTTGCGTGCCGGCAGCATCACCGTCTTGATGCCGGCCCGCATCGCGGCCAGAACTTTCTCCTTGATGCCGCCGACCGGCAGCACCAGCCCGCGCAGCGAGATCTCGCCGGTCATCGCGACGTCGCTCTTGACCGGCCGCCCCGTGAAGAGCGACGCGAGCGCCATGAACATGGCGACGCCGGCGCTCGGCCCGTCCTTCGGGATCGCCCCCGCGGGCACGTGCACGTGCACGTCGGACTTGTCGAGCGACGCCGCGTCGATGCCGAGGTCTTCGGCGCGCGACTTCACGAGCGTCAACGCGGCCTGCGCGCTCTCCTTCATGACGTCGCCGAGCTGGCCGGTGAGGATGAGCTTGCCGCTCCCCGCCGTACGCGTGGCCTCGATGAAGAGCACGTCGCCGCCCACGGGGGTCCATGCAAGGCCGGTGGCGACGCCCGGCATGCTGGTGCGCATCGCGACTTCGTTCTCGAATTTCGCCGGCCCGAGGATGTCGGCAAGGTCGTCCGGCGCGACGTCGACGTGCTGCGTCTCGCCCTCCGCGATGCGCACCGCCGCGCGGCGCAGCACCGAGCCGATCTCGCGTTCGAGATTGCGCACGCCCGCCTCGCGGGTGTACTGGCTGATGATCGCCGCGATCGCCTCGTCGCCGATCGTGGCCTGGCCGGGCTTGAGGCCGTTCTCCTTGAGCTGGCGTCCGACGAGATACTTCTTCGCGATCTCGCGCTTTTCCTCCTCGGTATAGCCCGGCAGGTGGATGATCTCCATGCGGTCGCGCAGCGGCCCGGGGATGGTGTCGAGCACGTTCGCCGTGGCGATGAACACCATCTTGGACAGGTCGAACGGCACGCCGAGATAGGTGTCGCGGAACGTCGCGTTTTGCGCCGGGTCGAGCACCTCCAGCAGCGCAGCGGACGGATCGCCGTGGAAGCTCGCCGACACCTTGTCGATCTCGTCGAGCATCAGCACTGCATCGCGCGCGCCGGCCTTCTTGATCGCCTGAATGACGTTGCCGGGCAGTGCGCCGATGTAGGTGCGCCGGTGGCCGCGGATCTCCGCCTCGTCGTGCACCCCGCCCAACGCGACGCGCTGGAACTTGCGCCCGAGCGCGCGCGCGATCGACTGGCCGAGCGAGGTCTTGCCGACGCCCGGCGGTCCCACGAACACGAGGATCGGCGCGTGCCCTTCGGGATTCAGCTTGCGCACGGCGAGATATTCGAGGATGCGCTTCTTCACCTTTTCGAGGCCGTAGTGGTCCTCGTCGAGGATGCGGCGCGCCTCGGCCATGTCGATCGGCGCCTCGGTCGTCACCGACCACGGGAGGTCGATCAGCCAGTCGAGGTACGTGCGCGCCATCGAGTACTCGGGCGACGCTTCGTTCATGCGCTGCAGCCGCTTCAGCTCCTTGCGCGCGTGCGCCTCGATCTCCTCGGGCATTTTCGCGTCGACGATCTTCTTCTCCAGCTCGGCGACCTCCGCGGCGCTGCCCTCTTCTTCGCCCAGCTCCTTCTGGATCGTCTTCATCTGCTCGCGCAGCATGAACTCGCGTTGACGCTCGTCGACCGAGGCCTTGGTGCGCTCGTCGATCTCGCGCGAGAGCTTGAGTACCTGGATGCGGTTCGCCATGAGCGCGAGCACCTTGTCGATGCGCGCCTCGACCTCCACCGTCTCGAGGATCTGCTGCTTCTCGGGCGCCTTGACGTCGAGGAAGCCCGCGACGAGGTCCGCGAGCGCCGGCGCCGACGTCGCGTTCTGCACCTCGGCGAGGATCTCCTGCGGCACGGTGGGGAGGAGCTGCAGGATCTCGACCGCGCGGTTCTTCAACTGCATCAGGCGCGCCTCGATCTGCGGGCCGGAGACTTCCGGCTCGCGCACCCGCTGCACGCGCGCCACGTAGAACGGATAGCCGTCGAGAAACTCGACGACGCGGAAGCGCGCCTCGCCCTGGGCGATGACGTGATGCGTCCCGTCGGGCGTCGTGACATAGCGCAGGATCTGCGCGACCGTCCCGGTCTCGTAGAGCTCTTCGGCCCGCGGCGTGTTGAGCGTGGGATCGCGCTGCAGCAGGAGCCCGATGGGACGCTCGCTCTTCACCGCCTGCTGCGCAGCCGCGACCGACGCCTCCCGCCCGATGGTCACGGGCAGGATCATTCCCGGGAACAACACCATGTTGCGGACCGGGATCAGGATCATCGCGTCTTCGGGCAGCGCCAGCATCTCGCCCGTCCCTCTCGCAGGATCAGACGATGCGGGCGCGTGCCCGGCTTCCCGCTCGGCGTTTCTCTGATCGGCTTCCATGTTCATCATTCGTCTCGCTCCACTTTCCTCAGCTGACGCGGCGCAAGCCGATCAGAAGACAGCCGTTCTCCAGATGCTTCGCGGCGAGTTCGAACTCGCCCGGCGGCATCTCGATCCGCCGTTCGAAACGGCCGTACGGGATTTCCAGACGCCGGATCGCAGCGCGTCGCGACTCGACCGGCAGCGGACGCTCGCCGTGAACGACGAGTGTCCCGCCTTGCACCAGCACTTCGACCTGCTGCGGATCGACGCCGGGCAGTGCGACGAGAATCCAGTACGCGCCCTCCTCGGCGTTCTCGTACACGTCCACCGGCGGCTCCCAGCGCACGCCCGCGCCGCCGCCGGCCTGGTGGAAGAACTGCCGCTGCAGGCGGCTCGCGTCCTTGAGGAGTTCGAGCGCCTCATGCCACATCCAGTCGCGCGGATCGCGCGGTCTGAATCCCATTTCCGTTGATTCCTCTTGCGTTTTCCGGTCGCCAGGCCGGGCGCCTTCGCCCGCGGCCCGGACTCCCCTTCAAGGCCGAATATCGAGGCATTCAGGGGAATTTCAATGCGTTGGACTCCCGCGCGGCGCGCGCGTTGCAACGGCGCGCGAAGGCGCATCGCACCGCGCTTCCCCCTTCTCACGGCAGGGAGACTGTCGGTGCAGGAGTCGAGGCTCGGATCTGCTCACCGCCCCCATCCCGACCTTCCCCCTCCGTCGAGGGGGAAGGAGAAGTCAACCGCGGCCGGTAATTCGCCTCTCCCTTCCCCTGCCGCACAACGAATGGAGCGATTCCAGCTCCCCCCGGCCAGAGGGGAGGCGCCGTTCCCCTTCGCCCCAGGCAGAAGGCGAGGCGCCGCTCCCCCTCGCCCCAGGCAAAAGGGGAGGCGCGGTTCCCCCTCCCCCTGGGCAAAGGGGGAGGGTTGGGGTGGGGGTCTCTCCCGCGATTGCTACCGCCACACGCGACCCAGGCTCACCGGGTGAGCCACCG
>JALOSW010000120.1 GCA_025458245.1 Burkholderiales bacterium
TTCGCGGTTCTGATCTAGATGAACACCCGCCCCCTCTTCGATCTGCGCGTCGACCTCGCCGAACCGCTCGACCTCGGGCACACGCCCGTCGGGCATCGGCGGGTCATCAACATCGTCGGCGGGGAGTTCTCGGGCGAGCGTCTGTCGGGGACGGTGCTGCCGGGCGGCGCGGACTGGCAGATCCTCCGGCCGGACGGCGTCGCCGTGCTCGACGCGCGCTACACGCTGCGAGCGCGAGACGGCGCGCTCGTTCAGGTCACGAGCCAAGGATTCCGACACGGACCGCCCGAGGTCATGGCGCGGCTCGCGCGCGGCGAGGACGTCGATCCGGCCGAGTATTACTTCCGCACGGCGATGCGGTTCGAGACCGGGGCGAGCGGGCTCGCGTTCCTCAACACGATCCTCGCCATCTCCTTCGGGCGCCGCGCGGCGAGCGCGGTGCATCTGCGGGTCGAGGAGCTGCTATAGCCGAAACGTGCCGCACGCTTTAAGCTGCCGGGGCATGCCGCCGACAGAGCGGCGCCCCGGTTTTCCCAAGAGCCCCAAGGAGGAGACGGACCATGAAGCGCTTGCACACCCTCGCCGCGGCGTTCGCGCTCGCGTTCGCGGGCACGGCCGCCGCACAGGACAAGCCGGTCGAGCTCAAGTTTTCGCACTGGGTCCCGCCCACCCACGCGATGCACAAGACCATCCAGGCGTGGGCGGCCTCGATCGACAAGGCATCGAACGGCACCATCAAGGTGTCGATCTTCCCGGCGCAGCAGCTCGGCAAGGCCTTCGACCACTACGACATGACGCAGAGCGGGATCGCCGACGTGGCCTACATCAACGTCGGCTATCAGGCGGGGCGCCTGCCGGTCGCCAACGCGATCCAGCTGCCGTTCCTGGTGTCGGAAGCGGGCAACGGCTCGAAGTCGTTCGACGAGTGGTATCGGAAATACGCCGCCAAGGACATGCCCGGCGTGAAGATGTGCCTGATGTTCATCCACGATCCCGGCACGCTCCACTCGAAGGTGAAGATCACCTCGACCGATCAGCTGAAGGGCATGAAGGTGCGGCCCGCGCACGCGATGATGGCCGACTGGATGAAATCGCTCGGCGCGACCACCGTGACGCTGTCGGCGCCCGAGTCGCGCGAGGCGCTCGAGCGCGGCGTCGCCGACGCGATCACCTTCCCGTGGGAGTCGATCTACCTCTTCGGGATCGACAAGGTGACGAAGTTCCACATCGACGAGAAGCTCTACGCCACGGGCTTCTCGTGGATCGTGAACCCGGCGAAGTACGAGGCGATGTCGCCGGCGCAGAAGAAGGTGATCGACGACCACTGCAACAGCGAGTGGGCCTACCGCGTCGGCAAGGAGTGGGGCGACTACGAGGCGGCGGGCCGCGAGCGGATGAAAGCCGACAAGTCCCATACCGTGACGGCGCTCTCGCCCGCGGAGCTCGCCGCGTGGAAGAAGTCCGCGGAGCCGGTGACCGCGACCTGGGCCGCCGAGGTAAGCAAGGCGGGTTACGACCCCAACGCGGTGCTGAACGAGCTCAAAGCGACGCTCGCGAAGAACAAGGCCGGGCTCTGACCGCGCCGCGCCCCGCGACGCCGGACCGCGCGCATCGCGGGGTCCGGCGCGGGCACACCGGCCGGATCCCGCGGCCGCCCACGCGGCGCGCATTCGCCCGATGAACCGCTTCATCCGCCTCGTCGACGGTCTCGCCGCGGCATCGCTCTTCTTCGTCGCGGCGTTCACGCTGGTCGCGGTGATCGGCCGGAAGCTCTTCGGTTGGTCGCCGCCCGACTATTTCGACTTCGCACGCCTCGCGCTCGGCATCGCGATTTTCTGGGGCATCGGCGCTGCGTGCTACGGCAACCGGCATATTCTCGTCGACCTCGTCCACGAGCTGGCGACGCCGACGTGGAAGCGGCGTATCGACCTCGTCGCCACGGCGATCCTCGCGGTGTTCATGGGGGCGTTCGCGTGGATGACGGCGGTGGGCGTCGCCGCGACCATGAAAGCCAACGTCCAGACCACGGAGCTTCGCTGGCTGGTGTGGCCGTTCCACGCCGTCGCGGCCGCAGGGCTCGCCGCCGGCTTCGCGCTCGCCTGCGTGCGGCTCGCGCGGCTCCTGCGCGGATCGGAACTCGACGCCTAGCGGCCGATGCCCGTCGATCGCGATCTCGTGGCGGTGCTCGGCTTCGTGCTCATGTTCGCGCTGATGCTCGCGCGCGTGCCGATCGGCGTCGCCATGGGGATTGCGGGCGTGGTCGGCTACGGCGTCCTCGGCGGATGGGGCCCGGCCCTCGCGCTGCTCGGGAAAGTCCCGCTCTCGACGGTGACCGACTACAAGCTCGCGGTCATCCCGATGTTCGTGCTGATGGGATCGTTCGCCGCCGCGGCGGGCATGAGCCGGGAGCTGTTCCGCGCCGGCGACGCGTGGTTCGGGCATTGGCGCGGGGGCCTCGCCATGGGCGCGATCGCAGCGTGCGGCGGGTTCGCGGCGATCAACGGCTCGTCGGTCGCGACCGCCGCGACCATGAGCAAGGTCGCGCTGCCGGAGATGCGGCGCGCGAGCTACGATCCCGGACTCGCCGCGGGTGTGATCGCGGCGGGCGGCACGCTCGGGATCATGATCCCGCCGTCGGTGATTTTCGTGCTCTACGGCATCATGACCGAGACGGATATCGGCCGGCTGTTCGCGGCCGGCGTGCTGCCGGGTCTGCTCGGCATCCTGATGTACGCGATCACCGTCCAGCTCGTCGCGCGCCTCGATCCGGGCGCCATGCCGAGGGGCCGCGTGCACTCGTGGCGCGAGCGCTTCGCGAGCCTGCGAAACATCTGGGACACGGTGCTGCTGTTTCTGTTCGTGCTGGGCGGGATCTACGGCGGATGGTTCCTGGTCGACGAGGCGGCGGCGATGGGCGCGATCGGCGCGCTGATCCTCGGCGTCGTGCGCGGCCGACTCTCGCGCACGGCGATCCTGCACTGTCTCGTCGACTCGCTGCGCGTCTCGGCGGCGATCATGGTGATCGTGATCGGCGCGTACCTCTTCGGCTACTTCCTCACCATCACCCAGGCCACGCAGAAGATCGTCGACTTCATGGTGCACCTGCCGATCGGCGCCTACGGCGTGCTCGCCCTGATCCTCGTCGGCTACTTCGTCCTCGGCGCGGTGATGGACGAGCTGGCGATGATTCTCCTCACCGTGCCGATCGTGTTTCCGGTGATCACGCAGCTCGGCTTCGACCCGGTCTGGTTCGGCGTGATCGTCGTGATGGCGGTGACGCTCGGGCTCATCTGCCCGCCGGTCGGCATGAACGTGTTCGTGATCAACTCCATCGCGCGCGACATCAGCCTGGTCAGGATCTATCGCGGGACGATGCCGTTCATCGTGTCGGACCTCGTCCGGCTCGCGATCCTCGCGGCGTTCCCGGCGATTTCGCTCCTGCTGCCGCGTCTCCTCGACTGACCCCGGTCCCGGCCGACGGGCGCGCCGGTGTTTGACCCGTCCGCGCCGCGGGCAGAGAATCGGGACGCATCGCAGCCCGGCGCGCCCACGAACCCACCGCGAGGAGCTCCATGTCCGCCGTCCCGCAAGCAGACGTTGCCGGCGAGCGCCGCACGTTCTACGAGAAGATCGACAAGGCGTACGTCACGCCGCTCTGGGAAGTGCTCCACGCACTGGTGCCGCCTTCGCCTCGCACGCCCTGCGTGCCGCACCTCTGGGCCTACGACGAGTTGCGCCCCTGGCTGATGGAGTCGGGGCGGCTGATCACGGCGAAGGAGGCGGTGCGCCGCGTCCTGATCCTGGAGAACCCCGGCTACCGCGGCAACTCCGCCGTCACTCACTCGCTCTATGCGGGGCTGCAGCTCATCCTGCCCGGAGAGGTGGCACCGAGCCATCGCCATACCCAGTCGGCGCTGCGGTTCATCGTCGAGGGAACCGGCGCGTTCACCGCCGTCGACGGCGAGCGCGTGACCATGCGTCCGGGCGACTTCATCATCACGCCCTCGTGGACCTGGCACGACCACGGCAACCCCGGCGGCGAGCCGGTGGTGTGGCTCGACGGCCTGGACATCCCGATCGTGCAGTTCTTCGACGCGCAGTTCGCCGAGAACTACCCGACGGAGCAACAGCCGGTCGGCCGCACGGAGGGGGAGTCGTTCGCGCGCTTCGGCTCGAACCTGATGCCGCTCGATTTCCGGCCGAAGTCGCGCACCTCGCCGCTCTTCTGGTATCCGTATGCGCGCACGCGGGAGGCGCTCGCCGAGCTCGCGCGGACCGATGCCCCGCACGCGGCGCACGGACACAAGATGCGCTTCGTGAACCCGGCTACCGGCGGCTGGCCGATGCCGACGATCGGCACGTTCATCCAGCTCCTGCCGAAAGGCTTTGCGGGCGTGCCGTATCGCTCGACCGACGGCGCGTGCTTCTCGGTGATCGAGGGCCGCGGGCGCGTCCGGGTCGGCGGCGCCGTCTTCGAGTTCGGCCCGCGGGATCACTTCGTCGTGCCTGCGTGGCACGCCTATTCGCTGGAAGCGGACGACGAGGCCGTGCTGTTCAGCTTCTCCGACCGGCCGGTGCAGGAGGCGCTCGACCTCTGGCGCGAGCAGGTTTGACATGGCGGCCGCCCGCCGCCCGATGGGGGCGACCGCGCGGCACGCGACTCCGATCGGGACCGCCGGGCGGACCGACGCCAAGCCGCTTGGCGAGCCCGCCCGCCTTGGCCCATAATGCTTGAAACCTAAAACATCGACGCGCGGCCCCGCGGGCCGACGCTCCCATCACGCCACCACTGAGAGGTCGTCATGCAGATCCTGCAACCGCCCGGCTGGGCCAAACCGAAGGGCTATTCGAACGGCGTCGCAGCGAAGGGGCGCTTCGTGTTCGTCGCCGGGCAGGTGGGGTGGAATCCGGAGGGGCGCTTCGAGGCCAAGGACTTCGTCGGGCAGGTGCGCCAGGCGCTCGCGAACATCGTCGCCGTGCTCGCGGAGGCGGGCGCGAAGCCCGAGCACATCGTGCGCATGACCTGGTACGTCACCGACAAGGACGAGTACATGGGGTCGCTGCGCGAGGTCGGCGCGGCCTATCGCGAGCTGATCGGCAAGCATTTCCCGGCGATGACGGCGATCCAGGTCGCCGGGCTCGTCGAAGACGGCGGCAAGGTGGAGATCGAAGCAACCGCCGTCGTGCCCGACTGAGGAGCCGGCGATGAAGAAAGACGCGGCGTGGTGGGACGCGCGATACAACAATCGCGCCGCCGTTCCCGAGCATCCGCGGATCTTCGCGCGCTGGGCGCACGACTCGGAGTCGGCGCGCAGGAAGCTCGCCCCGTGGCTCGACGTGCCCTACGGCGAGCACCCGATGGAGAAGCTCGACATCTTCCCCGCGCAGGGCGAGAGCCGCGCGCTTCTCTGTTTCATCCACGGCGGATACTGGCGGTCGCTCGACAAGGGCGACTTCTCGTTCCTCGCTCCCGAGTTGGTGAAGCGCGGCGTCACGGTCGCGATGACGAACTACGCGCTCTGCCCGGCCGTGAGGGTCGAGGACATCGTGCTGCAGCAGCTGCAGGCCTGCGCCTGGCTCTGGCGGAACGGGCGCCACTTCGGCGCACCGCGCGGAAAGCTCTATCTGGCCGGACACTCCGCAGGCGGCCAGCTCGTGGCGATGATGATGTCGGCGATCTGGCCGCTCGTCGCACCGGACCTGCCGGGCAAGGTGGTGAGCGGCGGGCTCGCGATCAGCGGGCTTTACGATCTCACCGAGCTCCTGCACGTGCCCTCGATCAACGGCGACCTGCATCTCGATGCGGCCGAGGCCCGGAAGGTGAGCCCGATCTTCTATGACCCGACCACGGACGCGCCGCTCTACCTTGCCGTGGGAAGCAAGGAACTGCCGCCGTTCGTCGAGCAGAACCACGCGTTCGGCGCGCACTGGCAGAAGGTGCTGGCCGCCGACATCGCCTGCCCCGGCGACGACCACTTCACGGTTCTCGACCGGCTCGCGCAGCCGGGCAGCGCCCTCTTCAAAGGGGCGATGGGCATGATGGGCATCGCGTGACCGCGGCCCCCGCGGCGGAGCCGCGCGACATCCTCCGCCGCAGCTTCGATGCGGCCGTCGCCGCGGCGGATCCGCTGAAGATCGTGCCGCGGCATCTGCCCGCGCCGCCCCGGGGACGCACGCTCGTAATCGGCGCAGGCAAGGCTGCGGCCGCGATGGCGCTCGCGGTGGAGAACCAGTGGCCGCCGAACGCGCCGCTCGACGGGCTGGTGATCACCCGCTACCAGCACGGTCTGCTCACGAACCGGATCAAGGTCATCGAGGCGGGCCACCCCGTCCCCGACGAAGCGGGCGAGACGGCGGCACGCGAAATCGCCAAGCGCGTCCGTGCCCTCGGCCCCGACGACCTGCTGCTCGCGCTCGTCTCCGGCGGCGGATCGAGCCTGCTGAGCCTTCCGGCAGACGGCATCCCGATGGCCGACCTCAAGGCCACGACGAAGGCGCTGCTCCTCTCGGGCGCGCCGATCGAGGCGATGAACACGGTGCGCAAGCACCTCTCCGCGATCCAGGGCGGGCGCCTCGCCGCGATGTGCAAGGCGCCCGTGGTCGCGCTCGTGATCTCGGACGTCACGGGCGACGATCCGACCCACATTGCGTCCGGTCCGACCGCGCCCGATCCCACCACGTACGCCGACGCGCTCGACATCCTCGCGGCGTACGGCGTGACCGCGCCTGCCACCGTAGCGGCGCACCTTCAGCGCGGCGCGCGCGGCGAGATTCCCGAGACGCCCAAGCCCGGCGACCGGGCGCTCGCCCACGCCACCAACCTCGTGATCGCGACCGCGCAGCAGTCGCTCGCCGCTGCTGCAGCGGTGTTTCGCGCTGCGGGCATCGCCGCGGCCGTGCTCGGCGACAGCGTGACCGGCGAAGCCTCCGAAGTGGCGAAGGTCTACGCGGCGCTCGCGCGCCACGTGCGACTGCACGAGCAGCCGTTCGCTGCGCCGGTCGCGCTGATCTCCGGCGGCGAGTGCACGGTCACCGTGCGCGGCACGGGCGGGCGCGGCGGGCGGTGCAGCGAATTCCTGCTCGCGCTCGGCATCGCGCTCGAGGGCCAACGCGACACCTGGGCGCTCGCCGCCGACACCGACGGCATCGACGGGTCCGAAGAGAACGCCGGCGCAATGCTCTCCCCCGATTCGCTCGCGCGCGGCCGCGCGCTCGGGCTCGACGCGAAGAAGCTGCTCGCCCACAACGATGCCTACGGGTTCTTCGCACCGCTCGGCGATCTGGTGACGACCGGCCCGACGCGCACGAACGTCAACGACTATCGCGCGATCCTCGTGCTCTGAGTACGTCCGCGCGCAGCCGGCCGGCGAGCGGGTCCCGCCCACCTTCCGGTTGATCGAGGTCAGAAGCGGAACCCGGCCCCCGGATACGCTGGCCGTACGTGACCCTATGGACGAGGAGGCGACGATGGTTCGTATCGTGATGTTGGCGCTGCTTGCGCTTCTGTGTCTGCCCACGCAGGCGGCCGACCCGAATCCGGTGGTGTCGTACTCCAGGAAGGCGAAGTTCGAGGACGTGCGCGACGACTTGCGGGCGGCGATCGAGGCGCGCGGCCTCGTGATCGACTACCACTCCCGTCTCGGCGCCATGCTGGAGCGCAC
>JALOSW010000121.1 GCA_025458245.1 Burkholderiales bacterium
CTTGACGATCACGCGGTCGTGCAAGGGACGGATTTTCATGGGAAATGCCTCCTTCACATCGTTTGTCAGTGGTCGCTCACGAACGTGGGCGACCGGGTAACGGAATCGCTGGAAAGACCTCGTTAGCACTCGGCCTTTGCGAGTGCTGATAATAGAGGCTCGGTCGGGATGTTTCAAGCCCCCTCGTCCCGCGGGGCGGCGTGCGGGAAGCGATCGACGCGGATCAACCAAAGGTCGCCGGCGGCGACGCGGAGCGCCGCGTCCCGGAACGGCGAGCCGTTTCAGTTTCAGCTTGTAACGCGGTCGGCCCGGGCAACCCGCCGTTACAAATCTCCGCGCCGCGGAGAAGCACACCGCGGGCGGCTCGGCTTAAATGGAATCGTCGCAACCGACGAATCCAAGGAGCCAGACCATGAAACGCACCCTCATCGCATCGGCGCTTGCCGCCGCCTTCGCGTTCGCCGCCGCGGGCGCATTCGCCCAGGCGACGACTCCGGCCGCACCCACCGCGCCGCAGGCGACGGCGCAAGCCGACCGCGTCTACGGTTACCAGCTCATGACCGCCGAAGAGCGAACCGCGTATCAGCAAAAGATGCGCGCCGCGACGACGTGGGAAGAGCGCCAGAAGATCCGCGACGAGCATCGGGCGCTGATGGACCAGCGCGCCAAGGAAAAGGGCGTGACGCTCGCCGAGCCGCGCGGTCCGCGGCAGGGCGCCGGGCCCGGGCCCGGACCGGGTCCGCGCGGCGGCTCGGGCGGACCGGGCTACGGCCCTCGCGGCGACGGCCCGTATAGCCAGCTCTTCACGCCAGAGGAACGGAACGCCCACCGCGACAAGATGCAGGCGGCGAAGACGCCGGAAGAGCGCGCGAAGCTCCAAAGCGACTATCGCGCGCAGGCCGAAACGCGCGCCAAGGAGAAGGGCATCACGCTGCCGGCGCCCGGTGCGCGGGCAGGCGGCCCGGGGCCGCATGGCGGACATCGCGGTCCGGGCGCGGGTCCCGGCGGAGGCGGCGGGATGTACGCTAGCCTGCTGACGCCCGAGGAACGCCAGGCGTTCCACGACCAGATGCAAGCGGCGACGACGCCCGAGGAGCGCGCGAAGGTGCGCGACGCGCACCACGCGGCGCTGCAGGCGCGGGCGAAGGAGAAGGGAATCAACATGCCCGATCAGCCCTGTGGACCGGGCGGGCCGGGTGCCGGCCCGGGGCCGCGCGCCGAATGCGGCGGAGCCGGGCTCGGCCCGCGCGGGCCGAAGGGAGCCTCGGGCGTCGCTCCGCAGACGCGCGGGGGCGGCGCGCAGCTTCTTTCTGCCGACGAGCGCGCGGCGTTCCGCAACCAGATGCAGGCGGCGAGCAACCCCGAAGAACGCCAGAAGATCCGCGATCAACACCGCGCCGTGATCGAGGCGCGCGCCAAGGAACAGGGCATCGCATTGCCCTACGGCGGACGCGGCCAGCGCGGCCGGGGTTACTGGCAAGGGCCCGCCACGCCGCAGCCGAACGTGCCGCAGCAGCCGTACTCCGCGTAAGGGCGCCCGCTCCTCCCCTCCCACCGCACCAGGGGGAGGGCCGGGCCGAGGGTCGGCGGCCCGCGCTTTCGTCGCGATAAAGGGGAAGACGCCCGACCTGGCGCGCGAACGCGTCGGTGCCGCCGCCGGCCGGGAAAGGGTTGATGAGCCGGATGGGCTTCGTGGGCCAGGCGCCCCGCGCCATCGCAGCGTGGAGCGGGGCGAGCGCCGCGGCGACCCATGCAAGCAGTCGGTTCAGTGTCCTCCTCGCGTGGAAACCCGATCGCGCAGCGGCACCCCGCCGCCGCTCCTCGGAACGTTCCGGCTCTTTCCGGCCGGTTACGACACTTCAGCGCGCGGCGAACGCCTTGTACTTCTCCAGCAGCCGGACCGGCGGCTTCAGCGCGTCGCGGCGGAACGGATCGCCGAGCTCGCGCGTCACCATCATCTCGAGGATCGTGGTCTTGCCCTGTTTCTGGGCCGCGCACGCCTCGCGGAGCGCGGTCCCGACGTCGCCGACGCGGTCGACCGCGAGACCTTCGGCGCCCATCGAGCGCGCGATGGCGGCGAAGCTCGGGTTCTCGAGGTTGGACCCGACGAAGCGGTTCGCGTAGTAGTCCACCTGATTCTTCTTCTCCGCTCCCCACTGCTGGTTGTTGAATACGATCGCCGTGACGGGGATCTTCTCCCGCACGCAGGTGAGGATTTCGCCGAAGCTCATCGCCCATGCGCCGTCGCCGACGTAGGCGACGCCCGGCCGCTCGGGTGCCGCGACCTTGCAGCCGATCATGGTCGGGAACGCGTAGCCGCAATTGCCGAAGCTCATCGCCGCGAACATGCTGCGCGGCCGCTCGAAGCGCAGATACGAGTTCGAGACCGAGCAGATGTTCCCGATGTCGGTCGAAACCATCGCATCCTTCGGCATCGCCCGCTCCAGCTCGCGCAGCATCTGGCGCGGGTGCATCCGATCCGAGCCTTTCGCGACTTCGACGCTCCACGCGTCCTTCTCGTGCGTCCACTCGGCGAGCTCTTTCTCCCACGCCGCCTTCTCCGCGGCGATATCGGCGAGCCGCGCGGCGCGCGTGGCCGCGCCGGCGAGCGGTTTCCCGGCAAGCCGCGCGGCGATCGCCGCCGACGCTGCCGCCGCGTCGCCGCAGATCCCGACCGAGATCTTCTTCACCAGGCCCAGCACCTTCGGGTCGGCGTCGATCTGGATGATCTTGGCGCCCTTCGGCCAGTAGTCGAGCCCGTACTGCGGCAGCGTGCCGAACGGCCCGAGGCGCGAGCCGAGCGCCACCACCACGTCGGCCTTGGCCATCAGGTTCATCGCCGCCTTCGCGCCCTGGTAGCCGAGCGGCCCGACCCAGAGCGGGTTCGACGCCGGGAACGCATCGTTGTGCAGGTAGCTCGTGGCCACGGGCGCGCCGAGCAGCTCGGCGAGCTTCGCGCACGCGCTCACGCCGTCGGACGCGATCACGCCGCCCCCCGCAAGAATCACCGGGAACTTCGCGCCCGCGAGCAGCTCCGCCGCGGCATCGAGGGCGCGCTCGCCGCCCGCGCCCCGTTCGACGCGGACCGGCTCGGGGATCTCGCACTCGATGTCCCCGTAGAAGAAGTCGCGCGGGATGTTGAGCTGCGTCGGCCCCATGTCGATCAGCGCACGGTCGAAGGCGCGCGCGGTCAGCTCCGCCATGCGCGCCGGGTTGTTCACATGTGCCTGGTACTTGGTGACCTTCTGGAAGATCGCGAGCTGCTCGGCTTCCTGGAAGCCGCCGAGGCCAACGCTCATCGTGCCGGTCTCGGGCGTGATCGCGACCACCGGGCTGTGCGCCCAGTACGCGGCCGCCATCGCGGTGACGAAGTTCGTGATGCCCGGGCCGTTCTGGCCGATGCACACGCCGTGCTTCCCGGACACGCGCGCGTAGCCGTCGGCCATGTGGGTCGCGCCCTGCTCGTGCACCGTCGGGATGAAGCGAATGCCGGCGGCGGGGAAGAGGTCGAGCGCGTCCATGTACGCCGAGCCCACGATCCCGAACATGTTCGTCACCCCCTGCGCCACGAGAGTCTCGACGAACGCCTCGGAGGGCGTCATCCGGGTGCGCCCGGACACGACGGTCCGCTGAATGGCCGATTCATTGCCCATCGCAGGTCTCCTTTTTCGGGATTAAAGCCGGCCGGGCCGGCGTGCCGGCAGCACGCCGCGCCCGCGGCGGCGGGGCGGCGACTCGTGGCGACTTGATAGCACAGCCCTCGCCGCGCGGGCAAGAGTTCATCGCATTGATCGAAACCATGAGTTCCATTTTCTGTAGAATGTGCGCTTTCACTGCCAGCGAAGCTCATGGCGCGCAAACTCGACGCGAGCTCGGCCGCGATCCGGGCCGTGCGGCTCATGGAGGCCGTCGCGGGGTCGGAGCGGCCGCTCTCGCTCACGGCGCTCGTCGATGCCGTGGCGCTGCCCAAGCCGACCGTTCATCGCATCCTCGGCGACCTCGTCGCCGACGGGCTGCTCGCGCGGGAGCCGGTCGGCAAGCGCTTCATGGTCGGACCCCGGCTCGCGCGCCTGGGACTCGGGGCGATGATCAACTCGGGCACGCGCGCCGAGCGCCACGCCATCCTGCAGGGACTGGTGGAGCGACTCGGCGAGACCTGCAACCTGACCATGCTCGACGGCAGCGAGGTGGTCTATCTCGACCGGGTCGAGACGGCGTGGCCGTTGCGCATGAACCTTCAGCCCGGGTCGCGCGTGCCCACGCACTGCAGCGCGAGCGGCAAGCTCCTGCTCGCGTTCCTGCCGAAGGCGCGCCGCACGCGGCTCGTCGCCGGCCTGCCGACGCCGCGCTTCACCGACAACACCCTCGGCGACCGCAGGCGGCTCGCGGCCGAGCTCGATCTCATTCGCGGCCGCGGCTACGCGACCGACAACGAGGAATATCTCGCCGGCGTCGCGTGCGTGGCGGTGCCGGTGCGCACCGGGCGCGGCAGGGTCGTGGCGGCGGTCGCGGTCCATGCGCCGACCTCGCGCATGCCGCTCGAACGAGGACTCACGTTCGTGCCCGTGCTGGAGCAGGCGGCCGCCGCGCTCGCCGGCACGCTGGAGCCCGCGATCGAGACCCCGCGCGAGCCGAAGGCCGCGCCGCGGAAGAAAGTCCGCCGGTAGCAAGGCCCCGCGCTCAGGCGGGCGCGCGCTCGTCCTCCAGGATCAGGTCGGCCGCCTTCTCGGCGATCATGACGACCGGCGCGTTGGTGTTGCCGGACACCAGCGTCGGCATCACGGAGCAGTCCACCACGCGCAGCCCGGCGAGACCGTGCACGCGCAGCCGCTCGTCCACCACCGCGAGCCGATCCAGGCCCATCTTGCAGGTGCCCGACGGGTGGAAGATCGTCGCGCCGTAGTCGCGGGCGAACTCGAGCAGCGCCGCGTCCGTGCGCACGGAGTCGCCGGGGCGATACTCCGACTCGATGTAGTCCGCGAGCGCCGGGGCCTGCGCGAGGCGGCGCGCGAACTTCAGCGCGGCGACCGCGGTGCGGCGATCGAGCTCCGCCGAGAGATAGTTCGGCTGCATCGCGGGGGCCGCGAGCGGATCGCGCGACTTCAAGCGGACGTGGCCGCGGCTCTCCGGGCGCAACTGGCAGACCGAGAAGGTGCATCCGGGCCACGGATGCGGCTTCGCGCCCGCCATGTCGGCGGACAGCGTCGCGAAATGGAACTGCACGTCCGGCGTCGCGGATTCGGGCAGCACGCGCGTGAACAGGCCGCCCTGGTTGATGCCGATGGCGAGCGGGCCGCTGCGCGACACGAGCCACTGCAGCCCGATTTTCATGCGGCGCCACGCGCTCGCGAGGTCGTCGTTCGTGGTGATCGGCTTGCGCACGCGGTACATGAGCCGCAGCTGCAGGTGGTCCTGGAGATTCTCGCCGACGCCGGGCAGGTCGTGCACCACCGGAACGCCCTGCCCCTGCAGAAACGCAGCCGGCCCCACGCCGGAGAGCTGCAGGAGCTGCGGCGACTGCAGCGCGCCCGCCGCCAGGATCACGCCCTGCGCCGCACGAACTTCGCGCGCCTCGCCGCCCTGGACGAATCGCACGCCGACCGCCCGGCGCCCTGCGAACAGGATCTGCGTCGCATGCGCATCGGTGACGGTGCGCAGGTTCGCTCGCTTCTCCGCCGGCCGCAGATAGGCGACGGCGGTGGAGCAGCGCCAGCCGTGCCGCGTGAACAGCTGGTAGTAACCGACGCCTTCCTGGCGCGCGCCGTTGAAGTCGTCGTTGCGCGGCACGCCGAGCGATTCACCGGCACGGATGATCGCCTCCATCAGTTCGTGCGTCGCGGGGATGTCGGAGCACCACAGCGGGCCGTCGGCGCCGTGAAACGGGTCCGCGCCGCGCGTGTTGTGCTCCAGTCGGCGGAAGTACGGGAGCACGTCGTGCCAGCTCCAGCCGCGATTGCCGGCCGCCGCCCAGGCGTCGTAGTCCTCGGGCTGGCCGCGCACGTAGATGAGGCCGTTGATCGACGACGATCCGCCGAGCCCGCGCCCGCGCGGCCAGTAGACCTTGCGCCCGTTCATGCCCGCCTCGGGCTCGGTGTGGAAGCCCCAGTTGTAGCGCGGGTGAAACATGGTCTTGCCGTAGCCGATCGGGACGTGAATCCAGAGATACCGGTCGCGCGGCCCGGCCTCGAGCAAGGTCACGCGGCGCCGGCCGTCGGCCGTGAGCCGGTTCGCGAGCACGCACCCCGCGGTGCCCGCGCCGATCACGACGAAGTCCGTCTCCGCGTCGCTCACGGGCGAGATTCCGCGATCCACCGTGCGCCGCAGCACGCTCCCGCCGCCGGGCTCGGGCGCGACGTCTTCGGCGCGTGACGCAGAAATTGCATGATTCTGGAACTGCTCGTGTTGAAAATTCGAGCCGAGTATTGCGTCGCACGACGTCCTTGTCTAGGATCGGTTGCCGATCGCGGCTCTCTCAGCGCGACGGCGCGTCGCTGCCGGCGGAGCGGACGCCGCGATCCGCGCCGGCGAACGGCACCCTGCCACCACTCAAGGAGGAGACCATGCTCCGTTGGTTCGCCAAGCTCGCGGCAGTCCTCGCCGCCACGCTCGTCCTGTCTGCCGGCGCCCACGCGCAGCAGTACAAGGCGCGCATCCAGACTGCCGTACCCGCAGCGAGCATCTATTTCGAGCTGCTCAAGCGCTGGGCCGACCGCGTCGAAAAGATGTCGGGCGGCCGCCTCAAGATGGAGATCCTTCCCGACGGCGCGATCGTGCCGGCGTTCGAGATCCTCGACGCGGTGGACAAGGGCGTCGTCGAGGGCGGCTACGCATGGACCCACTATTGGTCGGGCAAGCACCCCGCCGCGGGGATTTTCTCGAACCCGATGGCCGGCGCGGGCGTCGGACTCGACCAGATCTCGCACGTCGCGTGGCTGATGGAGGGCGGCGGCAACGAGCTCTATCGCAAGTTCTATTCCGACATCCTGAAGGTCAACGTCGAGCCCTTCATGATCCAGCCGATGGGGCCGGACCCGCTCGGCTGGTTCAAGCAGCCGATCAATTCCACCGCCGACTTCAAGAAGATGAAGTACCGCTCGCCGCCCGGGATCACCGGCGAGATCTTCAAGGAGATGGGCGTCGCGGCCGTAGCCATGCCCGGCGGCGAAATCGTCCCGGCCGCGCAGCGCGGCACGATCGACGCCGCCGAGTGGATCGGCCCGGCCGACGACCTGAACCTCGGCCTGCAGACGGTGTGGAAGCACTACTACCTGCAGGGTCTGCACCAGTCCACCGATGTCGGCGAAGTGCTCTTCAACAAGGCGTTCTGGAACAAGCTGCCGCCCGACATCCAGGAGCAGGTGCGCGTCGCCGCGATGGCCTCGATGATGGAGACCTACGCGTTCAACGTGTACCGCAACGCCCAGGCGATCGTGAAGCTGCGCAACGAGTTCAAGGTGCAGATCCACGACACGCCGAAGGACTTCTACCCGGAATTCGTGCGCGCGACCAACGTCGTGCTCGACCGCTACGCGCAGAAGGACCCGTTCTTCAAGCAGGTGCTCGACTCGCAGAAGAACTTCGCGACGACCGTCGTGCCCTACTGGACCAAGATCATCGATCTCTACTCCGGTC
>JALOSW010000122.1 GCA_025458245.1 Burkholderiales bacterium
GTCTTGTCCGGAAGCGTACCGGATGCGCGCGCCGCCGGCCTGTCGCGACTCAGGCCAGGTCGAAGACCAGCACCTCGGCATCGTCGCCGGCCTCGAGGACGACCTCCGGCGCACCCTGCACTTTGAGCGCGTCGCCAGCCTCGAGCCGCTCCCCGTTCGCCGTGACCGTGCCGCGGGCGACGTGCACGTAGGCGCGCCGGCCCGGCGCGATCGCGAGCGCGACCCGGTCCGCGCCGTCGAGCACCGTGGCGTAGACGCGCGCGTCCTGGTGGAGGGTCACCGAGCCGTCGCGCCCGTCGGGAGATGCGATCAGGCGCAACTGCCCCCGCTTCGACGCCGCGTCGAAGTGCTTCTCCTCGTACGAGGGCGGGATACCCCGCACGTTCGGCTCGATCCAGATCTGCAGAAAATGCACGCCCGCCGTCCGCGAGGGGTTGTACTCGCTGTGGAGCACGCCTTTCCCGGCGCTCATCCGCTGCACGTTGCCGGGCCGGATGATCGAGCCGTTGCCCATCGAGTCCTTGTGCTCGAGCTCGCCCGAGAGGACGTAGCTGATGATCTCCATGTCGCGGTGGCCGTGCGTGCCGAAGCCGGTGCCGGGGGCGACCCGATCCTCGTTGATCACGCGCAGCGCGCTGAACCCCGTGTGCTCGGGGTCGTAGTAGTCGGCGAACGAAAAGCTGTGGAAGGACTTGAGCCAGCCGTGGTCGGCGTAGCCGCGCTCGGCGGATTTTCGGGTCGAGATCATTCAGCTCTCCTGGGTGCTAGGTCTTTGGTCGTTTTTCCAATATTTTTTGTAGTTTGAGCTTGCCTTTACGTGGTTTCCAGCGGAATATTTCGGACGATTCGTTCGATTTTTTTGAATGCTTTGGATGCCGCTCAGGCTCACCCTGGACGCTTTGCAGGTCCTCGACGCGATCGACCGCTGCGGCAGCTTCGCAGGCGGCGCGGCAGCGCTGCATCGCGTTCCGTCCGCCCTCACGTACACGGTCCACAAGCTGGAAGAAGACCTCGGCGTCGCCGTGTTCGACCGCAGCGGGCACCGCGCGCGGCTCACGCCGGCGGGCCGCGAGCTGCTCGACGAGGGCCGGCGTCTCCTCGATGCGGCGGGCGAGCTCGAGTGCCGCGTGCAGCGGCTCGCCACCGGGTGGGAAACCGAACTGCGGATCGCCGTCGACGGCCTCCTCGTCGCGGAGGCGCTCCTGCCCGCGATCGCGGATTTCTACGCCGGGCACGCCGGCACGCGCCTTCGCCTGATGCGCGAAGTGCTCGGCGGCGCATGGGATGCGCTCGCTTCGGGGCGCGCCGACCTCGCGATCGGCGCGTCGCTCGAGGCGCATTCGGGCGGGGGCTTCGCGACGCGGGCGTTCAGCGAGGAGGCGTTCGTGTTCGCGGTCGCCCCGTCCCATCCGCTCGCCGCGATGCCCGACCCGCTCGCGCCGGAGGTCGTCGCCGCTTACCGTGCCGTCGCCGTCGGCGATACGTCGCGGACACTCCCGGCGCGCTCGTCCGGCATCCTTTCCGGCCAGGACGTGCTGGTGGTACCCGACCTTCCGACGAAGATCGCCGCGCAGGCGGCGGGCCTCGGGGTCGGCTATCTCCCCCTCGCGCAGGCGCTCCCCTGGCTCTCGTCGCGGCGGCTCGTCGCGAAAACCGTGGCCGGCGGCCGGCCGGCAGTGCGCACCGTGATCGCGTGGCCCGCGAAGGCGCGAGGCAAGGCGCTCTCTTGGTTCCTGCGCCGGCTCGAGGACCCTGCCCTGCGCGACGCGCTGCTCGGCGGTGGCGTCCCGGGCGAGCCCGAATCGAAGCCGCCGAGGGCGCGAGCGATTCGCGCCTCCGGCGTGCGTCAGCCGCGCGGAGCGGGCAGGCCCGAGCGGTAGAACTGGTAGCGGTTCTTGCCCGCTTCCTTGACCTGATACATCGCGATGTCCGCCTGGCGCAATAGTTCGTCGGCCGTCGCGCCGTCGCGCGGATAGAGGCTGATGCCGATCGACGCGCCGATCTCGAAGCTCTGCCCGCCGAGCGGGATCGGTTCGGCGACGGTCGAGAGGATCTTCTCGGCGACCGTGGCAGCGTCTTCCAGGTTCCGCTGGTCGGAGAGCACGACAACGAACTCGTCGCCGCCCATCCGCGCCACCGTGTCGGTCTCGCGCACGCAGCGCTTCAGGCGCGCGGCGACGGCAGCGAGAACGCGATCGCCCACGCGATGCCCGAAGCGGTCGTTGACGATCTTGAAACCGTCGAGATCGACGAGCATCACCGAGGCCATGGTCTGCTTGCGGCGCGCCTGCCCGACTGCCTGCTGGAGCCGGTCTTCGAGGAGCCGCCGGTTGGGAAGCCCGGTCAGCGCATCGTGGTTGGCGAGATGGCGGATGCGCTCCTCCGTCGCCTTCCGCTCGGAGATGTCGCTGTACACCCAGATCGTGCCCGCGGCGAGGCTGCCCGGCCGCACGGCCTGCCCGCGCACCTCGCACCAGAACACCTCGCCGTCCTTGCGCGCGACGCGCAGCTCGCGCTCGTAGAGCTGCCCGGTGCGGATGCGCCGCGCCGAGGCGATGGCGGTGCGCTCGAAATCGGCCGGATCGGCGAACCACACCGACGTGAGCTGCCCGACGAGATCCTCGGGCCGATAGCCGAGCATGGACGCGAACATGCGGTTGCACTTGCGCACGATCCCGTCCTGCTCGAACACGATCCCCTCGGAAGCGGCCTCGAAGATGAGTTCCTGCTCCGCGAGCGCGGCGGCCAGCTCGGCCTCGCGCCGCAATCGGTCGCCGATGTCCGTCGCCGTGCCGCTCGCACCGCAGACGCGACCCGACTCGTCGCGCACGGGCGTCGCGTTGAACGAGAGACTGACGCGCTCGCCGAGCGAGTCGAGCAGCGCCGTTTCGAAGCGCGAAACCAGCTCGCCCGAGAGGACCCGCGCAAGCATTGCCTCGGTGCGCGCGCGCTCGTCCTCGGGCTGCGACGCGGTGAGCAGCCGGCCGACGAGCGAGTCGGGCTCGACGCCGAAGAGCTGCCGCGTCGCGCGCGGCGACACGTACGTCCAGCGCCGGCCCAGGTCCACCTCCCAGATGAGTTCATTCGAGGTCTCCACGAGGCGCCGGAAGTGGCTCTCGCTGTCGCGCAAACGCGCCTCCACGCGGCGCCGGTCGGACACGTCGTGGATCGACCCGACGAAACGCACGGCCTGACCCGAGGGGCCGGCCTGCGCGCGCCCCGCGCCGCGGACCCAGACGTATTCGCCGTCCGCGCGTCGCAGCCGATACTCCTCGTCGAAGGGCGCGAACGTGCGCACCGCAGCCTCCTGCGCTGCGAGCACGCGGTCCCGATCCTCGGGGTGAAGGCGGTCCGAGAGAAAGAAGATCTCGCCGAAATCGGTGTCTGCCGGATAACCGAGGATCTCCTTGAAGCGCGCCGAAAAGTGGGTGCGTCGCGCCACCATGTCCCAGTCCCACACGCCGCTCTGCGCAGCGGCCACGACGAGATCGAGGCGCTCCTCGCTCTCGCGCAGCGCCTGTTCGGCGCGCCGGCGCTCGGTGATGTCGGAGAAAAGGAGGATCAGCCCGCTCTCGGGATACGCCGGCCGCAGCGCGCGACCCTGCACCAGACACCAGAGCTCGCTGCCGTCGCGGCGCACCAGACCAAGTTCGTGTTGAAACGGCCGTCCGAGCGCCAGTTCGGCGTCCGCCTGCGACGTAGCCGCGGCGAACGCTGCGTCGGAGGCGAACAGGGTGCGCAGCGGCATGCCTTCTAGCGCACCACGGTCGTGGCCGAACAGCTCGGCCATGCGCCGATTCGCGCCGACGACGCGCGCGTCGCGCACCAGCGCGATGCCGGCCACGGAGGCCTCGAGAATGGCGTCCTTCTCGGCGAGCGCGGTATGCAGCGCAGCATCGGCTTCGCGCCGCGCGGAAATGTCGGCGACGATGCACACCACGCCCCGCTCGGGGCGCGCCGGATCGATCGCTGCCGCGGAGAGGTCGCACCACACGATGCGCCCGTCGGCGCAGCGCAGCGGCATTTCCTCGCGCGCCTTACCCGCGGCGAGCGCGCGCCAGACCTCATCCCACCCGGATTCGTCGGCGGCGAGCGATGCCGCCGGCCGGCCGAGCAGCGCGTCGCGATCGGTCCGCAACAACGCGAGAAGCTGGCGGTTCGCGTCCACGATCCGGCCGCCCTTGACGAGCGCGATGCCCGCGCCCGCCGACTCGAACAGCGTGCGCTGCTCCGCGGCAAGCCGGGCGGTGACGCCGCGCTGTCGCAGGCTGCCGATCAGCGTGCGGTGGTAGCCCGTGTAGACGAACGCAAGCGTGGTCGCGAGCACGACCGTCAGGATGCCCATGGCCGGATGGGGCGGGGTCCCGATCGAGAAGAAATGCACGGCGGGAATCACGAGGAGCGGCGCCGCGAACGCCACGAACGACGGCGCCGAAGCGCCGAACACGCCGACCGCGCCGATCGCCATGCCGCCGACGACGAACACCTCCACGACGTTCGGCAGAAAACTGCCGCCGCTCGGCAGCAGCGCCACCACGCCCCACAGCGCGCCGCGCAGAAACGACCCGGCCGCGAAATAGCGCTCGAGCCGGGCCGTGCTCGCACCCGCCCGCGTACGGCGCAGGAACGTCCGGCTCATGACGAGCGCGCTGACCGAGAGGACGAGGCTCGCGAGATACCAGCCGAGCAGCGTCGGGCCGCCCGAGAACGGCCAGAGACCCACGACCGCGATGGTCGCGATGGCGACCGAGGCGATGATCCCGGCCGGGACAGTGCGAAAGAGCAGCGCGAGCCGTTCGCGCTCGGTGTCGTCGGGAGGGTCCTGCACCGCGGGGTCGGGCCGATCGCTCATCGATGTCGGGGCACTCGGGTAAGGCCGACAGCCACCATGCTACCGCCGCCCGGCGGACGCCGCACCCCTCATCGCCGCGCCTCGTGCCACCGATTCCACGCCCGCCCGCCTGCGCGCGTCAGGGATTCGCCGCCGCGAAGCCCGAGCGCAGTGACTCGACCCGCCCGCGGTTGACGCCGAAATCGCTCCGGCCGAGCCGCGAAGCGGAGCGAACGTGGATCACCTTGGCCGTCGGGTCGAGGAGAAACTCGACGTCGTCGACGTAGCCCATGAGCTTCGACCTGAACTCGGCGTAGAGATACCGCGGTTCGTCGCGGACGATCGTGACGCGCTCGCGCCCGCGCACCACGTCGCCGAGCTTGGCGAACGCCGCATCGGGGTCGCCCTTGAATCGCAGCGGCTCGACGAAATGCCCGGGATCGGTCCCTGCGTCGGCGAAGCTCGATACGCAGTTCGGCGTCGGTTTGCACGGCGCCAGCCGACCGTTCTCCACGCCGAGGTTGTCCGGCCGCGAGCCGCTGAAAAGCCCCATGCATCCTCCGATCGACGCTGCGAGCGCCAATGCCGCCGCCGCGAGGAAGACGGCCCTCAGGACGCGCTTCATCTCGCCCGCCGGAACGCGGCCACGGTTGCGGCGCTTCGTCAGCCCGCCGCGCCACCCTGCGCCGACTGCTGCGCCGCGATTTCGCGATGCACCTCGTCCATGTCGACGGCCTTCGCCTGCTTGACCACGTCCTCGAGCATCTGCGGCGGGAGTGCGCCCGCTTCGGCGTAGAGCACCACCTGCTCGCGGAAAACCATGAGAGTCGGGATCGACCGGATGTTGAACGCGCCCGCGATCTCCTGCTCCTCTTCCGTGTTCACCTTGGCGAACACCACGTCGGCGTGCTGCTCGGAGGCCGCCTCGAACGTGGGCGCGAACGCGCGGCACGGCGCGCACCAGGGCGCCCAGAAATCGACGATCACCATGCTGTTACCGGTGATCACCGATTCGAAGTTCTCTTTGTTCAACTCGACGGTCGCCACGGCATTGCTCCTTCGTTCGGGTGCGGGAGTATAGAGGGTTATAGGCTGTTGAAAAACGGGGGGATGCATTCCCCCGGCCGCCGATAGCGGTGCCTGCTGGAACCGGCTTCCCGATGGAGCACGCGGGTGATGGTGCCGGCCCGCGCGGCGGGACGCCGGGTCGCGACAGCCTTCTAACGCCTCTCGCCGCCCTCGCGGGCGTCAGCGGAGCCCATCGAGAAACGCGGCGATCGCCGTCCAGAACGCGTCGGGCGCCGAGAGCGTGTTGTGGTCGGTGCCGGGCACGACCACCCAGCTGCGCGTGCCCGCCCAGGCATCGTACAGCGCCCGCGACCGGGCCTCGGGAATGATCGCATCGCGCTCCGCGACGATCGCGAGGAGCGGCATCGACAGCGAGCCCGCGTGCGCGATCGAGTCGAACCGGTGCCGCAGCAGGAGTCCGACGGGCAGCCACGGGTAGTGTGCGCGCCCCATCTCGACCAGGCTGTCGTAAGGCGACGCGAGCACGACGCCGGCGACCGGGCGACGCGCCGCGAGATACGTGGCCACGCCGGTGCCGAGGCTGCGTCCGAACGCGACGATGCGCTTCGCGTCGACATCCTCGCGCCGCGCGACTGCGTCGAAGATCGCGAGCGCATCCGCCGACAGCGCGCGCTCGCTCGGCTCGCCGCCGCTCGCGCCGTAGCCGCGATAGTTCACCGCGACCACCGTCCAGTCGCGCGGCCAGCGCGGGTCCGCGAACGTCCACGAGACCTCTTCCGCGTTGCCGCCGAAATAGAGCACCGCCGGCGCGGGGTTCGACGCGCCGCGCCGCAGCCAGCCGGCGAGCCGTGTGCCGTCGGCCGCGACCACCTCGAGCGGCTCGGCGCGCGCAGGCATGCGCGGCGCACCCGCGAGCGGCTGCGGGAAGAAGATCAGGCGGTCCTGGAAGAAATACGCCGCGGCGGGCACCGCGGTGACGAGCGCGAGCGCGAGGACGAGCCATTCCATGAGAGTCGCAGCGGGCCGTGGCGGCCTCGAAGTCATGCGGGCATTATACGAACCGACCGTGCCCGCCCTCGCCTCACCCCATCGCGGCCGCTTCGCGCCATCGCCCACCGGGCCGCTGCACTTCGGTTCGCTCGTCGCCGCCCTCGGAAGCTACGCCGACGCGCGCGCTACCGGCGGCGAATGGCTCGTGCGCATGGAAGATCTCGACCCGCCGCGCGAGCAGCCCGGCGCCGCCCACGCGATCCTCGCGTCGCTCGAGGCGTTCGCGCTCGAGTGGGACGGCCCGGTCCTGTACCAGAGCCGTCGCGGCGACGCCTATCGCGAAGCGCTCGCGCGGCTCGACGCCATCGGCGCGACCTACCCGTGCGCCTGCACCCGGAAGGAGTTGCAGGATTCGGCCCTCGCGGCGCCCGACGGTAGCCTCGTCTACCCGGGCACCTGCCGCGACGGGCTCCCGCCGGGAAAGCTCATGCGCGCCGTGCGCGTGCGCGTGGGCGACGCCCGCATCGCGTTCGACGACGCGATCCAGGGCCATGTCGTCCAGGACCTCGGGCACGAGGTGGGCGACTTCGTGGTGCTACGCGCGGACCGCCTGGTCGCGTACCAGCTCGCCGTGGCGGTGGACGATGCCGCGCAGGCGATCACGGACGTCGTGCGCGGCGC
>JALOSW010000123.1 GCA_025458245.1 Burkholderiales bacterium
GATCCGCGAGCGGTTCATGTTCATGTTCAACCGCTATCAGGACATCATCAACCGGCACAAGACGAGCGACCTCTCGGACTCGCAGCCGACCAAGGGCAACATCGCCGGGGGGCTCACGACGATCGAAGAGAAGGCGCTCGGCAACATCCAGAAGATCGGCAAGAAGTGCACCGTCGACGGCGTCCTCGACAAGGCGGAGATGCCGACCCATCCGGGGCTGTGGTTCATGGACTCGTCCTCGGCTGCGGCGGAGATGGTGACGCTGTGCGCGGCGTCGGGCTACGTCGTGCACTTCTTCCCGACCGGGCAGGGGAACGTCATCGGCAATCCGATCCTGCCGGTGATCAAGCTCTGCGCGAACCCGAAGACGGTGCGCACGATGGCCGAGCATGTCGACGTGGACGTCTCGGGTCTCCTGCGCCGCGAGATGTCGCCGGACCAGGCGGGCGACGCGCTCCTCGACATGATGTTCAAGACGGCGAACGGCCGGTGGACGGCCGCGGAAGTGCTGGGGCACCGCGAGTTCGTGCTGACCCGGCTCTACGAGAGCGCGTAGCGGGCGAAAGCCAGAGGGCGAGCCTGGGCGCATCGCGCGCTCATCGGGGCCGCGGGGTGCGCACCGCGGCCTTTTTTTCGGCACTGGCGGCGCGCGAGTCGGAGCGCCTTTCCCCGCCGCGACGCCCTCGCAAGCGCGAGGGTCGCGCGTGTCAGCTCGCGGGCGGCGCGGTCGTGCCGCGCACGATCAGTTCGGCTTCCAGCTCGAGCTTGTCGGGAACGGCGTCGCCGCCTATCCGCGACAGCAGGAATTCGGCGGCGCGCCGACCCATCTCGGCCGAGGGCACGCGCATCGTGGTGAGCGACGGCGTGAGCTGCGCGGAGAGATCGAGGTCGTCGAACCCGGTGATCGAGAGCGATCGGGGCACGTCGATGCCGTGGGCGAGCGCCTCGAACAGGACGCCGAATGCAAGCACGTCGTTGCCGCAGACCACGGCGGTCGGCGCCGGGCGCTGCGCGAGCAGCAGACCGAGCGCGCTGCGTCCCTCCGCGATCCCGTAAGGGCGCTCGACGACATTCGCGGGCGGCAGGTCGATGCCGCGCGCCGCGAGCGCGTCGCGTACGCCCGCGAGGCGCTCGGCCGCGCGGTCGTTGCCGCGCGTGATGCCGCTCACGACCGCGAAGCGGCGGTGGCCGAGATCGGCGAGGTGATGGGTGAGGCGCACCATCGACCGCCGGTTGTCGAAGCCGATGCACGGATCGGCGCCGGCGGCGGCGAACATCCACGTGTACACGAACGGCACGCCGCGGGAGCGCAGCAGGTCGAGCGTCGGGCCGTCGTGCTCGCCGCCGACCAGCACCAGCCCGTCGACGCCGTGCTCGACCATCGCGCGCACCTGCGCGGCCTCGCGCGCGAGGTCGTACTCGTCGAACGCGAGGAGCAGCCGGTAGCCGCGCTCATCGAGCGCGCGCTGCAGCGACTGGATCGCTTTCGCGAAGATGGCGTTGTCCACGGTCGGCACCACGGCGCCGATCGTGGCGGAGCGGCGCGACACCAGCGCGCGCGCGGCGCGATGTGGCACGTAACCGAGGCGCGTCGCGACGCTCCGCACCCTTGCCACCAGCTCCGGGCGCACGCGCTCGGGCCGCGACAGCGCGCGCGACACGGTCGCCACCGAGACGGCCGCGACGCGCGCCACGTCGACGATCGTCGCCGCGCCCTGCGGTGTCGGCGCGGGCCGATTTGGCAAACGTTTACCGGTCGGCATCGGCTCATGGTCGCACGCGATAACGCGCCGGAGCAACCGATCTCTCTCTGTTGCGATGCGACATGATGCAGGCGGCCGGAATGCTTGACAGCCTGGGGAGCGTCGATTAGCCTGCCCGCAAGAAAACGTTTACATGCCCGCGTCCCGACAGCGACGCAGACGGCCCCGAGGCCGCCGGGCACGACGCGCCGCACCGGCGTGTCGCACCAAGGAGGAATCCGCGCGTGAGCGTCGAGCAGGCTGCGCCATCCGATTTCGCCGGGGCCCGTTCGCGGGCGGCCGCGCGACGCAGTTACGTGCTGGCGGCGATTGCGCTCGCCGTGTACGTCGCGGACGTGCTCCTCGGCAAGGCCGGGGTCGTCTTCAAGTTCACGCCGCCTGTCCGGCTCGGCGAGGTCGGCGAGTTTCTCGTCGTGCTCGTCGCGATGGTGTTTTTCGTCACCGGGCTGCTCGCCGAAGCGGGCACCCCTTCCAAGCAGTCCGCCGCCACCGAGGAGGAGTCATGAAGAAACCCGTCACATCGCCCGATCGCCGCCGTTTTCTGCACATCGCGGGGCGTTACGGCTTCGGCACCGCGGTGCTCGCCGCAACGGGCGGTTATCTGTGGGACAACCACGCCGTCGCGCAGACCGGGGCGGACGAGGCGGCCAGGCAGAAGGCGGCGAAGCTGACGATGCTCTTCGCCACCGAGTACAAGATCGAGGACTACGTCCGCTACCCGGTGATGCAGGCGCGTTTCAAGGAGAACGTCGAGACGGCGTCCAAGGGCCAGATCTACGTCAAGCTGCATCCTGCCGGGCAGCTCGGCATCGGCGCCGCGCTGGCGCAGAAGGTCCAGGCGGGCACGGTGCAGGGCGGCGCGGTGTCGCTGTCGAACTTCTCGCCGTTCGCGCCCGCCGTCGACCTCATCAACATCCCGTACTGGTGCGGCGAGAACCAGAAGTTCGCGAACCTCGTGACCTCGCGCGCCTGGGACAAGGAGATCACCCCGAAGGTGATCGCGCGCGGCTACAAGCCGATGTTCTATTTCACCGTCGATCCCCGCACGGTCTCCGTGCGCAAGGGTTTCGGCAAGGTGATCCGCACGCCTGCCGACATGCAGGGCATGAAGATGCGCGTGCCGCCGTCGCAGCTGCTGCAGCAGTTCTACCGCCTCGCCGGCGCGAACCCGACGGTCGTGCCCTGGGGCGAGACCGCCACCGCGATCAAGCAAGGCGTCGCCGACGGCCTCGACCCGGCCGTGTCGGCGCTCGCGACCTTCGGCTTCTCCGACATCCTGGAGACGGTGAGCACCGTACGCTCGGTGCCCGACGCGCAGATGTTCGCCGCCAACGCCAACTGGTACAACCAGCTCCCGGTCGAGCTCAAGGTCGCGTTCGACCAGGCGTCCGAGAAGACGCAGATCGAGACGTTCGCGCAGATCGAGAAGGCGCGCGGCGTATCGATGCAGCAGATGGCGAAGGGCGGCGCGAAGTTCTACAACCCGACGCCGGCCGAGTTCAAGCAGTGGGTCGACCAGTGCGGCGAGTCGCGGCCCGAGTGGAACGAGTTCAAGATCAAGCTCGCCGGCTCGCTCGCGAACTTCGATGTCCTGAAGGCGGCCGCCAATACGAAGGGCCCGATCACGGTGAGCGATTACATCGGCTGATCCGGCGCGCGCATGCGGCCGCGGCCCGGCGCAACGCCGGGCCGCCGCGCCGGCGCGCTCCCCCGCCCCGCGGACGACGCCATGACCCTCAAGCGACTGTACGCGCGCCTCGACGCGAACGCCGAGCGCTACATGATGCTCGTGTTCTATTGCTTCGTCGTGTTCGTGATCGTGCAGGAGGTGGTGCGACGCTTCGTGCTCAACTACTCGTCGGCGTGGGGCGAGGAGGCGGCGCGCTACGGATTCATCTACCTCGGCTGGATCGGCGCCTCGTACGCGGTGAAGGAGCGCGCGCACATCCGCTTCGACATCCTGCTCAACCGGCTGCCGCCGCGGCTGCACGGATGGGTCTACGTGCTCGCCGACCTCGCGACGCTCGTGTTCGCCTGCATCGCCATCTACTGGTCGATGCACACCATCGAAAGCCTCGTCCGGTTCGACGCCGCGACGCCGGTGCTGCGCGTCAACAAGGCGTGGTTCGAGGCGGCGGTGCCGCTTGGCTTCGCCCTGATGGTCTGGCGCCTCCTGCAGTCGCTCGCGCGCGATCTCGCTGACATCCGCGCAGGCCGGCCGGTGTTCACCGGCAAGGCCATGTTCGAGGAATAGCGGGGAGGGCGCGCCATGGCGGTCACGCTGTCGATTGTCCTCACGGTATTCCTGCTCGTCCTCGGCATTCCCTTCTGGGTGTCGCTCGGGCTCGGCACCGTCGCGCTGCTCACGTCCACCGGCGCGCTGCCGCTCACGCTCGTCGGCGAAGCGCTGTTCGAGGGCGTCGACTCGTTCGCGCTCATCGCGATTCCGCTTTTCATCCTCACCGGCGACGTCATGGTGAGAAGCGGCCTCGCTTTCCGCCTGCTCGACTTCGCCGAGGCGACGTTCGGCTCGCTGCGCTCGGGATTCGGTACCTCGACGGTGATGGGCTGCGGCCTCTTCGCCTGCATCTCCGGCTCGGACGCCGCGGACGCCGCGGCGATCGGCCGGATCACGATGGCCAAGCTGCAGGAGAAGGGCTACCCGAAGGCCTACGCCTGCGCGCTGGTCGCATCGGGCGCCTGCACCGGCATCCTGATTCCGCCCTCGATCGCGTACATCATCCTGGGCCTCGTGCTGGGCATCTCGTCCGCGACGCTGTTCCTCGCGGCGTTCGTCCCGGGCGTCATGGTGCTCTGCGCGGTGATCGTCACGAACATCCTGGTGAACCGCGCGAAGGGCTACGAGCGTTCGACCGACTCGTTTTCGTTCGCACGCTGGCTCAAGGCGCTCAACGACGCCAAATGGGCGCTCGCCATTCCGATCCTCATCCTCGGCGGCATCTACTCCGGGATCTTCACGCCCACCGAATCGGCGGCCGTCGCGGTCGCGGTCGCGATCATCATCGGGATGATCCAGAGGACGATCACCCTGCGGGATTTCCCGGCGATGCTCGGCACCAGCGCGCGCGTCGTCGGCGTCGTGCTGCCGATCATCGCCGTGGCGCTCCTTTTCTCGCAGGCGCTCACGGTCGTGAACGTGCCGCAGGATTTCGTCGCCTGGGTGCTGTCGTTCGGCACCAGCAAGGAGGCCGTCATCCTCCTGATGCTGGTGATCTGGGTGATCGCCGGCATGTTCATGGAGACCGGCCCCAACATCGTCGTGCTCGGGCCGCTCCTCTTCCCGCTCGCCCAGGAGATCGGCATGGACCCGGTGCACTTCTGCGTGTTCATGATCACGACCCTCGGGCTCGGCTTCATCACGCCGCCGTTCGGGCTGAACCTCTTCGTGATGGCCGGGCTCACGAGGACGCCGATCACGGCGATCGCACGGCACGCCTTTCCGTTCGTGATCGCCATGCTGATCGTCTCGGCCGTGATCGGCTACGTGCCCGCGATCTCGACCTTCATGCTCCGGTGAGCGGGCGGGCCGCGCAGTGAAGGCAGCCGTCTTTCATGGCGACCGGCGAATCTCGATCGCGGAGGTCGATCCGCCTCCCGCCGCGCCCGGCGAGCTGAGCGTGCGCGTTGCGCGCACCGCGCTCTGCGGGAGCGACGCGAAGCTCTGGACGAAGGGCGCCGAGCACACTCCGGGGCACGAGATCTTCGGCGTCGTCGACCAGCCGGGCCACGCGCTCCACGGGCGCCGCACGCTCGTCTACATCCCGGTCCATTGCGGCCGCTGCGAGTCGTGCCTGGCGGGCGACACGCACCTTTGCCGCACCGAGTCCACGCTCGTCGGCTGGAACCGGCCCGGCGGCTACGCGGAGCGACTGCACGTTCCCGAGCAATGTCTGCTGCCGGTGCCGGACGACATCCCCGACGACCTCGCGCCGCTGCTCCTCGACACCATCGGCACCTCGGCGCACGGGATCCGCATGGCGCGCCCGATCGCGCCCGACGGCGACGTGCTCGTGACCGGCGCGGGTCCGATCGGCCTCGGCGCGATCATCGCGCTGCGCCATTTCGGCTACACCCGCATCTGGGTGTCCGACCCGCGCGAGAGCCGGGTGCGCTTTGCCGCCGAGTTCGGCGCGATGCCGCATCCCGTCGGCGACCTGTCGCGTCGATTCAAACTCGTGGTGGAGTCGAGCGGGGCGCACGCAGCGCGCAATCAGGGCCTGGAGGTCGTTCTGCCGAAAGGCGTCGTGCTCCTCCTCGGCGAGAACGACGCGCCGTGGACGATCGAGGAGAAGAAGCCGATCCGCCGCAAGGATTTCTGGATGCTGCGGTCGTTCTACTTCCCCAAGGCGGACTTCGCCGAGAACGTCGAGCTGCTGCGCCGATACCGCGACCGCTATGCCCGGCTCGTCGATGCGAAGTTCGGCATCGAGGCGCTTCCCGAGATGTTCGGGCGCTTCGTGGCGGGCGAGCTCCTGAAGCCGCTCCTCGCATTCGATTGAACGGAGTCCTCGCGCGCATGTCGGCTCGCGTCGTCTGCATCGGCCACAGCGCGCTCGATCGCGTCTACACGGTCGAAGCCTGGCCGCCGCCGGGCGTGAGCGCCAAGGTGTCTGCGACGAGCTACGTCGAGACGGGCGGCGGCATGGCGGCCAATGCCGCAGTCGCGGTCGCGCGGCTCGACGGCATCGCCGCGTTCGTCGGGCCCGTGGGCGACGACGACGTCGCACGCACGATGAAGGCCGAGCTCGACCGGTGGGGCGTCGACACGACCGGGATGCGCCTCATTCCGGGCAGGCGCTCGTCCATTTCCGCGATCCTCGTGGACGCGCGCGGCGAGCGCTTGATCGTGAACCATCGGGGCGACGCGATCGCCACCGGGGCCGATTGGCTGCCCCTCGACCGCATCGCAGCGGCCGGTGCCGTGCTCGCCGACCCGCGCTGGCTTGCCGGCGCGACGCGCGCCTTCGAGGCGGCGCGGGAAGCCGGCGTGCCCTGCGTGCTCGACGCGGACGTCGCGCCGACCGGATCGCTCGCAACGCTCGTCCCGCTCGCCGACCACGTCGTCTTCTCCGAGCCCGGTCTGGCCATCTACGCAGACGGCCGCGACGAACTTGCCGCGCTGCGCGCCGCGCTCGACGCGGGCGCGAAGGTAGCCGGCGTCACGCGGGGGGCCAAGGGCGTCGAGTGGATCGAGTGCGGATCGCCCCACGCCCTCCGCCGCGTGCCCGCGCCGCGAGTCGAAGCGAGAGACACCACGGGCGCCGGCGATGTCTTTCATGGCGCGTACGCGCTCGGCCTCGCCGAGGGGCGCGACGTCGCGGGGGCGGCGTCGTTCGCGTGCGCCGCGGCCTCGCTCAAGTGCATGCGTGCCGGAGCACGCGCCGGCTCGCCCTCGCGGGCCGAGGTCGAGCGCCTGCTTCGGGGCGCGCCGCGATGAACCGGCGCGTCGCCTTCGTGATCGAGGTCCGGCGCCGACGCCGGTCAGTGGTTTTCACGTGTTTGCCGACCAGGCGGGCCGGCATCGCGCCAGCCCGGCCCCCGAGGGAAAGGAGTGAAGAATGGCAGTCACCCATCTGAAAAAGGCGTCGAAGACGCCGGAAACCGAAACCGCGACGGCGCAGCAGGTGGTCGCGGCGATGCTCGCCGAGATCGAGAAAACCGGCGAATCGGCAGTGCGCGCCTACGCGGAGAAGCTCGAC
>JALOSW010000256.1 GCA_025458245.1 Burkholderiales bacterium
TGCGCGCGGCGAGCCTCGCGCATCTGCCGCCGGCGTGCATCATCACGGCGGGCTTCGATCCGCTGCTCGACGAGGGCCGCGAGTACGCGGAGCGGCTGCACGCCGAGGGCGTGCCGACCGTGTACGAGTGCTTCGAGGGCCAGATCCACGGCTTCATCACCATGGGCAGCGTGATCTCAGCGGCGCATCACGCGGTGTACCGGGCGTGCCAGTTCATGCGCGTGGTGTGGAGCGGCGGGAAGCTCCGCTGACCAGGGTGCGAGCGGAACCGCAAGGATGGAGGCGCAAAAGCGCGAAGGCCGCAAAGGTGCGCAAAGGGGAAGACTGCGTTTCCATGCCCCGACGCTGGACCAGCAGCGAGATCCGGGGGCGCCGGATGACTCCGGCGGCGGTGCAATGAGCTGCTTTTGCACGATCCTTCGGCGTCCCTTCGCGTCCTTTGCGCTTTTGCGGTTCCCGGTTTGATCGCGTCGACCCTCGACCTCATCGGCCGCCACGCCACCAAGTTCCTCGGCGTCGGCGTGCTGCTCGGCTTCGCGGTGCCGCCGCTCGCAAGCCTCGCACGGCCGCTCCTCGTGCCCGCGCTCCTCATCCCGCTCACCATCGCGCTCGTGCGGCTCGACTGGAGCGCGATGGGCGCCTATGCGCGCCGGCCGCTCTTCGTCGCCGCGGTGATCGTCTGGCTGCTCGTGGTCTCGCCGGTGGCGATGTGGGCCGTGCTCGCGCCGGTACCGATGCCGGAGTCGCTCTACCACGCGCTGGTGCTGATGGCCGCCGCCTCGCCGATCATTTCCAGCGCCGCGATCGCGCTGCTGCTCGGGCTCGACGCGGCGCTCGCCGTGGTAGTCATCGTGGTGTCGACGGCGCTCCTGCCGTTCACGCTGCCCGTGCTCGCCCTGAAGCTCCTGGGGCTCGAGCTGCAGATCGACCTCGCCACGTTCATGCTGCGCCTCGGGGCGATGGTCGGCGGCGCGTTCGCCGCGGCCCTCCTGGTGCGCCGGCTCGTGCCCAAGCACCGGATCGCACAGAACGCCCGCACGCTCGATGCGCTGTCGGTCATCAACCTGGTGATCTTCGCGGTCGCGATCATGGACGGGGTCACGGCGTTCGCGGCGGAGCGGCCGGCGTACGTCGCGCTCGCGACGGCCGCTGCGTTCGCCGCCAACCTCGCGCTGCAGGCGGTCGGGACGCTCGCATGGAGCCGGCTCGGGATGCGCCGCGCGCTGACCCTCGGGCTCATGACCGGGAACTGCAACATGGGCCTGGTGATGGTGGCGCTCGGCCGCGATGCGAGCTTCGAGGTGATCGTGTTCTTCGCGATGGCGCAGCTGCCGATGTACATGCTGCCGGGGCTGCTGACGCCCCTCTACCGAAAGCTCGCGGCAAGGGACCCGGCGTAGAATCGCCGCCTGCCTTTCTGCCGGGGAAGCCATGGGCACCGACGACCTTCGCGCCACATCCCGCCGCATCGTCAAGGCCGCGTGCCCGCACGACTGCCCGGACACCTGCGCCATGGACATCGCGGTCGAGGGCGACCGGGCGGTGCAGGTGCGCGGCGGCGACATGCCCTTCACCGCGGGCACGCTCTGCACCAAGGTCTCGAAGTATCTCGACCGCACCTATCACCCCGACCGGCTGCAGCACCCGCTGAAGCGCGTCGGGCGCAAGGGCGAGCGCCGGTTCGCGCGGATTTCGTGGGACGAGGCGCTCGACACCATCGCCGCGAGGTTCCGCGAGATCGCCGCCGAGGATCCGCAGCAGATCCTGCCCTGCAGCTATGCCGGCACGATGGGCCTCGTGCAATACGCGTCGATGGACCGGCGCCTGTTCCATCGCCTCGGCGCGTCGCTGCTCGACCGCACGCTCTGCTCGAGCGCCGGCAAGGTCGGCCTCAAGATCACGCTCGGCGGTTCGGTCGGCATGGACCCCGAGCGCTGCGACGAATCGCGGCTCGTGATCGTCTGGGGCTCGAACCCGATCGTCTCGAACCTGCACTTCTGGTCGCGCGTCGCCGAGGCGAAGCGGCGCGGCGCCCGGGTGATCGTGATCGATCCCTACCGCACCCTGTCGGCCGAGAAGGCGAGCGAGCATATCGCGCCCCTGCCGGGCACCGACGCCGCGCTCGCGCTCGGGATGATGCACGTCATCATCGGCGAGAACCTGATCGATCAGGACTACGTCTCGCGCTACACCCTCGGCTTCGACGCGCTCGCCGAGCGGGTCCGCGACTTTTCGCCTGCGAGCGCCGGGGCGATCTGCGGCCTGCCGGCGGAGACGATCGTGCGGCTCGCGCGCGAGTACGCGACCACGAAACCCGCCGCGATCCGGCTGAACTACGGCATGCAGCGCCACTCGGGCGGCGGCATGGCGGTGCGCACCATCGCCTGCCTGCCGGCGCTCGTCGGCGCGTGGCGCGATGCCGCGGGCGGCGTGGTGCTTTCCACCGGCGACTGGTATGCGCTGAACCACGCGGCTCTGGAGCGGCCCGATCTCGTCCGCGGCGCGCCGCGCACCTTCAACCAGGCTGCGCTGGGCGACGCGCTCACCGCGGCGAAGCCCCCGGTGAAGGCGATCTACGTCTACAACAACAACCCCGTGGCGGTCTGCCCGGA
>JALOSW010000124.1 GCA_025458245.1 Burkholderiales bacterium
GACCGCCGCCGCATCTCGCTCGGCATGAAGCAGACGATGCCGAACCCGTGGGAGGAGTTCTCGCAGAACCACCGCAAGGGCGAGAAGGTCCGCGGCCAGATCAAGTCGATCACCGACTTCGGCATTTTCATCGGCCTCCCGGGCGGCATCGACGGTCTCGTGCACCTGTCGGATCTGTCCTGGTCGGCGCCCGGCGAAGAGGCGGTGCGCAACTACAAGAAGGGCGACGAGGTCGAGGCGGTCGTGCTCTCGATCGACGTCGAGCGCGAGCGCATTTCGCTCGGCATCAAGCAGCTCGAAGGCGATCCGTTCTCCAACTTCGTCGCCACGCACGAGAAGGGCGCGGTCGTCACCGGCATCGTGCGCGCGGTGGACGCGAAGGGCGCGACGATCGACCTGGGCGAGGGCATCGAGGCCTATCTGCGCGCCTCCGAGGTCGCGCGCGACCGCGTCGAGGACGCCCGCACGCACCTCAAGGAAGGCGACACGGTCAAGGCGATGATCATCAACATCGACCGCAAGAACCGTGGCATCAACCTCTCGATCAAGGCGAAGGACGTCGCCGAGGAGAGCGAGGCGATGCAGAAGCTGGCGAGCGAGTCGTCGGCGGCCACCGGGAGCACCAACCTCGGCGCGCTGCTCAAGGCGAAGCTCGGCGCCAAGGACGTGCAGCAGTAACCGGGGAGAGAGCCGGCATGACCAAGTCGGAGCTCATCGGTCGGCTCGCCGGCCGCTACCCGCAGCTCGTCGCGAAGGACGCCGAGTTCGCGGTGAAGATGATCCTCGATGCCATGACCCAGAGCCTCGTATCGGGTCAGCGCATCGAGATCCGCGGTTTCGGAAGTTTCGGCCTCAACCACCGGCCGGCGCGCGTCGGCCGCAACCCCAAGTCGGGCGAGAAGGTGATGGTGCCGGAGAAATTCGTGCCGCACTTCAAGGCCGGCAAGGAGTTGCGCGAGCGCGTCGACCAGAGGGTGGAGTAAACCCGGCCGATCGACAGGCGGCGGCATCGCAGGATGCCGCCGCTTTCGCTTGACTCCTCTCCCACCCCTGCCCCTCCCTCCCTGCAAGCGGGCAGGAGAAGGGCGAAAGTGAAAGCTCGGGAACGGTTACGCGGGCGCCTCCGATGACGACCCTGCTCAAAGTCCTCTCCTGGATCGTCCGCATCCTGCTGTTCGCGGCGCTGTTCCTGCTCGCTGTGAAGAACACCGAGCCGGTGACCGTCCGCTTCCTGTTCGATTCCATGTGGCAGGCGCCGCTCGCCCTGGTGGTGCTGGTGGTGCTCGCGTCCGGCGCCGGGCTCGGCATCCTCGCGTGCCTGCCGGCGCTCGCGCGGCAGCGGCGCGAGATCGCCGCCCTCAAGGCCGAGACGACGGCAGGGGCGCGCCTATCTTCCGAGCCGATGCCTCCGCCCGATCCCGCGGCGGACATGCCCTCGCAGTCCTGAGCGCCGGGCGCCCGCCGTGATCGACTTCGAGCTTTGGTGGCTGCTCGCGCTGCCCGTGTTCTTCGCGATCGGCTGGATCGCCGCCCGCATCGACATCAAGCATCTCGTCACGGAGTCGCGGACGCTGCCGCGCTCCTATTTTCGCGGTCTCAATTTCCTTCTCTCCGAGCAGCCCGACAAGGCCATCGACGCCTTCATCGAGGTCGTGAAGGTCGACCCGGACACGGTCGAGCTGCACTTCGCCCTCGGCAGCCTGTTCCGGCGGCGCGGCGAAACCGACCGCGCGATCCGCATGCACCGCAACCTGCTGGAGCGCTCCGGGCTCTCGTCCGAGCAGCGTCTGCACGCGCTTTCCGAGCTCGGGCAGGACTATCTCAAGGCGGGGCTCCTCGACCGGGCGGAGGAAACGTTCGCAAAGCTCGTCGACTCGAGCTACCGCAACGAGGCGCGCGCGAGCCTGCTCGAGATCTATCAGCTCGAGAAAGAGTGGCAGAAAGCGATCGCGGTCGCCGAAGAGCTCTCCGAGGACGGCGGCCAGTCGCGCGCGAAGGAGATCGCCAATTTCCAATGCGAGCTCGCCGTGGCCGCGGCGTCGAAGGGCCGCGATGCGGATGCGCGCGGTCATCTCGAGCAGGCTCTCAAGGTCAACCGCCGCTGCGCGCGGGCGAACGTGCTTCTCGGCGACGCCGCGGCGAAGGCCGGCGATCACGCAGCGGCGATCGACCGCTGGCGCGACGTCGAGCAGCAGGATCCCGCGTATCTCGCACTCGTCGCGTCGCGGCTCGCGCAGAGCTTCAAGGCGCTCGGGCGCGAGGCCGAGGGCCTCGCGCTCCTCAGGGATTACGTCGCCCGCTATCCGTCGCTCGACGTGCTGGACGCCGCCTACCGCACGTGCGTCGAGGTCGAGGGGCCGCAGGCGGCCTACGTGCTGGTGCGCGACGAGTTGCGCCGCAACCCGACCCTCACCGGCCTCGACCGGATGATGGAGGCGAGCATTCTCACGGCGCCGCCCGAGTCGCGTCAGGACCTCGAGCTGGTCAAGGGGCTCGTGCACGGTCAGACCCGCAATCTCGCGCGCTACCGGTGCGAGAGCTGCGGCTTCCGGGCGCGGCAGTTCTACTGGCAATGCCCCGCGTGCGGAGGCTGGGAGACGTATCCGCCGCGGCGCACCGAGGAGCTCGATCTTGCGCCTTGAGTCGCCGGGAGGTCCGCCCGGCGCGAGAGAGGAGAGGCGTTGAGTGGCGAATGACGGCACGCCACGCGATCGCGAGCCGTCATCCGCCAACCATCACCTGCAGGAAGAAGAATGAAGGTCACAGTCATCGGCACCGGGTATGTGGGTCTCGTCACGGGCGCGTGCCTTGCGGACGTCGGCAACGACGTCCTCTGCCTGGACCTCGATCAGCGCAAGATCGACGTGCTCAACTCGGGCGGCATCCCGATCCACGAGCCGGGCCTCGACGCCGTGGTCGCGCGCAACCGCGCGGCCGGGCGTCTGCGCTTCACGACCGACATCGCCGCGAGCGTGGCGCACGGCCAGATCCAGTTCATCGCCGTGGGCACGCCGCCCGACGAGGACGGGTCGGCCGACCTCTCGCACGTCGTCGCTGCCGCACGCAACATCGGGCGACACATGAACGACTACCGGCTGGTCGTCGACAAGTCCACCGTCCCCGTGGGCACCGCCGATGCCGTGCGCGCCGCGATCCGCGAAGAGCTGGCCAAACGCAAGGCGGAGTACCCGTTCTCCGTCGTCTCGAACCCCGAGTTCCTCAAGGAGGGTGCGGCGGTCGAGGACTTCATGCGGCCCGACCGGGTCGTGATCGGCAGCGACGACGAGGAGGCGACGCGCATCATGCGCTCGCTCTACGCGCCGTTCCAGAGGAGCCACGAGCGCCTCATCGTCATGGACGTGCGCTCGGCCGAGCTGACGAAATACGCGGCGAACGCGATGCTCGCGACGCGCATTTCGTTCATGAACGAAATGGCGAACCTCGCCGAGCGCCTGGGCGCCGACATCGAGCACGTTCGCCGCGGCATCGGCGCCGACCCCCGCATCGGCTACCACTTCCTGTACCCGGGTGTCGGCTACGGCGGCTCCTGTTTCCCGAAGGACGTGCAGGCGCTCGAGCGCACTGCTGCGGGGGCGGGCGTGAAGCTCGAGATCCTGCCCGCCGTCGAGCGTGTCAACGCGGCGCAGAAGCGCGTGCTGGTCGAGAAGCTGGTGCGCCGTTTCGGTGACGATCTTTCGGGCATGCGCATCGCGCTCTGGGGCCTGGCGTTCAAGCCGGGCACCGACGACATGCGCGAGGCGCCGAGCCGCGAAGTGATCGAGGGGCTCCTCGCCCGGGGCGCGCGGGTCGCCGCCTACGATCCCGCGGCGATGGCCGAAGCGAAGCGCGTGTTCGGCGACGAGCCGCGCATCGTCTACGCCGACTCGCCGATGCACGCGCTCGCCGGCGCCGACGTGCTGGTGATCGTGACCGAGTGGAAGGAGTTCCGCAGCCCCGACTTCGACGCGATCCGGGCGGCGCTCAAGACGCCGGCGATCTTCGACGGCCGCAACCTCTACGAGCCGGCCGACGTGAAGCGCGCGGGGCTCGAGTATTTCCCCATTGGGCGCCGCGGCTAGCCGATGAGCGCGACCGCCGCCACGCTGCTCCAGCGACTCGCGACCGCCCGCCTGCTGGTGGTGGGCGACGTGATGCTCGACCGCTACTGGTTCGGGGAAGTGAGCCGGATCTCGCCGGAGGCGCCCGTTCCGGTCGTGAAGGTCGATCGCACCGAAGAGCGTCCGGGCGGCGCCGCGAACGTCGCCCGAAACGCTTCCGCGCTCGGTGCGGACGTGGCGCTCCTCTCGGTCGTCGGCGAGGACGAAGCGGGCGAGAGCCTCCGGCGCCTGGTCGAGGCCGACCGGGTGGCTGCGAACCTGCATCGCGACGCGACCATCGCGACCACCGTCAAGCTGCGCGTGATCGCGCGCCAGCAGCAGCTCCTGCGCATCGATTTCGAGACGGCGCCGAGCCGCGAGGTGCTGGCCGACAAGCTGGCGGCGTTCCGCGACCTGCTGCCCGCCTACGACGTCGTGATCCTCTCCGACTACGGCAAGGGCGGGCTGACGCACATCGAGCGCATGATCGAGCTCGCTCGCGCAGCCGGCAAGCGCGTGCTCGTCGATCCCAAGGGCGACGACTATTCGAAGTACCGCGGCGCGAACGTCGTGACGCCCAACCGCGCCGAGCTCCGCGAGGTGGTCGGCCGCTGGAAGAACGAGGACGATCTCGCCGAGCGCGCGGAGCGCCTGCGCGGGGAGCTCGGACTGGACGCGCTGCTGCTCACGCGCAGCGAGGAGGGCATGACGCTCTTCGAGCGCGGTCATCGGCTGCACGAGCCGACCAAGGCGCGCGAGGTGTACGACGTGTCCGGCGCCGGCGACACGGTGATCGCGACGCTGGGCGTGATGCTCGGTGCCGGCGCCTCGCTCGCCGAGGCGATGCGCGTCGCCAACTACGCCGCCGGAATCGTCGTTGGTAAACTGGGCACGGCGGTCGTGCACCCGCACGAGCTTGCCGCCGCTCTGCAGGACGCTGGGAACCGCTAGATGAGCACCTATTACGTCGTCACCGGCGCGGCCGGGTTCATCGGCTCGAACATCGTGCACGCGCTCAACGCGCGCGGCGTGCGCGACATCATCGCGGTCGACAACCTGGAGCGGGCCGACAAGTTCAAGAACCTCGTCGGCGCCGACATCGCCGACTATCTCGACAAGCGCGAGTTCCGCGACCGGCTGGTCGCGCGCGAGTTCGAGGGCGCGGTCGACTGCGTCATCCACGAGGGCGCGTGCTCCGACACGATGGAGACCGACGGCCGCTACATGCTCGACAACAACTATCGATACTCGCTCGAGCTGCTCGACTTCTGCCAGGAGGAGGAGATCCCGTTCCTCTATGCGTCCTCGGCCTCGGTGTACGGGGGCGGGCGCGTGTTCCGCGAGTCGATCGAGCACGAGGCGCCGCTCAACGTCTACGGCTATTCGAAATATCTCTTCGACCAGATCGTGCGCCGCCGCCTTGCCGATCATGCGGCGCAGATCGTCGGGTTCCGCTACTTCAACGTGTACGGCCCCAACGAGGCGCACAAGGGCCGCATGGCCTCGGTGGCCTGGCACTTCTTCAACCAGTACCGGTCGACCGGGAAAGTACGCCTCTTCGAGGGTTGGTCGGGCTATGCCGACGGCGAACAGCAGCGCGACTTCGTTTCCGTGGAAGATGTCGTCAAGGTCTGCCTGTGGTTTCTCGAGCATCCCCGGCGTTCGGGCATCTTCAACGTCGGCACCGGACGCGCGCAGACCTTCAACGACGTCGCCGTCGCGACCGTGAACGCCTGCCGGAAGACGTCCGGGGAGCAGCCGCTCGGGCTTGCGGAGCTGAAGGGCGGCGGCTTGATCGAGTACATCCCGTTCCCCGATGCGCTGAAGGGCAAGTACCAGAGCTTCACGCGGGCCGATCTTTCCGCGCTGCACGGGGCCGGCTACGACCAGCCGTTCCTCGACGTCGAGACGGGCGTCGGCCGGTACGTCGAGGAACTGCTGCGCCGCGAGGCACGAGACCGCATCGAATGACCCGCTGGCAGACGCTCGAAGACACGGTCGGCAACACGCCGCTCGTTCGGCTGCAGCGGCTGCCGGGCAGGACCTCGAACGTCGTTCTGGGCAAGCTCGAAGGCGACAACCCCGCCGGCTCGGTGAAGGACCGGCCCGCGCTGTCGATGATCCGCCGCGCCGAAGAACGCGGCGAGATCAAGCCGGGCGACACGCTCATCGAGGCGACGAGCGGCAACACCGGCATCGCGCTCGCCATGATCGCCGCGACCAAGGGCTACCGCATGGTGCTCATCATGCCGGACAACCTGTCGACCGAACGGCGCGCGAGCATGAAGGCCTACGGCGCCGAGCTGATTCTCACGCCTGCGGCGAAGGGCGGCATGGAGTTTGCGCGCGACCTCGCCACGGAGATGCAGGCGCAGGGCAAAGGCAAGGTGCTCGACCAGTTCGCCAATCCCGACAACCCGCGCTCGCACTACGAGACCACCGGGCCGGAGATCTGGCGCGACACGGAGGGCAAGATCACGCACTTCGTGTCGAGCATGGGCACCACCGGCACGATCATGGGCGTCTCGCGCTTCCTCAAGGAGAAGAATCGCGCGATCCAGATCGTCGGCGCCCAGCCCGCGGAGGGCTCGCAGATCCCGGGCATCCGCAAGTGGCCGCCCGCCTACCTGCCGAAGATCTACGACGCCGGCCGCGTCGACCGAATCGAGTCGGTGACGCAAGCCGAAGCGGAGGAGATGGCGCGCCGCCTCGCGGCGGAGGAGGGCATTTTCTGCGGCATCTCGGCCGGCGGTGCGACCGCGATCGCCCTGCGGCTTTCCGCCGAGCTGGAGAATGCCGTGATCGTCACCATCATCTGCGACCGCGGCGACCGATACCTGTCGACCGGCGTCTTCCCGGCGTAGGCCGAGCCCTTTCACCCACCAGGCCACGGCATGCCGCCGACGCTCGTCTTCGACATCGAAACCGTTCCCGACGCGGCGGGCCTGCGCCAGCTGCTCGAGCTCGACCCGGCGCTCACGGATGCCGACGTGGTCGAGATCGCCTTCCAGCGGCGGCGCGCGACGGCGGGACACGACTTTCTCCAGCTCCATCTGCACAAGGTGGTTGCGATCTCCTGCGTGCTGCGCGAGCGCGACGCGTTTCGCGTGTGGTCGCTCGGGACGCCCGAGGATGAGGAAGGGACGCTGATCCAGCGCTTCTTCGACGGCATCGAGAAATACACGCCGCAGCTCGTCTCGTGGAACGGCGGCGGTTTCGACCTCCCGGTGCTGCACTACCGGGGGCTCGCCCACGGCGTCGCGGCGCCGCGCTACTGGGACCTCGGCGACGGCGACTATCCCGACAGCCGCGAGTTCAAGTTCAACAACTACATCGGGCGCTACCAC
>JALOSW010000125.1 GCA_025458245.1 Burkholderiales bacterium
AGCGCGTGGACGGCGATCACCACCATGGTCGTCGACTTCCTCGCCAACCCGAAGGTCGGCGAGTACGACATTTCGAGCCTCACGCGCATGAGCGGCGGCGGCGCGGCGATGCCCGAAGCGGTCGCGCAGAAGATGAAGGACGAACTCGGCATCACCTATGTCGAGGGCTACGGGCTGTCGGAGACGATCGCGCCGTCGCACATCAACCCCGCGGAGCGCGCGAAGAAGCAGTGCCTCGGCATCCCGATCTTCGACACCGACTCGCGCGTGGTCGATCCCGAGACGCTGCGCGAGCTGCCGCCCGGCGAGGTCGGCGAGATCGTGACGCACGGCCCGCAGGTGTTCCTCGGCTACTGGAACGACGCGAGGAAGTCCGCCGAGGCGTTCGTCGAAATCGACGCCAAGCGCTTCTTCCGTACCGGCGACCTCGGCCGCACCGACGAGGACGGTTACTTCTTCATCACCGATCGTCTCAAGCGGATGATCAACGCGTCCGGGTTCAAGGTCTGGCCCGCCGAGGTCGAGGCGATGATGTACCAGCATCCGGCGATCCAGGAGGCGTGCGTGATCTCGGCGCAGGACCCGCGGCGCGGCGAGACGGTGAAGGCGGTGGTCGTGCTGAAGGAGTCGCATCGCGGCAAGGTCGCCGAGAAGGAGATCGTCGACTGGGCCCACGAGCGCATGGCGGCGTACAAGGTGCCGCGGATCGTGGAATTCGTCGATGCGTTGCCGAAATCGGGCACCGGGAAAGTGATGTGGCGGGCGCTGCAGGAAGCGGAGCGGGGAAAGCGCGGGACCTGAACCGCAACGACAGAACCGCAAAAGCGCAGAGGACGCAAAGGGTCGCGAAGGAAGGAGGATTGCAACGGTCGCTCTCTCGGGGCGGCGCGCCTCCTGCTTGGGACCCATTCGGTTCGTTCTGGCGGAAGCCCTCAGAGCCCCTTCTGCGTAACTTTGCGTCCTTTGCGCTTTTGCGGTTCCGGCTTTTCCCTTTGATACACTCCCGCGGCCCATGACCGCCCGCCCGATCACGCTCGCCGCCGACGCGGTTTCCGCTCTCGAAGCCGACCTCCGCCAGGTGATCGAAGGCGAGGTGCGGTTCGACCGGGGCACGCGCGCGGTGTACGCCGCGGACGCCTCGAACTACCGGCAGGTGCCGATCGGCGTCGTGGTCCCGCGCACGGTGGCGGACATGGTCTGGGCGGTGAAGATCTGCGCGCGCCGCGGCGTGCCGATCCTGCCGCGCGGCGGCGGCACGTCGCAGAACGGCCAATGCGTCAACGTCGCGGTCGTCATCGACACGTCCAAGCATCTCAACCGCGTAGTCTCGGTCGATCCGGCCGCGCGCACCGCGATCGTGGAGCCGGGCACGGTCTGCGACACGCTGCGCGACGCGGCGGAAAAGCATCGGCTCACGTTCGCGCCCGATCCCGCGACCCACAGCCGCTGCACGCTCGGCGGCATGATCGGCAACAACTCGTGCGGGCCGCACTCGGTGATGGCCGGAAAGACGGTCGAGAACATCGAGGCGCTCGAAGTCCTCACCGGCGACGGCGAGCGCTTCTGGGTCGGCTCCACGTCGGACGAGGAACTCGCGGCGATCATCCGCGGCGGCGGCCGCAGGGGCGAGATCTACGCAGGGCTCGCGCGCCTGCGCGACCGCTACGCCGATCTGATCCGCGCGAAGTTCCCGAAGATCAAGCGGCGCGTGTCGGGCTACAACCTCGACCAGCTCCTGCCGGAAAACGGCTTCAACGTCGCGCGTGCGCTGGTCGGCTCGGAGGGCTCCTGCGCGCTCACGCTCGCCGCGAAGACGAAGCTCGTCGCGAGCCCGCCGCACCGCGTGATCGTCGTGCTCGGCTGGCCGGACATCTACATCGCGGGCGATCACGCCGTCGAGGTGCTCTCGTTCGGCCCGATCGCGTGCGAGGGCCTCGACATCGCGATCATCGGCGGACTGAAGAGTCGCGGGTTGCGGCTCGACGACATCGCGCTGCTGCCCCCCGGCGAGGCCTGGCTCATGGTCGAGTTCGGCGGCGACACGTCCGAGGAGGCGGTCGCCCGCGCGCAGCGGCTGGTGCACCACTATGCGGGAAGGGTCGGCGCCCCTTCGACGCTGGTCGTCGCCGATCGAAAGCTGCAGCAGCGCATCTGGTCGATTCGCGAAACCGGCGCGTCCGCGACCGCGCTCTCGCGCGAGGCGGGCCGCCCTGATCCCGTGGTCGGATGGGAAGACGCTGCGGTCGACCCGGCGCGCCTCGGCGACTACCTGCGCGAGTTCCAGGCGCTCGTCGATCGGCATGGCTACCGGACCTCGCTCTACGGCCACTTCGGCGACGGCTGCATCCACGCGCGCATCACGTTCGATCTCGCCTCGCCGCAGGGCGTTGCCGTCTGGCGGGGCTTCCTCGAGGACGCTGCGCGCCTCGTCGTGAAGTTCGGCGGGTCGCTTTCCGGAGAGCATGGCGACGGGCAGGCGAAAGCCGAGTTCCTGCCGATCATGTACGGCCCGGAGCTGATGGAAGCGTTCCGCGAGTTCAAGCGCGTCTGGGATCCGCGCGGGCTGATGAACCCCGGCAAGCTCGTCGACCCCTATCGCGCCGACGAGAACCTGCGGCTCGGGCCCGACTACAGGCCGCTTACGCCCGGCACGCGCATGAGCTTCCTCTCGCCCGAAGGCGACGGGTTCACGCGCGCGGTCGAGCGCTGCATCGGCATGGGCAAGTGCCGCTCTGGCGCGGGCGGGACGATGTGCCCGAGCTATCGGGCCACGGGCGAGGAGCGCTACTCGACGCGCGGCCGTGCACGGCTGCTCTCGGAAATGCTGCGCGGCGAAGTGATCGACAACGCGTGGCAGAGCGACGAAGTGCGCGAGGCGCTCGAGCTCTGCCTCTCGTGCAAGGGCTGCCGCTCCGACTGTCCGACGCACGTCGACATGGCCGCCTACAAGGCCGAGTTCTTCTCGCACTACTACGAGGGAAAACTGCGGCCGCTGCATGCCTACTCGACCGGACTGATCGGCCGCTGGGCCGGGATCGCGGGGGCGATGCCGGCCCTCTCCAACTTCGTGACGCAGGCGCCGGGCCTCAACGCGCTCGCGAAGAAGCTCGCCGGGATCGCACCGCAACGAAATCTGCCGACGTTCGCGAGCGAGACGTTCCGGCATTGGTTCGGGAGGCGCGCTCCCCCCCGAACCGTTCCCCTGCGAGAGGGACAGAGGCAGGCACCCGCGGCGTCGCGCGTTCTCTACTGGCCGGACACGTTCGCGAATTTCTTTCACCCGGAGATCCCGCGCGCTGCGGTGGAAGTGCTGGAGGCGGCGGGGTGCGACGTGTCCATCCCGGCGAAGCGCCTTTGCTGCGGGCGCCCGCTCTACGATCACGGATTCCTCGATCTCGCGAAACGCGAGCTCGCCGCGGTGCTCGATGCGCTCGCCGGCGAGATCGCCGCCGGCACGCCGCTCGTCGGCACCGAGCCGACGTGCATCGCCGTGTTTCGCGACGAGCTGGCGCGGCTCTTCCCGCACGACGAGCGCGCCCAGCGGCTCGCCGCGCAGACGTTCACGTTCGCGGAGTATCTCGAGCGCATCGGGTTCGAGCCGCCGCGCGCCGCCGGCCGGGCGCTGCTGCACGGGCATTGCCACCAGAAATCGCTCTGGGGCCTCGCGGCCGACACCAGGCTCCTCGAGAGCATGGGGTACGAGGTCGCCGCGCCCGACACCGGATGCTGCGGCATGGCCGGCTCCTTCGGATTCCACCCCGACCGCTACGCGCTGTCGATGCAGATCGGCGAACTCGCCGTGTTTCCCGCCGTGCGCGCGGCTGCGGACGATGCCGTGATCGTGAACAACGCGTACTCCTGCCGCGAGCACCTCGCAGGAGGGACAGGGCGTCGGACGACGCACATCGCCGAGCTCGTGAGGCGCGCGCTCCCGTGACCGGCATGGAGAGCCTGCCCGCATGGGGCTACGCGTGGATCGCGTTCGTGATGCTGCTCTCCGGGTTCACGCACGGCGTGATCGGGTTCGGCTTTCCCATCGTTGCGACGCCACTGATCGCGCTCGCGACCGACATCAAGACGGCGATTCTCGTGATCCTGGTGCCGACGCTCACCATGACGATCATCTCGGTGTTCCGCGGCGGCAACCTGCGCGAGTCGATCGGCCGGTTCTGGTACCTGCCGCTCCTCCTCGCCGCAGGCAGCTATGCCGGCACGCGGCTTCTCATCGGCGCCGATCCCGCGCCGTTCACGCTCGTGCTCGCGCTCATCATGCTGGCGTGGCTCAACATGGACCGGCTCGGCAAGGTCGAGGTCGCGGTCGTCAAGCGTTGGCCGACGGTCACCGCGGTGCTCTTCGGCCTGCTCGCCGGGATCTTCGAGGCCACCGCGAACGTCGCGGGCCCGCTGCTCATCATCTATTTCATGCTCGTCGGCATCGCGCCGCAGACCATGATCCAGGCGCTCAACTTCTGCTTCACGGCGGGGAAGGCGACGCAGCTCTTCGCCTGGAGCACCGCCGGCGGCATCACGCTGGCGCAATGGGCCTCGACGCTGCCGTGGGCGGGCCTCGCGGTGGTGACGCTCGTCGCCGGCCAGCACGTGCGCGGGCGCGTGAGCCCGACCACTTACGTCGGCTGGCTGCGCAAGTTCCTGTGGGCGATGTCGGTGCTGCTGATCGGGCAATTCGCCTGGTCGATGTTCGCAAGATGAGAGGGACGCGATGACCGAAGCCGCGGCCCCTGCGCCGCTTCTCGAACGCTTTCTCGGGCGCATCGTCGCGGTGCGCCGGGAAGAGACCGCTTCGCTGGTCTGGTCGTTCTTCTATTTCTTCTTCCTGCTCGCCGCGTACTACACGATTCGCCCGGTGCGCGACGAGATGGCGGTGCAGTTCGGCGCGAAGAACCTTCAGTGGCTCTTCACCGCGACGTTCTTCACCATGGTCGCGCTCATTCCGGTGTTCGGCTGGCTCGCTTCGCGGCTCACCGTGGCGAAGCTCCTGCCGACGGTCTACGCGTTCTTCGCAGCGTGTCTGGTCGGCTTCCATCTCGCCATGGATGCGGGCGTCGACGCGAAGCGGCTCGCGCCGGTGTTCTTCGTCTGGGTGAGCGTCTTCAACCTGTTCGTGGTGTCGGTGTTCTGGAGCTTCATGGCGGATCTCTTTCGCACCGATGCGGCGAAGCGCCTGTTCGGCTTCATCAGCGCGGGCGGCAGCCTCGGAGCGGTGGTCGGCCCCGGGCTCACGGCGTTCTTCGCGGCGCGCATCGGCATCGAGAATCTGCCGCTCCTGTCGGCGGCGCTGCTCGGCTGCGCGATGGTCTGCATCGCGATGCTGCTGCGCATCGCGAAGGCGCGCGGCGCAGGCGCCCGGTTCCTTAAGGCGGCGGACGGCGCCGGCGAGGGCGGGGAGAAGCCGAGCCTGTGGGTGGGCGTGATCCGCATTGCGCGGTCGCCGTATCTCGCAGGCATCGCGGTGTATCTCGTCTGCTACACGCTGCTCTCGACGCTCCTTTATTTCGAGCAGACGCGGATCGTGCCCGAGGCGATCGCCGATCCCAAGGAGCGCACGCAGCTCTTCGCGACCGTCGATCTCGCCGTGAACACTCTGACGCTGCTCATCCAGTTCTTCCTCACAGGACGGCTGCTCGCGAAGCTCGGCGTGCTGCCCATGCTCGTCGCGCTGCCGCTCCTCAACCTCGCCGGGTTCGGCATCTTCGGGCTCGCGACGACGCTTCCGGTGCTGCTCGTGTTCGGCGTCATGCGTCGCGCCGGCGAGTTCGCGATCACCAAGCCCACGCGCGAGACGCTGTTCACCGTCGTTCCGAAGGAAGAGAAGTACCAGGCGAAGAACGTGATCGACACCGTCATCCACCGCGGCGGCGACGCCGCCTCGAGCTGGTTCGCGGCGGGACTGCAGTCGCTCGGACTCTCGCTTTCGGGCATGGCGTTCGCCGGCCTGCCGATCGCGGCCATCTGGGTCGCCGTCGCGGTGTATCTCGGGCGCAAGAACGAGGCGCTGCAGGCCGAACAGGCGCGATCGCGGCGGGAAGACGCCGCATGAGGGCGCTCGCGTTGCTGCTTCTGTGCGCGCTCGCGTTGCCCGTGGCCGCGCAACGCAACCCGGACGAACTGGTCACGGCGGCCGCGGCGGGCGAGACGCCCCGCGTCGCCGGCCTGATCGATTCCGGTTTCGACGTGAACGGGACGAACGCGCTCGGCCGCACCGCGCTGATGGCCGCGGCCGCCGAGGGCAAGACGGACACGGTGCGGCTGCTGCTGCAGCGCAGAGCCGATTCCGGCGTGCGCGACCCGCGCGGCAACACCGCGCTCCATGCCGCTGCGAAGGAAGGCCACGCCGCGGTCGCGACGCTGCTTCTCCAGGCCGGCGCCGATCCGGGCGCCCGGAACGAGGCTGGCGAGACGGCGCTGTTCGTCGCCGCCGAGAACGGACGGCTCGAAGTGGCGCGCGTGCTGTTCCTCCAGCGCGCCGACCCCAACGCGCGCGCGGTGCATGGCGAGACGCCGCTCCACGTGGCGGCGATGCATGGCGACCCGGCCGTGGTGCGCTTCCTGCTCGAGCGCGGCGCGAACGCGGGGTTCGCGAACAACGAGGGCGAGTCGCCACTCTTCTGGGCCGCGGGTTCGGGGCAGCTCGCCGCGACGCGACTGCTGGTCGATTACGGTGCCGCGGTGAACGCGCAGGACGCGAGCGGCAACACGGCTCTGCTCGCGGCCGCCGACGGAGGCTATGCCGACATCGTGAAGTTCCTGCTCGAACGCAAGGCCGATCCGTCGCTCAAGAATCGCGAGGGCCTCACGCCGCTCGAAGTCGCCAAGGCCCGCGGCTACGACGACGTCGTCAAGATGCTGCAAGCCAGATAGGCGGCGCACATGCTCGGGAGACGCCGATGACGGAAACGAGCCCGGCAGACGCCAAGGCGAGAGTTGCGCTCGTCACCGGGGGTGCGCAAGGCATCGGCAAGGGCATCGCCGTCGGCTTCCTTGCCGCGGGCTGGGCGGTCGCGATCACCGACATCGATGCGGAGGCCGGCGAAGAGACCGCCGCCGAGCTCGCGCCGCGCGGCCCGATCGCGTTCTTTCGTGCCGATGCGGGCGACGAGACCGACGCACGCGCGAGCGTCGCGGCGACCGCGGCGCGCTTCGGCCGGCTCGACGCGCTCGTGAACAACGCGGGCATCGCCGGCGCGCCGCGGACGCCGGTCGAGGATCTACCGCGCCGGGATTGGGATCGAATGATCCGCGCGAATCTCACCGGCGCGTTCCTGATGGCGAAGCACGCCGTCCCGCACCTGCGCGCGGCGCGCGGCGCGATCGTCAACATCGCCTCGACCCGCGCCCTGCAGTCGGAGCCGAACACCGAGGCCTACTCGGCGTCCAAAGGCGGGCTCGTCGCACTGACGCACGCG
>JALOSW010000024.1 GCA_025458245.1 Burkholderiales bacterium
CGCTGTTCGACACGGCCGCAACGACCCGAGCGCTGGAGCACGCGTACGAGAGGATGTGGGCGACCGCGGCTGCGGGCCGCGCGCCCGAGGCGTTCGACGTGGGGAAATGACGCGCGCTCGCAGGTGCGTTCGCGACTTGACGCGTCCGCGTTAGAATAGCGCCCGTTCGCGGGTGTAGTTCAATGGTAGAACGGCAGCTTCCCAAGCTGCATACGAGGGTTCGATTCCCTTCACCCGCTCCACGCGGCACCTCTCTGCGACCCGCTCGCGCCGGCGCACTGCCGACGGCCGACCAGGACGTCGAGCACGGCGCCTTCCCGACCCGCCGCTCAGACGGGCGCCGTCGCTGCTGTCGACGCCGTGCGCCGCCGGACCTTCTCCACCTCGACCTGCGCACCGCGCGTGGCGCTGAAAAGCTCGAGGTCCTCGGCCTCTGTCGCGTCACCGTGCGCGGTGGCGACATCCGAGTAGGGACGGGGATCGCGCGCGACGCGCTGCAGGGTGCGGCGATACTGCCAATAGAGGCGAGCGAAGCGCGCGTGCTTCGCCACCATCCGCCAGCCCTCGCGTGCGTAGAACACGAGGGGGCTCTCCAGCGGCAGTTCCGGCCGGCGGTCGCGCCGGTACTTGCGCCGGAAGATGCCGCCGTCGAGCGGATGGACGTTCTCCAGACGCTGCGGCGCGTGAAACGACAGCAGCTTCCACATCATGTTGTGCAGGTCGTAGCCCCAGGTTTTCGCGCGGCGCAGCACCGTTTCGACGTGTTCCGGCGTGTAGTAGAGATCCCAGGCTCTGCGATAGATCCCGGCGAGTTCGTCGTTCGACATCACCGGGTGCCGCGTCGTGACGTGCACGAGGTCGTACTTGTTCATGTCGGGCTCCATCGCGACGCCGGCGAGATGGAGCTTCTTGTGGTCGGCCGATCCGGGGAGCGGCGTCAGGATGAAGAACTCGAGGATGTCGACCGGCAGCTCGCGCTGGATGATGCCGATGTCGCGCTCGATCGATGCGGGCGTGTCGCCCGGGAACCCGAGGATGTACCCCGCATAGGTCAGCGTTCCCACGCGGTGCCACGCCTGCAGCATCACGCGGTACTCGCTGATGTGGTTCTGGCCCTTGCGCGCATCCTTGAGCGAATCGGCGTTGATGTTCTCCAGCCCGATGAACACCCGGTTGACGCCGGCGCGGCTCGCCTTCTCGACGAACCCGCGGATCCTGTGCACCATCGTGTCGACCTGCGCGATGATGTGGATGCGCAGCCCCTCCTGTTCGCGCATCGAGATCAGCCGGTCGAAGATCGCTTCCCAGTTCTGATTGCGCGCGAGGTTGTCGTCGGTGATGAAGAAGTTGTGCACGCCCTGCGCGAGGTTGGCGCGCACGATCCGCTCCACGTCCTCCGCGCTGCGCGTTCTGGACTTGCGCCCCTGCACGTTGATGATCGTGCAGAAGCTGCACAGGAACGGGCATCCGCGCCCCGCGTCGAGGCTCGCGCGCATGCCGCTGGTGCGGCGGATCGTCTCCGCCGGCAGGTAGGGCATGGGCGCGCCGTCGAGGCCGGGCAGATCGCTCATGTAGTTGTACATCGGGGCGAGCTCGCCGCGGTCGGCGGCGCGCAGCAGCGCCTCGAGCCGGCCCTCGGCCTCGCCGGCGAACAGCGTAATGCCGAGATCCATGGCGGCGCGCAGGTCCGGCGGCACCTCGGGCAGCATCGCTAGGCAGCCACTGACGTGGAATCCGCCGATGCACACGGGAATGCCTGCGGCGCGCAGGGGGCGCGCGAGGTCCACGGCGCGCGGAAACTGGTTGCTCTGCACGCCTACCAGTCCGACCATCCCGCGCCCGCCTGACGCACGGATGCGCTCGATGATCGCGGCAGTGTCGATGCGGGTGTTGGTCTCGTCCCACGCGGTGATGCGGATCTCCACGTCGGGGCCGAGGACTTTTCGCTCGGCACAGTCGAGCGCGAGCCCGTACACGGCGGCGAGGCTGTTCGACGGGATCGACGAGCGCGCCCACTGGATGACGTAGCCATCGTCGTCGTAATGCGACGGCTTGATCAGGAACAGATGGAACGGCGTTGTCGTTGACGTGCGGGGGATGGCCATGGCGCGCCTCCGTGGGAGGGGTTCTGGCTGGGAGGGGATTCACCTGCCGGAGGCGCAGTCTACAGGACTGGCGTCAGCCCCGTCGGCCTCGCGCCCGAGGGACGGGCGTCGCGGACGAGCCCGGAACGGCGCGGTTGGCGGCGGAGCGCCGGGTGCTCGAGGAGACCGCTCGGGAATGGACGGGCCGGCGCGTCGATGCGGCGGCGCCGCTTCGCCGCGCGGTGCTTGCCGGCCGCTCTCGGTTGCCGCGGGGCTCGGGCTACCATCGGGCTCGCGGAACGAACGGGAAAGGGATATCGATGGCCGCTGGCAGTCTCCTCGCGCTTCTCGACGACATCGCGTCGGTGCTCGACGACGTGTCCGTGCTCACCAAGGCGGCGACGAAGAAGACTGCCGGCGTCCTCGGCGACGACCTCGCGCTCAACGCGCAGCAAGTCACCGGAGTCCGCGCGAATCGCGAGCTGCCCGTGGTCTGGGCGGTCGCGAAGGGCTCGCTCGTCAACAAGGCGATTCTCGTCCCGGCGGCGCTGGCGATCAGCGCGGTTGCGCCCTGGGCGGTGACCCCGCTGTTGATGCTCGGCGGGCTGTTTCTCTGCTACGAGGGCTTCGAGAAGCTCGTGCACAAGCTGATGCACCCGCGCGAGGAGGACGAGGCGCGTCGCGCGGAGAGGAAGCACGCGCTCGCGGACCCCGCAGCCGACCTCGTTGCGCTGGAACGCGACAAGATCAAGGGGGCGATCCGTACGGACTTCATCCTTTCGGCGGAGATCATCGTGATCGCGCTCGGGACGGTGGCGTCGCAGCCGCTGCTCACGCGCGTGCTCGTGCTGACCGGCATCGCCGTGATCATGACCGTCGGGGTGTACGGGCTCGTTGCGGCGATCGTGAAGCTCGACGATGCCGGTGTTCATCTGACCGCGCGAGAGGGCGATGGCGCGCTCGCACGCACGGCGCGGGTGCTCGGCGCGGCGCTTCTGTGGCTCGCGCCGCGCCTCATGAAGTTCCTTTCCGTCGCCGGGACGGTGGCGATGTTCCTCGTCGGCGGCGGCATACTCGTCCACGGCGTACCCGCACTGCACCATTGGGTCGAGCATGGAAGCGAATGGCTCGGGGCGCAGGCCGCCGCGCTCTCGGGCGCGCTCGACTGGCTCGCGCCGGTGGCAGGCAATCTGCTCGTCGGCATCGCCGCCGGCGGTGTCGCGGTCGCCGCCGCGAGCATCGTGAAGCGCGTCCTGCCTGCGCGGGAGAAGGACGCAGCGGCATCCGGCTGAAGGGGGTGCCGGTCCACCGGCCGACGGCGCTTCCCGTCGCTTGGCATCGCCGGGCAACCAACGGTACCGCGGTCGAGCGGGCGCGCGTATCGTCTGGCCGCCCCGGCGGTGTTTCGCATAGAATTCGTGTTGCGCCGCAACAACGCGGCGACGCGACCTTTTGCCGGGGACTTCCTGTGGAACACATCGAGAACCGCACCTTCGACGAGATCCAAGTCGGCGACACCGCCACGCTCGAGCGCACGCTCACGGAGCAGGACATCACGCTGTTCGCGGTGATGTCGGGCGACATCAACCCCGCGCACGTCGACCCCGAGTACGCGAAGAGCAGCCGGTTCCGCGAAGTGATCGGCCACGGCATGTGGAGCGGGGCGCTCATCTCCACCGTGCTCGGCACCGAGTTCCCCGGTCCCGGCACGATCTACCTCGGCCAGAACCTGCGCTTCCGCCGACCGGTCAAGGTCGGCGACACCATCAGCATCAAGGTCACGGCCAAGGAGAAGGACGCCGAAAAGGGCAAGGTGATTCTCGACACGGAATGCCTGAACCAGGACGGCGAAGTGGTCGTCTCCGGGACCGCCGAGGTGATCGCGCCGAAAGAGAAGGTGCGGCGGCTCAAGGTCGATCTGCCGGATGTCCGCTTCGACGACAAGGAGGCGCGCTTCCGCGAGGTGATGGGTCGGGTGAAGGCGCGCAAGCTCGCGCCGATCGTCACCGCCATCGTCGACCCGGTCGACGCCGAGTCGCTCGCGAGCGTAGCCGCCGCCGCCGAAGAGGGCACGATCGTGCCGGTCCTCGTCGGCGCCGAGGGGGTGATCCGCGAGGCGGCCGAGGCGGGTGGCGTGGACCTCAACGGGTTCCAGATCGTCGCGGCGGCGAATCCCCACGAGGCGGTGGCCGAGTCGATCCGGCTCGCGCGCGAGGGCAAGGTCGAGGGGATCATGAAAGGCAGCATGGCGACCGAAGACCTGATCGTCCCGGTCATCTCCGCGACGAAGGGCCTGCGCACCGAACGGCGGGTGAGCCACATCCACGTGATGGACGTGCCGACCTACCCGAAGCCGCTCTTCATCACCGACTCGATGATCAACATCGCGCCGGGTCTGTCCGAGAAGCGCGACATCTGCCAGAACGCGATCGACCTCGCTCACTGGCTCGGCATCCCCGCGCCGAAGGTGGCCGTGCTCGCCGCGGTGGAGACCATCAACCCGAAGATGCCGGCCACGATCGAGGCGGCGACGCTCTGCAAAATGGCCGAACGCGGGCAGATCAAGGGCGGCATCCTCGACGGCCCGCTCACGTTCGATCACGCGGTGTCGCTCCAGGCCGCCGAGACGACCGGGATCCGATCGCCGGTCGCGGGGCAGGCGGACGTGCTGCTCGTTCCCGACCTCGAATCGGGCAACATGATCGCGAAGCAGCTCGCCTATCTCGCCGACGCGCTTTCGGCGGGCATCGTGCTGGGCGCGCGCGTGCCGATCGCGCTCACGAGCCGCGGCGACGATCGCAGGTCGTGGCTCGCCTCGGCGACGCTGGTGCAGCTCGCCGCGCACATGTACCGCCACGCGGCGGCGTCCGGGGCGCGCCGGCCGCGCTGAGGGCGCGAATCCGGCCGCGCGTCCTGCGTGCGGTCGGATCGGCTACACTGGATCCGGCCACGCCGTCTTCCGGCGTGGAATGATCCGAGCCAGGTCAAGATGCCGGTCACGTTCGACGGCAAGCTCGTCGTCGCCATCTCGTCGCGGGCGCTGTTCGACCTCGAGGCGTCGAACCGCGTGTTCGAGACCGAGGGCGTCGCGGCTTACCATCGCTATCAGCTCGCGCGCGAGGACGAGGTCCTCGCGCCCGGAATCGCGTTCGGCCTGGTTCGCAAGCTGCTCGCGCTCAATGCGCTCGAACCGAAGCGCCCGCGCGCCGAGGTCATCCTGCTCTCGCGCAACACGGCCGACACGGGGCTGCGCATCATGAACTCGATCGCCCACTACGGACTCGACCTGACGCGCGCCGCCTTCACCGGCGGCGAGAGCACGCACCCGTATGTCCCCGCGTTCGACGCTCACCTCTTCCTCTCGGCGAACCCGGTCGACGTGCGCAAGGCGCTCGACGCGGGACACGCCGCAGCCACCATTCTGCCCTCTGTGGTCCTCGGTCAGAACTTCGACGCGCCCGGGGAGCTCCGCATCGCGTTCGACGGCGACGCGGTGCTCTTTTCCGACGAGGCCGAGCGCGTCTACAAGCGCGAGGGCCTCGAGCGATTCGCCGAAACCGAGGCCAATGCGGCGAGGGAGCCGCTCTCGGGCGGGCCGTTCAAGAGCTTCCTCGCCGCGCTGCATCGCATCCAGTCGGAATTCCCGCTCGACGGCGCGCCGATCCGCACGGCGCTGGTGACCGCGCGCAGCGCTCCGGCGCACGAGCGCGTGATCCGCACCCTGCGCGCGTGGGACATCCGGATCGACGAAGCGCTCTTCCTGGGCGGGCTCGACAAGGCGCCGTTTCTCAAGGCGTTCGGCGCCGACATCTTTTTCGACGACCAGCGCGGCCACTGCGAGTCCGCGCGCGACCACGTCGCCACCGGGCACGTGCCGTTCGGCGTCGCCAACGAGCCGGCGCGATGAAAGCGGTTCGAACCCTGGCCATCGGCGTCGCGGCGCTTCTCGCGATCGCCGTCATCGCGGCGGTCGCGGCGTCGATTTTCATCGATCCGAATCGCTACAAGCCCGACGTGGTCCGGATGGTTAAGGAGAAGACGGGCCGCACGCTCACGATCGACGGAAAGATCGGCCTGACGTTCTTGCCGCACATCGGCGTTTCCGCGGAAAAGCTCGCCCTCTCGGGGCCAGGCGGCAAGGGAACGTTCGCGAGCGTCGGCGAGGCGAAGCTTGCGGTTGCGCTGTTGCCGCTCATCGCCGGGAAGGTCGTCGTCGATCGCATCGAGCTGTCGGAGCTCGACGTCGCGCTGGTGCGTCACAAGGACGGGACGACCAACTTCGACGATCTCGCCGGAGGCGAATCGAAAGCGACGGCGGCGGCGAAAGCCGCGCCGGGCGCCCCCGCGCAGCCGCTCGCGCTGGACATCGGCGGCGTGAAGCTCCGCAGAGGGGCCGTTTCGTGGCACGACGAAGCCGACGGGCGGACGCTTCGCCTCGTCGGGCTCGACGCGACGACCGGGCGCATCGCCGAAGGCGCGCACGGCAAGCTGGAAATCGCGACCGGCATCGAAGGGGCGAAGCCCGACCTGAAGCTCGACGTGAAGGGCAAAGGCGAGTATCGCGTTCGCCTCGCGAAGCGGGCGTTCGCGCTGGAGGATTTCGATCTGAAAGTGGCCGGCGACACGCCAGGCACGAAGGGCCTGGTCGCGACGGTGAGCGGCGCAGTGGAACTCGATCCCGAGAGCGAGCTCGTCGATATCGCGAAGCTGTCCGTCGCGGCGACTACGAGAGACGGGCTCGACTTCAGGGCGAACGTTCCGAAGCTGCGGCTCGCACCGTCCGGCGCGACGGGAGAACCCGCATCGGCGGAGATCAGGCTCGCCCGGCCCGAGCGGACCGTGAACGCGAAGATCGCGTTGTCGCCGCTCGCGGCGAAGGGAAAGCAGGTTCGCTTCGACCGGCTCGGCATCGACGCGGACGTCAAGCAGGGCGGCGCCGATCTCGCGGTGAGGGTCGCTTCGCCGGTCTCGATCGACTTCGACGCGAGGACCGCCGACATCCCCTCGCTCGCAGGCGAGCTCGTCGCGACCGGGCCGCAGTTCGCGCAGAAATCGGTCAAGGGGAGCGTGCGCGGCGGCGCGCGTCTCGGCTGGGGAAAGCCTTCGTCTGCGAACGCCGACTTCGCGGCCACGCTGGAGGATTCCAATCTCAAGGCGAAGATCGCGATCGCGAATCTGGACGACCCGGCAATCCAGTTCGACGTCACGGCCGACCGGCTCGACGTGGACCGCTATCTGCCGCCGCAACTGGCCGCGAAGCCGCCTGCGTCGGCGGGTGCAGCCGGGACGGCGGGAGCGACCGCGCCGGCTGGCGCGGCGCCCGCCGCGCGCGACACGCCGATCGACCTCTCGGTCCTGAAGGGTCTCAAAGCGAGCGGCAACGTGCGTATCGGTGCGCTCGCCGTGCGCAGGATCAAGGCGCAGAACGTGAATGTGGGCGTGCGTGCGGCCGGCGGACGGCTGGATCTCGCGCCGCTGAACGCGACGCTCTACCAGGGCACGCTTTCGGGCGCGGCGAGCGTGAATGCCAATACCAACCAGTTCATGGTTCGCGAACAGCTCACCGGCGTTGCCGTAGGGCCGCTGCTGCGCGACGCGGCGGGATTCGACAGGATCGAAGGTCGCGGGAACGTGAGCGTCGACGTGAGCGCGACAGGCGCGACCGTCGACGCGCTCAAGAAGACGCTCGGCGGCGTCGCACGCTTCCAGCTTCACGACGGAGCGATCAGAGGCATCAACCTGGGCGAGATCGTGAAGACGGCAGGCGCGTTGCTCGGCTCCAAGTCGAGCCTGGAAGGGCAGGGCCGGGCGGGCGACCAGACGGAGTTCGCGGAGCTGTCCGGAAGCTTCTCGATCCGCGACGGCGTTGCCCACAACAGCGACCTCGCGGGCAGGTCGCCTCTGCTCAAGATCGCGGGTCGAGGCACGGTCGACGTCGGCGCGGGCCGTATCGACTATCTCGTGCTCGCGACGCCGGTCGGCGCGATTCCGATCGGCGGCGGGCGGCAGCTCACCGCGTTGCAAGGGGTGTCGGTGCCGGTGCGGATCGCGGGGCCGCTGGAATCGCCGGACTATTCGGTCGACGCTGCTGCGCTCGCGGTGGAATCGGCCAAGACGGGCGTGCGCCTTACCATCGAGAAGAGCCTCACGGCGCCCGGCGCCGCGCCGCTCATCGAAGACGTGCTCCGCGGATTGCGCGGCAAGAAGTAGCCGCGGTGTCCGAGTTCGCCCGCCGGCTCGCGAAGTGGCAGCGCACGCACGGGCGCACCGGCCTGCCGTGGCAGGGGACGCGGGACCCGTATCTCGTCTGGCTCTCCGAGATCATGCTGCAGCAGACGCAGGTCGCGACGGTCATCCCGTACTTCCAGCGGTTTCGGCGCCGCTTCCCCGACATCGCGAGTCTCGCTGCCGCCCCCGAGGACGACGTGCTCGCGCACTGGGCGGGACTCGGGTACTACTCGCGCGCGCGCAATCTCCATCGCGCGGCGCGGCTCGTCGTGGGCGAGCACGCCGGGCGCTTCCCCGACACGCGCGAGGCGATCGAATCGCTGCCGGGAGTCGGACGCTCGACTGCGGCCGCGATCGCGGCATTCGCGTTCGGACGGCGCGAGGCGATTCTCGACGGCAACGTGAAACGGGTGCTCGCGCGCCACTTCGCGGTGCCGGGGTTCCCGGGGGACAAGCCCGTCGAGCGCGCGCTTTGGGCACTGGCGGAGTCGCTGCTGCCAGCCCGCGGGATCGAGCGCTACACGCAGGCGCTGATGGATCTCGGGGCGACCGTTTGCGTGGCCCGTGCGCCCGCTTGCGACCGCTGCCCGGTGAGCGCGACGTGCGCGGCGCGAGTTCGGGGCATGCCTGCGGCCTTTCCCGCGCCGCGGCCACGCCGGACGCTGCCGCATCGGCGCACCGCCATGCTCGTACTGCTTCACGGTGGCGACGTGCTGCTCGAGAAGCGCCCGCCCACCGGAGTGTGGGGCGGGCTCTGGTGCTTCCCCGAAGCGGGTTCGGCGCAAGACGCGCTACGCCTCGCGACGCGCCACGGCGGCGAGGCACGCAAACCAACGCCGGTTCCGACGGTGACTCACGGCTTCACGCATTTCACGCTGGAAATCGAACCCGTTGTCGTGCGCACCGCCACGCGTGCGGTCCATGCGGGCGAGCCGGGAACGATGTGGGTGCCGGTCGGCGACGCGGCGGGTGGCGCGGTGCCCGTGCCGGTGCGGAAGATCCTCGCGCTGCTGCCCGGTTCAGACGGGAAAACCGCGAAAGCCGAAAAGCCGCGAAGAACCGCGAAGCGGGCTTGAACGGATCGCCGCCCGCCTCGCCGACGTCGCTTCGCGCGACACGGTTTTGCCGTGGATTTTCGCGTGCTGCGCGCTATTGCGGTTCCGTTCTCTCGCCTCAGTTGCCCGATGCGAGCCCGCGCTGCTCCAGGAATTTCTGCAGCACCTCCAGCCGCTCGAGTCCCCCCTCGAGCTCGAGTAGCTTCTGCTTCGCCTTGAGCGGCACCGGCAGGATTTCCGAAAGGCGGTAGCCGACCCACGATGCGCTCTCGAACTCGTAGGGCTCCGCGAACGTGCCCGCGGCCTGGTCGGCGATCACGAGCGTCACGATGCGCGCGCACCCCGCGAACTCGGAGGGCACGGGCGCGTCCGGCTCCGGCTCCAGCACTTCGACCTTGGCGCGCACGAGACCCTGCCGCGACACCGTGCGCGACACGATGCGGAAGCGCTTGCCACCGCGCGCCCTGATGCCGAGCACGCCGGGGTCGGCGACGTCGAAATCGGTGACGGTGGCGAGGGTGCCCGTCTCCTCCGGGACGGCCGGTTCGCCCACTTCCCCGCCGGCGCGGATCAGGCACACGCCGAACGGCCGGTTTTCCTTCATGCATTCGCGCGTCATGTCGACGTAGCGCGTCTCGAACACGCGCAGCGGCAGCACGCCGCCGGGGAAAAGCACCGTCTTCAGAGGGAAGATCGGCAGGTCTTCTATGAACAGGGGGCTCACGACTTCCTTTCGCGCGCCCGGGGGCGCGGCTTGCGTGCGAGCTTCAGTCGCCTTTGGCCGCTTCGCGGCCCCAGCGGCGCACGAGGTCGTGGCGCACGCCGAGTTGGTCGAGCACGCGCGCCACGACGAAATCGACGAGATCCTCGACGCGGCGCGGGTGCATGTAAAAGCCGGGGTTCGCCGGCAGCACGACGGCTCCCGCACGCGCGAGCCGCAGCATGTTTTCGAGGTGGATCGCCGAAAAGGGTGTCTCGCGCGGTACGAGGACGAGCTTGCGGCCCTCCTTGAGCGCCACGTCGGCGGCGCGTTCGATGAGATTGTCCGCGAGCCCCGTGGCGACCGCCGCGAGCGTCCCCATCGAGCAGGGGCAGATCACCATCGCGTCGGTCGGGTTCGAGCCCGACGCCACCGGCGCGTACCAGTCGTCGCGGCCGTAGACGCGCAGGCGCTCCCCTGCGCCATAGCGCTCTCTGAGCAATCGTTCGGCGTCCGACGCGCGACCCGGCAGGGAGAGATCGAGCTCCTGCTTCGCGACGATCTGCGCCGCCTGCGAGTAGACGAGCGCCACGTCGACGCCCGCCGCGACCAGGCACTCGAGCAGCCGCAGGCCGTAGCCGATGCCCGATGCGCCCGTGAGCCCGAGCGTCACGCTCGCCGCCGGGCCGGTCATGCGCGCAAGCCGCGGTGGCGGACCAGGACGGTCGCGACGCCGCCGAAACGGGCGGCGAGCTTCTCGGCGAAATAGACCGAGCGATGCATGCCGCCGGTGCAGCCGATCGCCACGGTGAGATAGGCGCGATTGTCCCGGCGGAAGCAGGGCAGCCAGCGCTCGATGAAATCGCCGATGTCGGCGAGCATCTGCTGCGCGTCCGCGATGGCATCGAGGAACGCGACGACCTCGCGGTCGCGACCGGTCAGCGGGCGGAGCTTCGGATCGTAGAACGGGTTCGGCAGGCAGCGAACGTCGAAAACGAGGTCCGCATCCACGGGGATGCCCTGTTTGAACCCGAACGACTCGAACAGCAGCGTGGTCCCCTTCGCCGGGATGCCGACGAACTCCTTCACCCACGTGCGCAGCGTGTTCGGCGCGATGTCGCTGGTGTCCACGTGGTGGCTGCGCTCACCGATCGCCTCGAGCAGTTCGCGCTCGCGATGGATCGACTCCTCCAGCGTGCGCTCGCCGTCTGCGAGCGGGTGCTTGCGGCGCGTCTCCGAGTAACGGCGCACGAGCGTGTCGTCGCGCGCGTCGAGGAAGAGCACGCGCACGTCGTCGCCCTGCGCCTTGAGGGCATCGAGCACCGGCGGCAGTTCGCGCAGGGCCTGGCCGCTGCGCGCGTCGATGGTGACGGCGACACGCGTGTAGCCCGAGTCGCGCAGGAACGACAGGTTCGCGCCGAGGAGCGTCGCGGGGAGGTTGTCGACCACGTAGAAGCCGGCGTCCTCCAGCACGGCGAGGGCGACGCTTTTCCCGGAGCCGGACAGCCCCGTGATGACGACGAGTTGCATACGCCGGCCAGAATAGCGGATGGCCTGTTACGCGGCAACGAAGGCCCCTGCACGGAGGGACCGATGCGGATCGCGGGGCGCGCCTGCCGCGGGAAAAGCAAAGGGCGCACGATCGCGCGTGCGCCCTGTCGGGTGGTATCGACCGCGCGGTGCGATCAGCCCTTGAGGCAGCTCGACATGAATTTCTGCCGCTCGTCGCCCTTGAGGTTCTTCGCGCCCGCTTCCTTGTTGCAGTAGCCCATGCGCTCCTGCTGGGTCATGACCTTCTCGCCCTTCAGGCACGCGCTCATGAACGCCTGACGCTCGTCGTTGCCGGCGAACTTCTTGCCTTTCGCCTCGGCGTTGCACTCGCCCATGCGCTTCTGCTGCTCGGTCATCTCCTTCTTCTCGGCCGGCATCTCGCCCTTCAGGCAAGCGCTCATGAAGCCGTCGCGGTCGGCCTTTTCCTTGAAGGCGCGCTTCTTCGCCTCGGCGTTGCAGTCGGCCATGCGCTGCTGCTGAGCGCTCAACTCCTTCTTGTCCTCCGCGGCATGCGCGATCGAAACCGCGAGCCATCCGGCCAGGAGCGCCACGATTAACTTGTGCATCTTCTTTTCCTCCTCGGGTTGTCTCAGGGAACGGGTGTCGTCGGGCCGGCGCAGCGCTACGCGCGCGGCACCTTGAAGGGGATTGCAGGGTCCTCGCCGACGTCCGCGTCGAGCGCGGCCTGCTGGCGCGCGAGGAAATCGGACGTGCTGTCCGTGCCGCGGAGCTTCAGTATGTAGTTTCGGATCGCCGCCTCGACGAGCACCGCGAGGTTGCGGCCGGCCGCGACCGGGATCACGACCTTGCTCACCGTGATGCCGAGGATGTCTTCGAACAGCGCCGTCAGCGGCAGGCGCTCCGCGGGGGTGGCGGCCGTCTTCGACGGCTTGTCGAGGTTGACGATGAGGCGCAGGTTCATCTTCGGGCGGATGGCGGTTTCGCCGAAGATGGTGCGGATGTTGAGAAAGCCGAGCCCGCGCACCTCGAGAAAGTCCTTGAGCATCGGCGGGCAGCGACCCTCCAGGGTCGTCGGACCGAGGCGCGCGATCTCGACCACGTCGTCGGCCACCAGCCCGTGGCCGCGGCTGATGAGCTCGAGGCCGAGCTCGCTCTTGCCGACGCCCGATTCGCCTGTGATCAGCACGCCCACTCCGAGAACGTCCATGAAGACCCCGTGCCGCTCGGTGGATTCCGCCAGCACCTTCGCGAGATGTCGCCGAAGGACGTCGATCACGGTGGCGGCGGGCTCGGGCGTCGAGAACATCGCGATGCCGCGCTTGGCGGTCGATGCGAGCAGCTCGGCCGGCGCGACCAGGCCTTCCGCGATCACGATCGCCGCGGGCATGGCGTCGAACAGTTTTTCGACCAGGGCCACGCGCTCGGCGCGCGGCAGCGCGACGAAGTGCGCTTCCTCGAACCGTCCGACGACCTGGACGCGATTGGGGTGGATCAGGTTGAGGTGGCCAACGAGCGCGGCCGCCTCGGGCGCATCGCGCTTGAGCGGCGCGTCGCCGCCGACCGGCTCGTCTAACCAGGTGAGCCGGAGGCGCTCGCGGTTCTTCTCATACAGCCGCGCGACGCTGGTCTGCAACATACGGCTGCCAGCCGGTGATCACCTGGTGCAGGCGCTGCGGATCGGGTTCGGTCGCGAGCTTCTCGCGCAGCTCGCGGTCGCTGAACATCTGCGCGAGCTCCGAGAGAATCTGGAGGTGCTGTTCCGTGGCCTGCTCGGGCACGAGCAGCACGAAAACGAGCGTCACCGGCTTGCCGTCGGGCGCGTCGAACGGCACCGGCGTATGCAGGCGGCAGAAAGCGCCGACGCAGTCGCGCAGGCCCTTGATGCGCCCGTGCGGAATCGCGACGCCCTGGCCGAGACCGGTGCTGCCGAGCCGCTCGCGCGCGAACAGGCTGTCGAAGACCTGGCTTCGCGCGATGCCCTGGTTGTTCTCGAATACGAGTCCAACCTGTTCGAACATGCGCTTTTTGCTGCTCACATCGAGACCGAGCACGATGTTGGCGGGCGGCAGCAGCTTGGCGATGAGGTTCATGCGGTTCGCCGGAGGGAGGTCGCTCGCCGCGTACCGGGCGAAGCGCCTCGCGTCCGTGAGGTCATGGGCAGGGCGCGGATTATAGCGCCGCGTCCGCGAGCCATGGGCCGATCCTGCGCGACGGGTTCGACCGGTTGGCGGGCCGGGACAAAGGTGCGGCGTGCCGCAGCGCGCGCGCTCAGAGCGACTTCCGCAGATTGACCGCGGGAATGTGCAGCGATTCCCGGTACTTGGCGATGGTTCGTCGGGCAACAACGATGCCCTGCTGGCCGAGGATCTGCGAGATCTTCGAGTCCGAGAGGGGTTTCTTGGTGTCCTCGGCAGCCACCAGTTGCTTGATGAGCGCCCGGATCGCGGTGGCCGAGCACGCGCCGCCGGTTTCGGTGGCGACGTGGCTGCCGAAAAAGTACTTGAGCTCGAAAATGCCGCGCGGCGTCGCCATGAACTTCTGCGTGGTGACGCGCGAGACGGTCGACTCGTGCAGGCCGAGCAGATCGGCGATCTCGCGGAGAACGAGCGGACGCATCGCGACCTCGCCGTGTTCGAAGAAGTGGCGCTGCCGGTCGACGATCGCCTGGGCCACCCGCTGGATGGTCTCGAAGCGCTGCTGCACGTTCTTGATGAGCCAGCGCGCTTCCTGCAGCTGCTGCGAGAGCTGCCCGCCGGCCGCACCGCGATTGTGCTGCAGGATATCGGCGTACATGCGGTTGATGCGGAGCCTCGGCATTGCGTCGGGGTTGAGCTGCGCGACCCAGACGTTCTTCACTTTCTTCACGATCACGTCGGCGATGACGTATCGAGTCTCCACCGGGGCGAACACCGCGCCGGGCCGCGGGTTGAGACTCTGAATGAGCCGCTGGGCGGCTTTGAGCTGGTCGTCGTCGCAGCCGAGCGCCTTGCGGAGCTTCACGAAGTCGCGCGCCGCGAGCAGCGGCAAGTGTTCGCGGACCACGCGCAGTGCGATCGCGCGCGACTGCGTTTCCGGGAGGAGCGCTTCGAGCTGCAGCTCGAGACACTCCGCCGGCGTGCGCGCGCCGACGCCGGTCGGATCGAGGTTCTGCAGCTGCTTCAGCGCGACGGCAAGCTCCTCGGGTTCGACTTCGAGCTCGGCGGGCAGCATGTCGCGGATCTCGTCGAGGCTCTGCGTGAGGTAGCCGTCCTCGTCGAGCGCTTCGATGAGCACCGTGACGAGGCCCCGATCGCGTGCGGGCAGCGGCGTGAGGGAAACCTGCTCGAGCAGGTGATCGCGCAGGGTGGGCGCGTCGGCGGGCACTTGCGGGAACTCGCCTTCCTCGTCGTCCCGACCCGCGCTGCCGTAGCTGCCTTCGCCCAGCCACTCGGCTTCCTCGAACCGGTTTTCTGCCTCGGTCGCGCCGCGTTCGGCCGGATCCGTCGCCGTCGGGACTTCGGTGGTCACGGGCACGGCCTCGGCGCCGCGCGGTTGCTGGACGGGCGGCTCTTCGATGTCCTCGCGCTCGAGCAGCGGGTTGTCGGCCAGGAAACGCTCGAGCTCCTGGTTGAGTTCGAGCGTGGAAAGCTGGAGAAGGCGAATCGACTGCTGCAGCTGCGGCGTCAGCGTCAGGTGCTGCGACAGTTTGAGCTGCAGGGTCTGCTTCATGGAATCAGTGCCGGACGGGTGCGCGCGGCCGTGCGATGCGACAGGTCCGGGGCCTTCGATCCGGCAAGGCGATGCAGCGGCGCCCTCCCCGCGGGGAGGCGGCAGCGGCGGTCAGCCCATGCTCGCATTGCGGTCGTCGGTCAGAGACGGAAGTGCTCGCCCAGGTAAACGCGTCTAACGTGCTCATTGTAAATGATGTCCTCCGGCTTTCCGGAGGCGAGCACGGTGCCTTCGTTAATTATGTACGCCCGGTCGGTGATGCCCAGGGTTTCGCGGACGTTGTGGTCGGTGATCAGGACGCCGATGCTCCGTTCCTTAAGGAACCGGATGATCTTCTGGATCTCGATCACGGCGATCGGATCGACCCCTGCAAAGGGCTCGTCGAGGAGGATGAACTTCGGCCGGGTGGCCAGCGCCCGTGCGATTTCGACGCGCCGCCGCTCGCCGCCCGACAGCGACAGGGCCGGCGCCGTCCGCAGGTGGTCGACGTGCAGCTCGGTGAGGAGCTGCACGAGCCGCTCCTCGATCTCGTCCGGCCCGACGCCCACGAGCTCCAGCACGGCACGGATGTTTTCCTCGACCGTGAGCTTCCGGAACACCGACGCTTCCTGCGGCAGATACGACAGCCCGAGCCGCGCGCGCCGGTAGATCGGGAGGCGCGTCAGGTCGCGATCCTCGAGGAAGATGCGCCCGCCGTCCGCGGCGACCAGCCCCACGATCATGTAGAAGCACGTGGTCTTGCCGGCGCCGTTCGGGCCGAGCAGGCCGACCACCTCGCCGCTCGCCACCTCGAGCGAGACGTCGTGCACCACGGTGCGCGTCTTGTAGCGCTTGCGCAGGGCAACGGCGCGGAGCTGGCTCATCGGCGGGTGGGGGCGGAGCGTAGACCGGGCGCGAACCGGGCGGCTCTAACGTGCCGGCCCGGGGGTCTCGGTCGGCCTGAGCTCGACGGGCGGCCCTTTCGGCGCCTGGGCCGCATCGCCCTTCGGCCTGGGCTGCAGCACCGCGCGGACGCGGCCCTCCCGTCCCGGCGCGGGCACGAACTCCTTCGCGTTCTGCACCTGCACGAAGTCGGCCTTCTGGTCGTACGAGATGTAGTTGCCGCGCACCTCGTCCTTGTCGCGATTCAGGCGCGCCTTGTTGAAAAGCTCGACGAACTCCTTGCGTCCGTCGTACTCGATGCGCTCGGCCTCGCCGTCGATCCATTCGTCGGCCGTGCCCTCGCGCTTCTCCCGAAACGTGGCGGGCTTGCCCTCGGCGACGGCGAGCGTGAAGCCGTCGGCGTCCTGGCGGATGGTCACGCGGTCGGCGCGCAGGATCCGCGTGCCCTGCGTGACCACGACGCGCCCCTCGAACACGCTCACCTTCTTCGCGTCGTCGGCGGTGAGCCGGTCGGACTCGACGTTGACGGGCTTCTCGCTGTCGGCGCGCTCGGCGTGCACTGCATGCGTCAGCGCGAGGGCGGCAACGGCGGTCAAGCAGGCGATGAGTCGGTTCATTTCTTCTTCGGTGTGCTCGACTGGACGAACGTGCCCTTCACGCGCGAATGGAGCTCGAATTCGCGGCTCTTGCCGCGCACCTCCATGCCGACCCCGGCGAGGCGCGAACCGCCCTCGGTGATCGTTACGGGCTCGGGCGTGCGGGCGATCTCGTCCTTCGGCCAGACCTGCATGTAGGTCGTGGCCACGCGCAGCTCCGGGCGGTCGGCCGAAGCGTCGCGCGTCACGACGACGTTGTCGTGCATGTGCACTTCCTCGCCGTCCTTGCTCACCCGGCCCCGGTCGGCGCGGATGCGAACCGGCGGCGCGTCTTCCGGCAGCTGCACCACGCGCGGCGCGTCGAGCTCGGTCGTCTCGTCGTCGGGAAAATGTACCATCCGCGCCGCGTCGAGCGTCGACGACACCTTGCCTCCCGGTCCGTAGCGGGTGACGGTGAAGCGTTCCACGATGGCGTCCGGGTCGTGGCGGGACTTGCCCGGCGCCTGCGGCTCGGTCAGTTCGACCACGCGCTCGAGCCACCACGTCGCCCCTGCGAGGAGCAGCATGAGCACGATCGGGAAATAGGTCGAGGCGCGCGTTTTCATGCGAGATAGCCCGACAGCGCGGCGTCGAGGGTGCCCTGCGCGCGCATGAGGAACTCGCAGACCTCGCGCGCCGCGCCGCGCCCGCCTGCCGCCCGCGTCACGTAGTGCACGCGCGCGAGAACCTGCGGTGCGGCATCGGCCACCGAGGCCGCAAAGCCGCAGCGCGCGAGCACCGGAAGGTCGATGAGGTCGTCGCCCACGAAGCCGCATTGCTCCGCCGACAGGCCCAGTTTCCCGCTGAGCTCGCGAAACGCGGCGAGCTTGTCGTCGATGCCCTGGTACAGGAGATCGATGCCGAGATTCGCCGCGCGCTGCGCCAGCGCGGGAGAGCGCCGGCCGGAGAGAATCGCCAGCCGCACGCCGGTGCCTGCGAGCATCTTCATGCCCTGGCCGTCGCGGATGTTGAACGCCTTGAGCTCTTCGCCGCGCTCGGAATAGTAGAGCGTCCCGTCGGTGAGGACGCCGTCGACGTCGAAGATCATCAGTCGCACCCGGGCCGCGCGGGCAAGCGGCTCGTCGGCGGGCACGTCAGATCACCTTGGCGCGGAAGAGGTCGTGCATGTTGAGCGCGCCTTCGAGCCGCCCGTCGGCGCCGACGACGAGCAGCTGATTGACCTTGTGGCGCTCCATCGCCTGCACGGCCTCTGCGGCGAGCTTCTCGGGGCCGATCGTGCGCGGGTTCCGGGTCATGTAATCGGTGATGCGCGCGGACCGGAAGTCGGCGGTCTTTTCCAGCGTGCGCCGCAGGTCGCCGTCGGTGAATACGCCCACGACGCGGCCGGCTTCGTCGACGACTGCGGTCATCCCCATCCGGCCGCGCGACATCTCGATCACGGCGGCCGAGAACGAGGCGGAATCCGTTACGACCGGGACGTCCCCGTCCGTGCGCATGACGTCGCGCACGTGGGTGAGGAGTCTGCGTCCGAGAGAGCCTCCCGGATGCGAACGCGCGAAGTCCGCAGGGCCGAATCCGCGTGCGTCGAGCAGCGCGACGGCGAGGGCGTCGCCCATCGCGAGCGCAGCGGTGGTGCTCGCCGTCGGCGCGAGATTCAGCGGGCACGCCTCCTTCGCGACGCGCGTGTCGAGCACGACGTCGGCCTCGCGCGCGAGCGTCGATTCGGGATTTCCGGTCATGGCGATCAGGCGTGCGCCTTCGCGCTTCACGAGCGGCAGAATGACGAGGAGCTCCTCCGATTCGCCGGAGTAGGACAGGGCGAGCAGGACATCGTCTTTGGTGATCATGCCCAGATCGCCGTGGCTCGCCTCGGCGGGATGCATGAAAAACGACGGCGTGCCGGTGCTCGCCATCGTCGAGGCGATCTTGCGCCCGACGTGGCCGGACTTGCCGATGCCGCTCACGACGACGCGACCGGGCGTCGCGAGAATGAGCCGCACCGCCTGGAGGAAGCGCTCGTCGAGGCGCTCGACGAGGGCGGAGACCGCCGCCGCTTCGGTTTCGAGCACCTCGCGCGCAAGCGTGAGCGCGCCGTCGCCACGAATGTCTTGGTGCGCGGCGGAGGCTGCTTTTATCATAGGGCGAGTATAACAAACGGGCCTTGCCACCCCGCCGGAGGCCCGGGCCTCGGACCGCATCGGCGCGTCGCGGTTCTCCGCCCGCGCGCTCGGCGACGGGGCCGGGCCGGCCTCGTACTCCAACCGGAATCGCAGACCCGATCGCCATGGGCGGAACGCTCGAATTCGTCCTGATGCTGCTCGCTGCGGCGGTGCTCGTCGTGGTGCTGTTCCGCAGCCTCGGGCTGCCGCCGCTCATCGGTTATCTGATCGTGGGCGTCGCGGTCGGACCGAACGCGCTCGGCCTCGCGCCCGACGTCGCGGGCACGCGCCACCTGGCCGAGTTCGGCGTCGTCTTCCTGATGTTCTCGATCGGGCTGGAGTTCAGCCTGCCGAAGCTCTTTCAGGCCCGGCGTCTCGTGTTCGGCTTCGGCGCGCTGCAAGTGGCGGTGGTCACGCTCGCCGTCGGCGCCGTTGCGATGGCGTTCGGCCTGTCTTGGCAGGCCGCGTTCGCGCTCGGCGGTGCGCTCGCGATGTCGTCGACGGCGATCGCGAGCCGGATGCTTGCCGAGCGCGTCGAGCTGGAGACGCCGCATGGCCGGCAGATCATCGGCGTGCTGCTCTTCCAGGATCTCGCTGTCGTCCCGTTCCTCGTCGTCGTGCCGGCGCTCGCGGCGCACGCCGAGAACCTGAGCGGGCTGCTCGGCCTCGCACTCGTCAAGGCGACGCTCGCGCTCACGCTCATCCTCTTTTTCGGGCAGCGTCTGATGCGCGGGTGGTTCCACGTCATCGCGCGTCGGCGGTCGCACGAGCTCTTCATCCTCAACGTGCTGCTCATCACGCTGGGCCTTGCCTGGCTGACCGAACTGGCCGGGCTGTCGCTCGCGCTCGGTGCGTTCCTCGCCGGGATGCTCATCGCGGAGACCGAGTATCGCCATCAGGTCGAAGAGGATATCCGACCCTTCCGCGACGTCTTGCTGGGGCTCTTTTTCGTCACCGTCGGGATGTACCTCGACCTGCGCGCGGTCTGGGCCAACCTCGCGACCGTGCTGCTCGCATTCGCGCTCCCGATGGTGATCAAGCTCGCCGTCGTGTTCGGTCTCTCGCGCAGCTTCGGAAGCACCCCCGGCACTGCGCTCCGCGTCGCCATCGCCCTCGCCGGCGCAGGCGAGTTCGGACTCGTGCTCGTGCTCCAGACGAGCGGCGTGGGGCTGGTCACGGATCAGGTCGCGCAGGTGGTGATCGCAGGCATCCTGCTTTCGATGCTGGTGTCGCCGCTTCTCATCCAGAACGGCGACCGCATCGTGCTGAAGCTCGTAGCGAGCGAGTGGATGATGCGGGCGGTCCAGCTCCACCAGGCTGCGGTGCAGAGCCTCGCGAACGAGCGCCACGTCGTGATCGCTGGGTATGGCCGCACCGGCCAGAATCTGGCGCGGTTTCTCGAGCAAGGCGGGATCAGCTACGTCGCGCTAGATCTCGATCCCGAGCGGGTCCGAGAGGCCGCCGCGGCCGGCGACACCGTCGTGTTCGGCGACGCCGGGCGCAGGGAGATGCTCGTCGCGGCGGGGGCGCGACGCGCGAGCGCGCTCGTGGTGACCTACCTCGATACGCCGTCGGCGCTGAAGGTTCTGCACCACGCGCACGAGGTGAACCCGAGCCTCCCCGTGATCGTGCGTACCCGGGACGACGCCGATCTCGAGCGGCTCACGCGCGCGGGCGCGACCGAAGTCGTGCCGGAGACGTTCGAATCGAGCCTGATGCTCGCCTCGCACGCGCTGGTGCTGCTCGGCGTGCCGATCCGGCGGGTGCTCGAGCAAATCCGGCGGGTGCGCGAGGAGCGCTACTCGCTCCTGCGCGGCTTCTTCCATGGACGAACCGACGAACCCGAGGACTGGGACGAGGACGTGCAGTCGCGGCTGCACTCCGTTTCGCTCGAGCCGAGCGCCTACGCGGTGGGCAAGACCCTCGGCGAACTCGAACTCGCCGTGCGCGGCGCGGAGGTGACGCTCGTTCGGCGCCGAAGCATTCGCGCCGCCGACCCTGGCCCGGAAACGCGGCTCGAGGCGGGCGACGTCGTGGTTTTGCGCGGCACGCCCGATGCCCTCGCGGCCGCCGAGCTGAGGCTCACCCAGGGCCGCTGACTGGCCCTGTCCGCTCAGGGCGTGCGGCAGAGCACGTAGATCGAGGCGTCGCCCTCGGAGTACGCGGTGACCGGAGTCGCTGTCGCCAGCGGCTGAGGCGTCACGGTCTGGCGCAGGCCGCGTACCTGCCCCGTTGCCGGCCGGATGTCGTCGAGCTGGGCATCGACGGCGCCTGCGATCTTGCCCGGCAGGTTTGCCTGGCAGACCGTGAAGCCCGCGAGCCCTGCGCCGTTCATCTGCACGCCGACGATGCCCGAGAAGGCGTTCAGCGGCTGGGTCGCCATGCTCGCGGTGCCCGGGGCTCGGGGTACGAAATCCGCCAGCCGAAGGTGCCACCAATAGTTGAGCGACTCGCCCTGGCTCGAGTCGATGGTGAACGTCTGAAGGGCCGACGCCGGCGGCGGCGCGGCTTCGTACGTGCCGCTAACGAACCCGTCGCCTGTGCCGTTGCGGGCGTTCTGGCTCGCCCAGCGGATGGCCGCCCGCGGATCGTCGCCGGGTAGCGCGTTGTAGCGGTCCTGGTAGGAGACGTACGCAGCAATGAGGCTGTTGAAGTCGGACGCGACCGCCTTCGCCTGCGACTGGGCGATCAGTTCGCGGCCGGCGAACACGCCGACCAAAACAAGCGCCACGATGACGAGCGTCAACGCGATCTCGACGAGCGAGATCCCGCGTTGACCGTGCTGTCCGGGGAAACGCATCAAGTTGTTCTTCGTCGGGCCAGACCTGCGTCGCTGACCGCGCCAAAAGGCGATGCCCGCCATCGATCGCCGAGCAAGAACGGCGCCCGCGGCCTCAGGCGCGAACTCGCCGTGCGCGACCACGCGTGACGGACGTCTTGGATCCCTGACTGCGTCGTCCCTTCCGACAGTCTCCGGCCGCGGACGTAAAAAAGGCCCGCCTCACGGCGGGCCCATCGCACCCCGACTGGGAAGTGCGTCAGATGCTCTTGCAAAGGACGTACTGCTTGGCGCCCGTTTCCTCGAAGTTGGACGCGGGCGTGGTCGGCGAGCCCGACCCGGCGACCGCGACGGCCGTGGTCGTCGTCTGATCCATTGCGCGCATCGAGCCGGTGGACGACTTCTGGTCGTCGAGCTGGGTGTCCACTGCGCTGGCGATTTTGTCCGGGATGTTGGCCGAGCAGACCACGAGGCTCGTCAGACCCATGCCGCCGGTCTGAACCCCGGTGATGCCGCCCACGGCGTTGGTGGGCTGGCTCGCGGCGCCGGCGCCCGAGGTCGGACCCGGGATGAATCCGGCGAGGCGCATGTGCCACCAGAAGTTCACTGCCTCCTGGCCTTGGTTCGCCGCGTCGATCGCGATGGTCGACGGGTCGGACGGCGGCGCCTGGTCGTACGTGCCGCCCACGATCCCGTTGCCGGAGCCGGTCTTGGCGCCGAACGAATTCCAGCGGGTGGCCGCATTCGGGTCGTCGCCGGCGATCGCCTTATAGCGATCCTGATACGAGAAGTAGGCCGACGTCACGCCGTTGAAGTCGTTCACGACGTTCTTGATCCGCGCCTGGGTGATCATCTCCTGGCCCTTCAGGATGCCGCCGAGAAGCAGGCCGATGATGACGAGCACGATCGCGATCTCCACGAGCGTGATCCCCTGAGTCGTCGGGTTGTGTCCTGAGTCGAGCAAGTTCGGTGCCAGCGGAATCTGCCACCCCGTGAAAGAAATCACGCCCTTTCGGGCGTGTTTTCCGTCGGGAACCGGTCAGGCACGTCGAGTAGTCGACATGCCTCTCACTTCCCGCGCTTCCGCTCGGCCTCGATCCGCTCCTCGAGGCCCTTCAGACGGTTCTCCATCATCGCGAGTTCGCGCGCGTCCTTAATCTGCCCGCTCGCGATCAGACCGCCAAGGAGAATTTTGGCAGCCTCGAGCTCGTTCATGTCCTCGAGGACGAAAAACTCCATCTGTCTCACCCAGAGGGGAGCCTCCGGGGTCGTCGTATTCTTCTCCAGTGCGACGGCATATCGACGGGCGAGCGGCAGATCCCTGAGCCGATGCTTCGCCAGATATGCCGCGTGCGCGAGCCAGGGCCAGCGCCGATTGGGGTCCTCGAGATATCGCCGGTAGACGAAATCGAGCATCTGCCGCTGCTTCTCCGGGTCGGGTACCTCGGCATAGATGCGGCTTGCCGTCATGAGCGGGTACTGCGCGGTGGGGTCCAGGTCGACGATCCGGTCGAGCCACGTGACGACGCGCGCGTAGTCGAGATCGCGATACGGCACCCTCGTCCCCGCCCGGTAGTCGAAGCTCTGCAGGTAGAGCATGAGAAGCTTGGCGGCGGTAACGGGCTCTCCGAGTGCGGCGAGCCGTATCAGGGCCGACGATGGCGGAACAGGAAGATCCTCCGCGCTCGCGCGCGGCGCGGGCCGCAGGGCCGCGACGACGAGCTGCGCGGCGAGCCCGAGCGCGAGGGCGGCGATCACCCACTTCGGCACGTCCGAGATCGGCCGCTCGTCCCGCGCCAGGAAGCTCCGGAGTCGCATGCGCGCGGTTCGCGTCGGCCGGTCGAGCCTAGAAGTTCTGCCGGTGGAAGTCGAACAGCGCCGCCGCGAGGACGAGCGCCACGTAGACAGCGGCCTGCACGACGATGGCGCCGAGCTGCGACGCGTCCGGCGGCGCCGCCACCAGCCACGCCGTCTGCGTCCATTGGTCGAGCGAGGGAAGGAGTTTCGCGATCGCGCCCACCGCCCAGTCCGCCGCGCGGTCGGTCCAGGCGGACGACGATTCGCCGGCGGCGGCGATAACCCGGGCGGCGCCGATCGACCGTGCGAGCAGATAGAACGCCGCGGCGGCGCCGAGGGCGGCGACGACGCTGGTAAGTGTCAAAACGCAGAAAAGGCTCACGGCGACCATCACGACGAGCTCGCAGGCGAGGGATAATGCCCACGGCATGAGCCTTCCGCCGGGCGCGAACAAGGCGAGCGGCAGCGCGAAGGCCACCGCCAGCGCGCAGGCCGCGGTCGAGAAACCGACGAACTTGCCGAGAACGTAGCTCACCCTGGGAACCGGTCGCGAGAGCACGAGCTCGAGGACCTTGTCGTTGAACTCGCGCACCATGCTCGTGACCACGAACGCCACGACCAGAAACACTGCCGTCAGCCTGAGAATCGCCGCCACCACGGCGGCGCCGACTTCCCGCGATTCCGTGATCGCCACCTGATGCAGAAACGCCGCAACCCCGAGCGCGCCGGCGATGGCGAACAGAGCGAGCCACGCGAGACGGTTCCTGGCCGCCTCGAGGAGCGTGTAGCGGGCGATCGTCAGTGCGAAGGGCGCCGTTTGCATGCGGCGAGAATGGCATGGAACCCGGTCCCCCGCCAAGCCGCGGCGATCCCCGGGCGAATCGTGGCGCCAAGGTCGGGCGGTTCGCGGTGAGGACCACGCTCTCCGAGGCATCCCGGCAGTTCACGGCGCGGCACTGGCGTTGGCTGCTGGTCGCCATGCTGGTGCTGCTGCACTTCGCGGCGATGCGCGGCGTCCAGGATTTCTGGGCGCGCGGGCTCATGGTGGCTCACTTCGGGCTCTTCATTCTCTGGCAGCCCTTCATGCAGGGCCAGCAACGCCTGTCGCTCACCGAGATCGTGGGCGTGGCCGTCGTGGCTGCGGCAGTTCTCTTCTACCTCAACTGGTGGATGCTGGGCCTGTGGGTCTCGGTTCTCGCCGGGCTCGTCGGCGGCAAGGTGTTCCTGTTTCAGGCGCGCTGGCTGCGGGCCTTCTACCTCCTGGTGCTCTTCTACCTCGTGTCGTTGCTGCTCCTGTGGATCGTGCCGAACGGGTTCGCCCTCGGCCGGCTCGAACGCGAGATCGTCGCGCTCGTGCAGATCGGACTGCCCCTGCTGTTCGTCGTCATGCTCGTGCTCCCGGTCGAGTCGGACATCGCCGAGCCGCAGATCGTCGACTTCTTCTATTCCACGCTCCTCTTCCTGCTGCTCGTCGTGCTGGTGCTCGGCGCCTTTGCGTTCATGACGCTCGGGGGTGCGAGCTACGGCTTCGCGCTCACCTACAGCCTGCTCACCATCGCCGGGGTGCTGCTCTTCCTCAGCCTCGCGTGGAACCCGCGGGCAGGCTTCTCCGGCCTGTCGATGTTCTTCTCGCGATACCTGCTGTCGATCGGCCTTCCGTTCGAGCAGTGGCTGCACTTCCTTGCCGACCTCTCCCGCGCGGAATCCCGACCGGACCAATTCCTCAAGCTCGCGTGCGAGGGCCTCGGGCGTCTGCCATGGGTCACGGGCGGCGAATGGAGGACGCCGGCGGATTCGGGCTCCTTCGGTCTGACGTCGAAGAACTCGGTCGACTTCGCCAGTCCCGAGCTGCGCGTGCGTCTGTACAGCAAGCACCGCCCGAGCCCGTCGCTCGTATGGCATTTCAACCTGCTCGGCCAGCTGCTCGGCCAGTTCTACATCGGCAAGCAGCGCGAAATGAAGCTCCAGCAGCAGACCTACGTGCAGGCGCTGCACGAAACCGGCGCGCGAATGACGCACGACATGAAGAACCTGCTGCAGTCGCTCAACATCCTGTGCTCGGCCGCAGCGCAGGACTCCGGGGACTCGCCGGCCCTGCAGGCGCTCATCCGGCGACACCTTCCCACCGTGACGCAGCGTCTGCAGCAGACGCTCGACAAGCTGCAAAAGCCGCAGGTGGAGAGCGGCCGCTTCGTGCAGGCCGCCGTGTGGTGGGACGCGCTGCAGAAGATCTACCAGCCGCGCGGCGTCGAGTTCGTGGCCGGGACGATCGAGCCCGAGATCCTGCTGCCCAAGGAACTCTTCGACAGCGCTGCCGAGAACCTTCTGCAGAACGCGCTCGACAAACGCAAGCTCGACGCGGGTCTGCAGGTCACGGCGGCATTCGCGGCGCGCGACACGGTGGTGCTGGAGGTCTGCGACACGGGCCGTGCCGTCGCCCCGGAAGTGCTGCACGGCCTGTTGCGCGGGCCCGTCCCTTCGGAGACCGGCTACGGCATCGGGCTCTATCAGGTCGCGCGCCAGGCGGAGATGTCGGGCTTCAGCCTGAGACTCGCCGCGAACGACGCAGGCCGAGTGTGCTTCGAGCTCTCGGGCACGGTGCGCCGACCCGACCGGCCGGCAGAGAAACCGACCGCTATGCGAAGCTGAAGCGCCCGCTCAGTTGCTCACGGCGGCGCGCGGCGCTTCGGCGGACTTCGGGCCGCGCATCCGGTAGATGACCGTGTCGCCCTTGCCCTTGAGGTAGACGGTGTGCGGCGGGTCGAAGTCGAATCTCGAACGCAGCCGGCGGTAGGTCGTCGCATCGACCTGGATCATCCCGGGCACCGCCTCCGAGGTGATTCGGCTCGCGAGGTTCACGGTATCGCCCCAGAGGTCGTAGATGAATTTCTTCTTTCCAACGACCCCGGCGACGACCGGACCCGTGCCGATCCCCATGCGGATCTGCAGCCGGTGCTCGTTGATCGCGAGGTCGCTCGCCAGCATGTCGCGCATCGCGAGCGCCATCAGCGCGATCTGCTCCGAGTAGTTGGTCGTGTCGTCCTTCTCGAGGCCGCCGGCGACCATGTATGCGTCGCCGATCGTCTTGATCTTCTCGAGGCCGTGCTTCTCTGCGAGCGCGTCGAACGACGAGAACACCTTGTTCAGCATCGCGAAGATCTGGTTGGGCGACATGCCCTCCGCGATGTTGGTGAAGTTAACGATGTCGGCGAACATCACGGTCACGTCCGCGAAGCCGTCTGCGATCGTGCCTTCCTCCTGTTTCAGCCGCTCCGCGACCGGTCCGGGCAGGATGTTGAGCAGCAGACGCTCCGAGCGATCCTGTTCGGCCTGCAGCGCGCGATGTGCGTCGACGAGGTTCGCCTGCGAGCGGTCGCGCTCGATGGCGGCGAACCGAAGCAGGAAGTAGACGATGCTCGAGATCGCGATGAAGTTGAGCGCGAAGAATACGACGATCGTCTTCGGCGGCACCGGCGCGGGCTTCACGCCGTCGGCGAACTGGTAGTAGTCGGCGCCCGCCGCAGCAGCCACGAGCACCACGTAGGCCGCGAACCACGGAATCGAGTCGCGCGGGCTGTAGACGAGCACGGCGACCACCGGCGCGAGCAGGCCCCACAGGACGAAGCCGCTAGCCGTGATGAAGTCCCCGAGCTGCCACTGCAGCACGAACGGGAAGAAGAGATACAGCGCGAGCTGCAGGATCCGGAAAAGCTCGAAGTTGCGCGAGTGCAGGTAATAGAGCAGCGTGCCGAGCGAGACCAGCTGATACCCGAACGGCACCGAGGCCGGAAGGCTCTGGCCCATGAAACCGTAGATCGCGAACCACAGGACCGGCGCCGCAACGGTGAGTCCCATCGCGAACATCAGAAGCTGCTTCTTGAGCTTCAGGTCCTCGGAGTCGGACGGCTCCACGCCGGCCGTGCGCAGGCGATCGAGGAGCGTCGAAGCGTAGCTCATGCAGGGTCTGGGTCGTGTGCAGACGACCGGATGCGCCGCGGTCGCGACGGGCCGGACGGAACTCGTGCCGATTGTAAGCGGCGCCGCCGCCCGTGGCCATCGACGGGCGGTGAAATGAGGAATATGCCCGGCGCAGCGCCGCGCGCCAGAGCTAGATCGCGCCCGCCGCGATGAGCCGATTGTAGAGGATGGGCACCGGCAGCCACACCACGACATCGTCATAGATGTCCGTGACGTTCGGCGTCGAGCTGGTCGGGCGCGCGATCAGCGTGAAGTCGACATCGCAGTTCTCTCGCTCGTCGAGGTTCGCGAGCCCGGTGCCGCATCCGCCCCCGAGCGAGAAGGCGTCGCGCGCGTTCTTGCCCCAGGAGTAGATCGCGGCCACCGCTTCGTACTTGACGGAGTTGCAGACTTCGTACGGCGCGGTGCCGGCCGCCACGTTCGCGCTGCTGTCGCAGACGAGCACGAGCTTCGTC
>JALOSW010000025.1 GCA_025458245.1 Burkholderiales bacterium
GGTGCTCGAGATCCCCTGCCGCGGGATTTCCGGAAACACCGGGTCGTTGCGGCGCACCGCGCCCCAGTCGTAGAACGCGAGGGCGCGCACGCGCAGGCCATTGAGCGGGACGCGGTTGCCCACGTCCGGCGTGTAGAGCTCCGCCTGCCCCTGATAGCCGCGGTCGCCCACCACTTCGCGCTCGTAGAAGCCGCGCACCGAATCGATCCCGCCGATGCCGAACTGCTCGCCGGGCACCAGCAAGTCGGGCGAATACTGGAAGCTCATGCGGCCGCGAAACTGGAAATCCGCGGGCATGGCCCAGACGAAGTTCCCGCCGGCGCGCCAGATGCCGTAGTTCGCGCTGGCGCCGGGGCGGATTTCGTCGAACGTGGTCTGCCCGCCGTCGGGTCCGCCGGGAATATTGCGGAAATAGCCGGCGTAGAGGCCCGACTCGGTCGGTCCGCGCCGATAGACGCCGGACCACACCGCGCTCAGCGGATGCACGATCACGTCGGGGACGAGATCGAGCGTGCCGCCCACCGGCAGCACGCGGCTGTCGAATTTCTTCCAGTCGGCGCCGAACGCGACCCGGCTCTCGAGCGCGCCCCAGCGCGGCAGGTTCCAGTTGTACCGCCCCGACACGACGGTGCCCTTGCCCGCGACGTTGAAGAGCCCCTGCACCACGCCCGAGTTCACGTCGGAATACGCGGCGAACAGTTCGACCGAGTCGCCGAGCGAATAGAGCGGGATGCGGTAGCTCCCCGCGACGATCGCGACGTCGCCCGGCTTCGACGGCGAGGTCACGTACTGCGCGTTGAAGACGTGATCGCGGTTCCACAGATTCGCGTTCAGGTAGCCGATCCCCACGCGGTACTGGCCCGTGGGCGGCGTACCGGTGTTGTCGACCGACAGGCTGAACTTCTGCGTCTTGTCGTCGACGACGCGCGCCTGCGCATCGATCTCGCCCGGCCCCGCGCCGCTCTTCAGGAGCACGGTGGTCTGCTTCGACGGGTTCTCGTTCGCGACGCGCAGTTGCCTGGCGAGCGCGGCGACGTTCGGCGCCTCGCCGGGCCGAAGCGCCGGCAGGCTGGCGCGCACGTTCGCCTCGTCGAAGTGCCGGTTTCCCTCGACCGTGACGCGGCCGAGCCTCGCCTCCACGACTTTCAGCACGACCTCGCCCTGCTGCACCTGCTGCTCGGGCACGACCACCTGCACGGCGCCGTAGCCCTTAGCCGCATAGGCGCTCTCGAGCGCGGCTGCCGCGCCCTGCACGTCGGAGAACGCGCGCGACGCCCCGACGAACGGCCGCGTCGCCGCGTCGATTTCCGCCTGCGTGAGCAGCGTCGCGCCCTCCACCCTGAACCCGCGGATATCGAAACGCGGACCGGTTGCCGGCGGCGCTTGGGCGAATGCCTGCGCGACCGTGAGCGTCATCAGCGCGAGCGCCAGCAGCGCGGCGTAGCGGCCCGCAGGGACGGGAGCGATGGCGTGTGTGTTCAAGGCATGCAACCCCGCGGCGAGTATAGATGCTGATCTGCGAAAAAACAATCGCTTAGCCATGCATCTTCATGTAGTGGCGCAGAAACGCCCGTCGTCCGCTGCGGGCGTCGCCGCTATAATCGCGGCTCAGCCTCGCCCCGCCGCCCGTTCTTTCAGAAAAAGCTCATGTCAAACAAGCCCTTGAAACACAATCGCCTGCTCATCCTCGGATCGGGCCCGGCCGGCTACACCGCGGCCGTGTACGCCGCCCGGGCGAACCTCAAACCGGTGCTGATCACCGGCCTCGCGCCTGGCGGCCAGCTCATGACGACCACCGACGTCGACAACTGGCCCGCCGACTGGGACGGCGTGCAGGGGCCTGCGCTCATGGAGCGGTTCCAGAAGCACGCCGAGCGCTTCGAGACCGAGCTCGTCTTCGATCACGTGAACACGGTCGATTTCTCGGCGCGCCCGTTACGGCTCGTGGGCGACGCCGCGACGTACACATGCGACGCGCTGATCATCGCCACCGGCGCGTCCGCGCGCTATCTCGGCATGGCTTCGGAGCAGAAGTTCATGGGCAAGGGCGTGTCGGCCTGCGCCACCTGCGACGGCTTCTTCTATCGCGGCCAGAACGTGGCCGTGATCGGGGGCGGCAACACCGCGGTGGAGGAAGCGCTTTATCTCTCCAACATCGCCAAGCACGTGACCGTGGTCCACCGCCGCGACAAGTTCCGTGCGGAGAAGATCATGCAGAAGAAGCTCTTCGATCGCGCGAACGTCACGGTGAAATGGCACAGCGTTCTCGACGAAGTGCTCGGCGACGACTCGGGCGTGACCGGCATCCGGATCAAGCAGGTCGAGACGGGCGCGACCGAGGAGATTCCCGTGCACGGGCTTTTCATCGCCATCGGCCACACGCCGAATACCGGCATCTTCGAGGGACAACTCGACATGGAAGGCGGCTACATCCGCACGCGCGGCGGCCAGGGCGGCATGGCGACGGCCACCAGCGTCGAAGGCGTGTTCGCGGCGGGCGACGTGCAGGATCACGTCTATCGCCAGGCGGTCACGAGCGCCGGCTCGGGCTGCATGGCCGCGCTCGACGCCGAGAAGTACCTCGACGCGCTCGGCTGACCGAACGCCCGATCCGGCTCACCCGGCGATGCGACGCGACCGGCGCGGCGAGGTCGACCCGGAGGACGTCGAGCTCTTCCGCGAGGCGGTGCGCGACGCCGTCCCGCTCGCCGCGTCCGCGGTTCGCGTAACCCACCACCATCCCATGCCGGCCGTCCCGGTGCAGTCGCTGCTCGACGAGCACGACGCCCTGGCCGAGAGCCTGTCGCGCCCCCTCGACGCCGAGGACGCGCTCGCCACGGGCGAGGAGGAGAACTTCGTGCGCCCGGGCGTGCCGGGCCATGTCCTGCGACGGTTGCGACGCGGCCAGTGGGTCGTGCAGGGCGTGCTCGATCTGCACGGAATGACCCGGGTCGAGGCGCGCGAAGCACTCGCGCGGTTCCTCAAGGAATGCGTCCGCCGCGGCGCGCGGTGCGTGCGAATCGTGCACGGCAAGGGGCTCGGCTCGAAAAACCGCGAGCCCGTGCTCAAGGGGAAAGTGCGCGCCTGGCTCGCATTGCGCGAGGAGGTTCTCGCGTTCTGCCAGGCGCCGCCGACTCAGGGCGGCGGCGGTGCGGTGCTCGTTTTGCTGCGCGGGTAGGCCCCGCGCCGCGAGGATGCAGGATCCGGGACTCAGGATCCAGCCGCAGTCAGCCCGCAGGCTTCAGGAGGGACGCTCGAATCCTGAATCCTGAATCCTAAATCGCCGACTCGTTGGTCTCGCCGGTGCGAATGCGCACGATGTGCTCGACCGCGGTGACGAAAATCTTGCCGTCGCCGATCTTGCCGGTGCGCGCGGCCTTGACGATCGACTCGATGGCCTGCTCGACCAGGTTGTCGGGCACGACAACCTCGATCTTCACCTTCGGCAGGAAATCGACGACATACTCCGCGCCGCGATAGAGCTCGGTGTGGCCCTTCTGCCGGCCGAAGCCCTTGACGTCGGTCACCGTGAGGCCGCTGACGCCGACCTCGGCAAGGCTTTCGCGGACCTCGTCGAGCTTGAACGGCTTGATGACGGCTTCGATCTTTTTCATCCTGTATCTCCCGGACAGCGAACCGTGAAAGTATAGCAGGGGCATCGGAGCGGCTTGCCCGCGCGAAGGGATTGTCCGATGCGCCTCGCACGGGTCGCTTCGGACCGCACGCGGTTGCGTGCTCGGCAGGCGCGGCGCCCGAATTCTCATTGCCCTCGCCCGCCGTGTGCGCGGCTTCGCGTCGCACCGTGGCTCTTTCGCGGCGTTTTCCCGATAATCCGACGGCCCGACGAAAGGTAGCCATGGCCCTCGACACGATGCTCGACCACTGGTCGGCCAAGTTGTTCACGTTCTTCAAGCGCTACGATCAGGCGATCGCATCGCTCGAGTCGCTGGTGCGCAAGCGCCCGGACGACAAAGAGGCGTGGAGCACGCTCGGCTGGCTTTACACCCAGCGAAAGGACATGCCCAAAGCGCTCACCGCGCTCGAGCGCGCCGTCGCCCTCGACCCCGGCAACTACGCCGTGCACTTCAATCTCGGCTTCCTGCAGCAAGAGCTCGGGCACGGCGACGCGGCGATCCGCGAGTTCAGCGAAACCATCCGGCTCAAGCCGACGGAGGATCGCGCGTGGTACGGCCGCGGCCTCATCTATCTCAACCGCCGCGACTTCGAGCGCGCGATCCCCGACCTGAAGGAAGCGGCGAAGCTCCAGCCGTTCAACCCGTACGCGGGTTACTACCTCGCGGTCGCGTATCAGCTGTCCGGGCAGTTCGACCGCGCCGTGAAGGAATACAAGCGCATCAAGGGCTTCGACCCGAAGATCGCGGCGCAGACGGCGCGCGACATCGGCTACACGGATCCCGACCTACCCTGACCCGCGGCGCCCCGCGCTCGCCGATGACGGGGCTCCTGGTCGCGTTGCGACGCAATGACTGACGAAGCCGTCCGAATCGTCGACGACCCCGCGACGCTCGACGCGCGCGCCTGGAACCGGCTGGCCGGCGGGCATCCGTTCCTGCGTCACGAGTTCTTTGCCGCGCTCCATGCCACCGGCTGCGCGACCGCGCGCACCGGCTGGGCGCCGCGGTTCCTGCTGCTCGAGCGCGGCGGCGAGCTCGCGGGCGCCATGCCGCTCTATCTCAAGTCGCATTCGTACGGCGAGTATGTATTCGATTGGGCCTGGGCCGACGCCTACCACCGGCACGGGTTCGATTACTACCCGAAGCTCCTGGCGGCGGTGCCGTTCTCGCCGATCTCCGCGCCGAAGCTGCTCGCCGAAGATGACGCTGCGCGGCGGACGCTGATCGGCGCCGCACTCGAACTCGCCCGGCAGACATCGTCGCTGCACGTGCTGTTTCCGACGGCCGCGGAAGCGCGACTGCTCGCCGACGCCGGATGCATGCTCCGTCGCGGCGTTCAGTTTCACTGGACGAACCGGGGCTACGCGGACTTCGACGCGTTCCTCGCGACGCTCTCGCACGACAAGCGCAAGAAAATCCGGCAGGAGCGGCGCAAGGTCCGCGACGCAGGCGTGACCCTGCGACGACTCGTGGGCGCGGAGATTCGACCCGAGGACTGGCGCTTCTTCGCGCGCTGCTACGCGAACACCTATCGCGAGCACCTTTCCACGCCGTACCTGACGCGCGCGTTCTTCGAGCGCATCGGCGAAACCCTCGGCGAGCATCTGCTGCTCGTGGTCGCCGAGCGCGACGGCCGGCCGATCGCCGCGGCGCTCGACGTGTTCACGAGCGCGACGCTCTACGGGCGCTACTGGGGAAGCGTCGAGCGCGTGCCCGCGCTTCACTTCGAGGCCTGCTACTACCAGGCGATCGAGTTCGCCATCGAAAGAGGCATCGCGGACTTCGAGGGCGGCGCCCAGGGCGAGCACAAGCTCGCGCGCGGGTTCCTGCCGGTCGAGACGCTCTCGGCGCACTGGCTCGCGCACCCTGAGTTCGCCGACGCCGTGCAACGCTTCCTCGAGCGGGAGAGCGCGGGCGTCGAACGCTATCTCGACGAACTGAACGAACGTGCGCCGTTCAAAAGACAGGACTGAGGATCCAGGATTCAGGATCCAGGATTCAGGATCTAGGATCTAGGATCTAGGATCTAGGATCTAGGATTGAGTGCTCGATCCTCGATCCTCAATCCTCAATCCTAGAATCTCGGCTTGCGCCGCGCCTTCTTGAAGTTCGCGATTCCGTCGAGGATCTCTTTCTTCGCTTCCTCCGGGCCGACCCAGCCGATCACCTTCACCCACTTGCCGCGCTCGAGATCCTTGTAGTGCTGGAAGAAGTGCGCGATCGAGGCGAGCTGCGCCTCGGGCAGGTCGCGCGGCGTTTCGATCTCGCGGTACAGGCCCGAGAGCTTGTCGATCGGCACGGCGAGGAGCTTGGTGTCGTCGCCCGCCTCGTCCTCCATCTTGAGCATGCCGACGGGCCGGCAGCGCACCACCGCGCCGGTCACGATCGGCACGGGCGCGATCACCAGCACGTCGACCGGATCGCCGTCGCCGGAAAGCGTGTGCGGCACGTAGCCGTAGTTGCACGGATAGAACATCGCCGTCGACAGGAACCGGTCGACGAACATCGCGCCCGTCTCCTTGTCGACTTCGTACTTGATCGGCGCCGAGTGCATCGGGATTTCGATGATCACGTTGAAATCGTTCGGGACGTCTTTGCCCGAGGTCACGCGGTCGAGGTTCATCGGAGCTTTCTCGCGAGCGGATTGGCCAGGAGGCGCGAGCTTACACGCTCCCCCTGACACCGTGCTTACAGGCAAGGCGGCCCTCTCCGGGCGCACGCCGTGCGCGTACCGTGAACAGGTCACAGACGCAGCGTGAGCACTCCCGCCCTGCGCGCGCACCGGGCGCATACGCTGCAGTCGCCATCACGGAGAGAAGAAGGAGTGAGCGATGCAAGCCGGGGCCGCCGCCATCGACGAATTCGCGCGATCGAGCGCCGCGACGCACGCGGTCGCGCGCGAGGCGGCCCCGGCGCTGTCGACTTTCGTCGCAGACGACGGCGAGGCGATCCGCGTCTGGCGCCTCGGCGCCGGCCGACCCGTGATCCTGCTGCACGGCCTGACGTGCTCGCATCGCGACTGGAGCGACGCGGCGCGCGTGCTTGCCCGCACGCACGAGGTGTTCGCATGGGAAGCGCGCGCGCACCGGGCGGACACACCGCGCGGCAAGGACGCCCCGAGCGTCGATCGGATGGCGCGCGACCTCGCGAATCTCATCGACCACTTCGGGATCGCGGGGGCAGTGGTCGTCGGCCATTCGATGGGCGCGGCGGTCGCGCTGGAGTATCTTCGTCAGCGGGGCAGCGCGCGCGTCGCCGGCATGTGCCTCGTCGACCATTCGCCTCGGCTGGTCGACTCGCGCGACTGGCGGCTGGGCGCCCGGGGCGGCTCGCTCCTCGCGAGGTGCCTGCGGTTCGCCGCCGCGCTTGGCACAGACGCGAGCGACGTGGCGCTGCGCGCGCTCGGCATTGCGCCGAAAGCCATGCCGGCAGCGCCGGACCGCTCCGCCGCCGCGCGGAACGCGCTCGGGCGCGAGAACGTCGCGTCGCTCGGACGGCTCATGCAGAGTTTGCTGGCGGTCGACCACCGCGACGTGCTGGCGAGCGTGACGGTGCCCGTCTTCGCGGTGTTCGGCGGCGCGAGTCCGCTCTATCGTCGCGTCCCGCTCGCTCGCTACTACGAGAGCATCGTCGCCGACATCCGCAGCGTCGTCTACCGCGAGGCCGGACACTCGCCGCATCGCGAAGTGCCGGGCCGCTTCGTCGCCGACCTGCTCGCGTTCATCGAGGAGAGCGTGTCGCGGAGCCTCTCCGCCGTGTCGGGCCGTGCGTAGTCGCACCGCGAATTGACCCCGTTTCCCGCGCGCGCCGATAATCGCACGCGGCCGGGCGCGTCGTGCCCGGCTCTACGCTGGAGCGGGCGCATGGCCAGAATCGAGCGCGTGGAAATCCTGCAGATCGACCTCGCGCCCAAGGTGCGCCGCACCGACGCGATCCAGTCGTTCGTGACGCAGGAGACGCCGATCGTGCGGCTCCACACGGCGGACGGCCTGGTCGGGACCGGCTACACCTACACGATCGGCACCGGCGGCAGCTCGGTCGTGGCGCTCCTGCGCGACCATCTCGCTCCCCGGCTCGTCGGCGCCGACGCGAGCCACGTCGAAGCACTTTGGCGGCGCCTCTTCTTCCACACCCACTCGACTGCGGTCGGCGCGATCACGAGCCTTGCCCTCGCCGCGATCGACACGGCCCTGTGGGACCTGCGGTGCCTCGCGGCCGGACTCCCTCTCTGGGTCATGGCGGGCGGCGCGCAGCAGCGCGTGCCGATCTACACCACCGAGGGCGGCTGGCTGCATCTGCCGGTGGACGCGCTGGTCGCCGATGCGCTGGCGGCGCGCGCAAGCGGCTTCCGCGGCGCGAAGATCAAAGTGGGCAAGCCGACCGCCGCCGAGGATGTCGCCCGCATCGCCGCCGTGCGCACCGCGGTCGGCGATGCGTTCAACGTGATGCTCGACGCGAACCAGGGTTTCCCGCTCTCCGAGGCGATCCGGCGCGCGCGGCTCTACACGCCGTTCGACCCGTATTGGTTCGAGGAGCCGCTGCCGGCCGAAGACATCGACGGCCACGTGCGGCTCGCGGGGGCGACCACGATCCCGATCGCTGTCGGCGAGTCGCTTTACAGCCCCGCCCACTTTCGCGAGTATCTGCAGCGCCGCGCCTGCTCGGTGGTGCAGGTGGACGTCGCGCGCATCGGCGGCATCACCCCATGGCTCAAGGTGGCGCATCTCGCGGAAACGTTCAACGTGATGGTGTGCCCGCATTTCCTCATGGAGCTTCACGCGAGCCTCTGCGCGGCCGTGCCGAACGCAGCGTGGGTCGAATACATCCCGCAGCTCGACGACGTGACCGCGTCCCGGCTCGTCGTCGACGACGGGTACGCGGTGGCGCCGGACGCTCCGGGGCTCGGCATCGAGTGGGATTGGCAGGCGATCGAAGCGCGGCGGAAGTTCGCGCCGATCGTCGTTCGGTGATCAGCGGGAGAGAGCGATGAGACTCGCAGGCAAGGTCGCGATCGTCACGGGCGCAGGATCCGGATTCGGCGCAGGCATCGCGAGGCGCTTCGCGGCCGAGGGTGCAAGCGTCGTCGTGAACGACATCGACGCGGCCGCCGCCGGCCGGGTCGCGAAGGAAATCGGCGATGCGGGCGGCGCCGCGACGGCGCTGCGCGCCGACGTCGCCGCGAGCGCGGATTGGGCGGCGATGGTCGCTGCCACCGTCGAGCGATACGGGCAACTCGACATCGTCGTCAACAACGCCGGCTGGACCCATCGCAACAAGCCGTTCCTCGAGGTCACCGAAGCCGAGTTCGATCGGGTCTATGCCATCAACGTGAAGTCGATCTACCTCGCCGCGCAGCACGCCGTGCCGGTGTTCCGCAGGCGCGGCGGCGGCAGCTTCGTGAACATCGCTTCGACGGCCGGAATCCGGCCGCGGCCCGGCCTCACCGTCTACAACAGCTCGAAGGGCGCGGTGATCACCATGAGCAAATCGATGGCCGCGGAATTCGGCCCCGACCGGATCCGCGTGAATTGCATCAACCCGGTGTTCAGCGACGCGACCGCGCTGTCGGCCGAGTTCGCGGGCGGCGATCTGACGAGCGAAGTGAAGGCGAGATTCCTCGCGACCATTCCGCTCGGCCGCTTTTCGACGCCGCTCGACATCGCCAACGCAGCGCTGTTCCTCGCGTCCGACGAGGCGGCGTTCGTCACCGGCGCATGCCTGGAAGTGGACGGGGGGCGCTGCGTTTAGCTTGGAGAGGGGTCAGCCCTCGCGCCGGCCCTCTTCCCTCGTGGGGGGAGGGTCGCCCGTCTCGGCTCCGGGCCCTGGCGGGGTGTCGAAAAACCGGGGATACATCCCCCGACCCTCGATTCCGGTAACGGTTGCAAGGCGGCTTTCCGCTGGCGAAGGCTGGGGTTGGTACCAACCCGCGCCGCGCGAAGCCGATTTTCGACAGCCCTCTAACTGCCCGTTTTTCGCACGCCGCCGAGCAGCGCGGCGACCTGTCGCTGCGGCTTCTTGGGCTCGGTCGAGGCAGCGGGCGCGGCGGACGCGCCGGCACGCTCGGTCTCGCGGTATGGCTGGGAGAAGATCGGATCGACGGGCTTGCCGGCCGGCTTGCCCGGCTGTCGCGGCGACGGCGCGGGGCGCGACTGGCCGGTGAGCTTCGATTCCTCGCGGTCGCGGCGATCGCGCCGCCGCTCGCTGTGCTCGGGCATGAGCGAGGACGCGCGCGCCGCGTCGGGTCCGTAGCCCGGCACGATCTCGCGAACGATCTGCTTCTTGATCGTCTTCTCGATGTCGGCAAGCTTCTCGTGCTCGTCGGGCGACACCAGCGACACCGCCTCGCCAGTCTTGCCCGCGCGGCCGGTGCGGCCGATGCGGTGCACGTAGTCCTCGGGCGTGTTCGGCAGTTCGTAATTGATTACGTACGGCAGATCCTCGATGTCGAGGCCGCGCGCCGCGACGTCGGTCGCGACCAGCACGCCCACCTTGCCGGCCTTGAAGGCGTCGAGCGCTTCGATGCGCTCCTGCTGGCTCTTGTCGCCGTGGATCGCGGCCGCATGCACGCCGTCGCGGTTGAGCTGATAGGCGAGACGGTTGGCGCCGAGGCGCGTCGCGCAGAACACGAGCACCTGCTTGATGTCGCGCGCGCGGATGATGTGGACGAGGAGATCGCGCTTGCGCTCGCGCGGGACCGGATGAACCTTGTGCTCGACCAGATCGGCAGTCGCGTGCTTGGGCGCGACCTGCACCGACACCGGCTCGTGCAGCAGCGCCTGCGTCAGCCGGCGCACTTCGTCCGGGAATGTGGCGGAGAACAGGAGGTTCTGCCGCTTCGGCGGCAGCATGGCGATGATCCGCTTCACGTCGGGGATGAACCCCATGTCGAGCATGCGGTCCGCCTCGTCGAGCACGAACACCTCGACCTGCTGCAGGTTCAGCATCTTCTGCTGCGCGTGATCGAGGAGGCGACCGGGGGTGGCGACGAGGATCTCGACGCCCGAGCGCAGCGCAGCGGTTTGCGGGTCCATGGGCACGCCGCCGAAGACGACCGTGCTGCGGAGCGGCAGGTACTTCGAGTAGGCCTTGAAGCTCTCCTGGACCTGCGCAGCAAGCTCGCGCGTCGGCGTGAGGATGAGCGCACGCACCGGATGACGCGCCGGCGACATGCTCGCGTTCGCGTGCGGCGCGAGGCGCTGGAGGATCGGCAGCGCGAACGCGGCCGTCTTGCCGGTGCCGGTCTGCGCGCCGCCCATGACGTCGCGCCCGGCGATCACGACCGGAATCGCCTGCGCCTGAATCGGCGTCGGCGTGGTGTAGCCCTCGTCGGCTACGGCTTTCTGAAGTTCGGGCAGGAGCCCGAGTTCGGCGAACGTGCTCAAACAGGAAGTCCTTCGCTGCGCGGCGCGGGACCGAAGGCCCCTCCGGCCGCTCCGGTGCGCTCGCTCGAAGAAGGAATCAAGGGGAGGTGGCGGAAGCGTGCGCGGTGCCGCAAAAACAGGCTGCCAGTATAGCAGAGCATGGCTGCGCCCCGGCAGCGGAAACCCTTGGCCGACAAGCGGAATCCGCTGACTTCCGCGCCCGGGGGACTATAATCGCCGCCCTTCGGACGCGCCCATGATCTCGATCCGCAACGCCATCCTCGCCCGCGGCGCGAAGCGCCTGCTCGACGGCGCCAACGCCACCCTCCACACCGGGATGCGCGTCGGCGTCGTCGGCGCGAACGGAACCGGCAAGTCGACGCTCTTCGCAGCGCTCCGCGGCGAGTTGCACACCGAGGGCGGCGACATCGAGGTGCCCGCCGGCTGGACCATCGCGAACGTCGCGCAGGAGACGCCTGCGCTCGACACGCCGGCGATCGACTACGTGCTCGACGGCGATGCCGAGCTGCGCGCGATCGAGCGCGAGCTCGCAGAGGCGGAGGCCGACCACGCCCATGCGCACGCCGACGCGAACGACCACGGCGAGCGCCTCGGCCATCTGCACGATCGCTACAGCGCCGTCGACGGCTACTCCGCCCGCGCGCGTGCCGCGGAACTCCTTTCGGGCCTCGGCTTCGCGACCGAGGAGCACGAGCGGCCGGTCGCATCGTTCTCCGGCGGCTGGCGCATGCGTCTCAATCTCGCGCAGGCGCTGATGACGCGATCGGACCTGCTGCTGCTCGACGAGCCGACCAACCACCTCGACCTCGACGCCATCATCTGGCTGGAGCGCTGGCTCGCGAGCTACCCCGGGACGCTGCTGCTCATCTCGCACGACCGCGACTTTCTCGACGCCATCGTCGGCGCCGTCCTGCACTTCGACCAGGCGAAGCTGAAGCTCTACACCGGCAACTACTCGTCGTTCGAAGTCCAGCGCAGCACCGCGCTCGCGCAACAGGCCGCCCTCTACGCGCGGCAGCAGCGCGAGGTCGCGCGGCTCGAATCGTTCATCACCCGCTTCAAGGCGAAGGCGACCAAGGCGCGGCAGGCGCAGAGCCGGATCAAGGCGCTGGAGCGCATGGAGCGCATCGTTCCCGCGCATGTCGATTCGCCGTTCTCGTTCCGCTTTCGCGAGTTCGACGGCACGCCCGACCCGATGTTGCGGCTCGCCGAAGCGGGCGCAGGCTACGGCGGCCCGCCGGTTCTCTCGGACATCGAGTTCACCGTCCGGGCCGGCGCGCGCATCGGCTTGCTGGGCGCGAACGGCGCGGGCAAATCGACGCTCATGAAGCTCCTGGCCGGACGCCTCGCACCGACCGCGGGCGAGCGCATCGAGGGCAAGGGGCTGGCGGTCGGCTACTTCGCGCAGCACCAGCTCGAAGACCTTCGCGAAGACGACACGCCGCTCGGCCACCTGCAGCGCCTCGACCGCCGCACGCGCGAGCAGGAGCTGCGCGACTTCCTCGGCGGGTTCGACTTCGCGGGCGATGCGGCGCTGCGGCCGGTCGCGGGCTTCTCGGGCGGCGAACGCGCGCGGCTCGCGCTCGCGCTGGTCGTGTGGCAACGCCCGAACCTGCTGCTCCTCGACGAGCCGACCAACCACCTCGACCTCGACATGCGCGAGGCGCTCGCGGTCGCGCTCGCCGAATACGACGGCGCGATGGTGCTCGTCTCGCACGACCGCCACCTGCTCTCCACCGCCGTCGATGCGCTCTATCTCGTCGCCGATCACAAGGTCGCGCCCTTCGACGGCGACCTCGACGACTACGCGCGCTGGCTCCTCGACCGCCGCGCACCGCGCCGCGAGAAGCAGGCTGCCGCCTCCGACCGGAAGGCCGAGCGACGCGCCGACGCCGAGGCGAGGCAGGCGCTGGCGGCGAAGCGCAAGCCCGTCCTCAAGAGGATCGAGAAGCTCGAAGCCGAGATGGCCAGGCTCGGCGAGGAGAAGAAGACCATCGAGGCGCAGCTCGCCACGCCGGACTTCTTCGCCGGAAGCGACCAGAACCTCGTCAGCGAGACGCTGCGTGCCCAGAGCCGGGTTGCGACGAAGCTGGACGCCGCCGAAGCGCAGTGGCTCGCGCTGCAGGAAGAGCTGGAAGCGATCGACGCCGCGAGCGCCGTCAGTTGATCGTCTTCGGCGCGGCTTCGGCCGCAACCGCCTGCTCGGCGCCGGGAATCGAGAGCGTGAAGCCCCACTCGGCGCGCACCACCGCATTCTGCAGGAGGCGCATCATGCCGTGCAGCAGGTGGTCGTCGAGCGTGATGTAGATCCCTTGCCCCTGCGCGGGCAAGAGACCCAGAACGGCCTGCCCCTCGTTGTTGCGGCGCGGCTCGATGCGCCCGACGAGGATCGGCGCGTCGCCCAGCGGGCGCGCGCGCTCCGCCGGCTCGTAGGGCTTCGAGAAGTCCGCCTTCGCGACCGCCTTCTCGTGCTCGAAGCCGACGAGCGCACGGCGCGCCTCGGGGCTCGACTGCACGACGATCTCGGGCTTCGCCTGCACCATCGAGAGCAGCACCGGCCATAGCCGCAGCGTCGCGCGCCGCGTGAGCCAGAGCATCACTTCCTCGTTGGAGCTGGTCGAGATGCGCAGGAGCAGCCGATCCTCGGCGCCCACGTATTCGACCTTGAGCTGGTGCAGTCGCATCATCCGGGGACGATTCGCGCGCTCATGACGAACGCATGACCCGGATGTTAGCGTAGCGATGCGGCCCCGCGCGACCGCACGGGCCGCTCACCCCGTTCCGCGCGTGCCGGCGTTCACACTTCGGGCAGTGTTTCTCGCGGTTTCTCCAAGCGCGCGGGCGCGGCGCTACACTTCGCGCCGATGGAGGCGCATGGCGAAGACGAAGAGCTCATGCTGCGCTACGGCGCCGGCGATGCGCGCGCATTCGAGCGGCTCTACACGCGGCACAAGGGCGGGGTGTTCCGCTTCCTGCGCCGGCAGTGCGCGGGCAACGCCGTCGCCGAGGAACTCTTTCAGGATGTCTGGATGCGCGTCGTGAGCGCGCGCGCGAGCTACGCGCCGAGCGCGAAGTTCACCACCTGGCTCTACACCATCGCGCACAATCGGCTCATGGACCACTATCGCAGTCTCGGCAGGCGGCCGCCGCACGCGAGCCTCGACGACGAGGACGCGGCGATCGCGGAGCCGGCGGCAGACGCAGCCGACGGTCCCGAGCGCACGTTCGATCGCAAGCGCGCCGCGGAGCGCATCGTCGCGGCGGTCGAAGCCCTGCCCGACGCGCAGCGCGAGGCGTTTCTGCTGCAGCAGGAAGGCGGGCTCTCGGTCGAGGAGATCGCGCAGACGACGGGCGTGCGCTTCGAGACCGCGAAAAGCCGGCTGCGCTATGCGCTGGCCAAGCTGCGGAGCGAACTGGAAGACGCGCGATGAGCACCCGCGATCCTCGCGACGACGAACTCGAGCGCGCGTGGCGCGACGCCGCGCGAGACGAGCCGCCGCAACGGCTCGACGAGACGATCCTCGCGCGGGCTCGCGAGGCCGCGGCGCGGCGCAAGGGGACGGAAGAGCCGCCGAGCGAGCTCTGGCCGCTGCCGCATCCCCGCACTTGGCTCATGCGCTGGCGCGTGCCGCTCGCCGTCGCGGCAACGCTCTTCGTGTCGGCAACGGTCACGCTCCTCGTCTACGACGCGGGCATGGAAGAGCCGCCCCCGGTCGTGACCGACCGTCCCCTGCGCCCGCCTGCCCCTCCGGCTCCAGGCGGCGGTGTCGCCGAGAGGAGCGCCACCCCGACGCCTCCAACTGCGTCGGCGCCGTCGGTCGCGCCGCCGCAACCCTCGCCCGATGCGGCACCCGCGCCCGCAGGAGGACACGAGGGCCGGCCTGTCGACCGGGAGCGCGCGCCGCGCGAACGCGCTGCCGGGATCGAGCCGGGCGCCGAGCCCCGTGGCCGCGACGCGCCGGCCGACGCGACCGCGCCCGAGCCGAAACGCGCAGTCGAATCGCTCGGGACGTCCCGCGAAACGCCCGCCGCCGCTCTGTCGCCCGTGACCCCGGCGCCCGAGAGCGCCCCCGCAGCTCCGGTCGCGCCGAGCGCGCCGCGCGCTGCGCCCGCGCCGATGGCGGCTTCGCCCTCTGCCGCGCGCGTGCCCGGTCCGGCACCGGTGCCGCAGGCGGCTCCGCGCGATAACTCGCTTCTCGAGAAGCGTGACGAAGCCGCGCAACCCGCACCTGCAGCGCGCGCGAAGGCTGCCGCGTTCGCGACGCCCGAGGCGTACGTGGAGCGCATCCGCGAGTTGAAGAAGGCCGGCCGCGAAACCGAGGCGCGTGAGCTTCTCGAAGAGCTGAAACGCCGCTTCCCGTCGTTCGAGCTTCCGGACGACCTCAAGGGACGCTGACGCCCTCGGCGTCGTGCGCGAGGTCAGGCGCTTCGCGACACGACTGCACCTCGAAAGAACCTCGTCGGGTCCTGTGGCACAGCGTCTACTCGCAGGGCCGGCGCCCTCCGGAGTCGCGCGCATCGCAAAGAAAAACGGCAGCCGAAGCTGCCGTCGTACCGGCGTTCTCTAGTCGGGATCAAACGGGCTTGCGACGACGCGCCGCCGCCACTCCGAGCAACCCGATGCTAAGCAGGGCGAGGCTCGCGGGCTCAGGGATGTCCGCGGGAGGGGAGATGAGCGGCAGATTCACGCGAAGCGCCGCGGGTGCCCCGCAGCACTCGCCGTAGACGAGCTGGAACGCGAAGGTCCCGCTCGGCCCGGTGTATGTCGCCGTCGTCAGGATCGGCGCCGTCGGGCCCGGCGCGCTGATCACCGTCAGGCCACCGATGATCAGGGTGAGACCATCGTCGTGGAGCACACCGAACTGCTGGCCGTTGGTGACACTCACCTGGCCGACGAACTGATACAGATGATCGTTCGTCGTGTTCGCAAGCGCGCCGGGCGTGTTCTCGACGATGTTGAACGCGCCGCCAGTCGCGAGGAAGTTGCCCAGATTGTAGCTATTCGACCCCACACGACTGTCGAAAAACAGGGGGTCGGAAGGCGCCTGGAACGTGACGTCGGGCGTGGTGCCCGGGACGTTCGCGGGAATGGCGTTCGATGCCGCGCCCGACGAAACGAGCCACACGCTCCCCGAGACGATCGGCGCTGCGTGCGCCACGGCGGCACCGAGACCGAGCGCGACGGCAAGGGCCGCGGTGACGAGCGAAATCGACGTTCTTTTCATTTTGTTACCTCCATTTAACCAACCGGCGACGAAGCCAAAAGCGAACTAACCACGGCGGGGATCCAGCAAGAAGTGAACCACTCGCGCGATCAGGAATCGATTCAATCAATTAGCCGAACGCTCACGGAATCTTGCCGGGCCCGTCGTAAAGTTTTCCGACGGTCGTCCGCCCGGGGCTCGGTGCGCCGCGAGGCCTCGCGTTCGCGCGACTCCGCCAAAGGCCACGAACCCCTCCGTCCGCAGCTCGACGTTTCCAGCAGCAGGAACGCCAACCACGGAGAGAGAACCCCATGAAACACCTCGTCCTGCCATTCGCCGTCGCCGCTTTGCTTTCTGGCTGCGCGAGCGTCCCCGCCACCGCCGGCGCGCTCGCCGACGTCACCGTCGTCGATCGCACCACGGGCGAACGCCTGCCGGTCTACTCGCACGCCGGCAAGCTCTACGTCGCCGGCACGCCCGGCAACCGCTACGCCGTCGAGGTCGCCAACCGGAGCGGCGGGCGCATCCTCACTGTAATCTCGGTCGACGGTGTGAACGTCATCACCGGCGACACCGCCGCGCCCGACCAGAGCGGCTACGTGTTCTCGCCGTGGCAGCGCTACGAAATCGCGGGCTGGCGCAAGAGCATGGGCGAGATCGCGCAGTTCTACTTCACGCGGCTGCCGGACAGCTACGCCGCGCGCACCGATCGACCCGACAACGTCGGCGTGATCGGCGTCGCCGTGTTCCGCGAGTGGACGCCGCCGCGCCCGCCGGCGAGCGTCGCGCCCACCCAGCCGCGCGCGAAAGCGGACGGTCGCGCGAACGAGTCCGCATCGGCAGCCGACGCAGCGAGCGCACCTGCCGCACCGCAGGCCGGCGCGACCGCGAAGGAGGCCGCGCGCGCCTACGAGCGCGAGGAGAAGCTCGGCACCGGACACGGCGAGCGCGAACGCTCGGAAGTCCTCTACACGAACTTCCGCCGCGCGGCGCCCTACCCGAACGAAACGATCACGATCTACTACGACAGCCGCGCGAATCTCGTCGCGCGGGGCGTGATCCCGGGCGCGCCGGCAGTGGGCACGCCGAATCCGTTCCCCGGAGGGCGGTTCGTGCCGGATCCGCGGGGGTGAAGGGCGGAACCGCAAAAGCGCAAAGTGCGCGAAGGGACGCAAAGAGCGAACTCGAGTCCGCGCCCGGATCGGCGGCGACGGCCTCCGATCTCGCCGCCCCCGGCCGGGCCGATCGTTGCCCCTTTGCGGCGGGTGTCGCGGCGGGCCATCGGTCGTTCGGGGGATTGCGCATTTTTCTTTCGGCATGCGCTTGATAGAGATTAACGCTCTCGGTGACAAGCGCGCTCACGCTGAGTTCATTAGCTCGAAGAGACGCCCGTCCACGGGCGCAAAACGCCGTTGCCCGTGGCAGACGTCACGACGGTCGGCCCCTCTCCCGTGGGGCCATCGCGCAGCGGAGGAAGCCATGATCCAAACGCTACAGCACGGTGCCCGGAAGCTCGCAGTCATTGCATGCGCGATGATGCTCGTCGCCTGCGCGGGAACGGGCGAACAGGCCGGGTACAAGCAACTCACGTGCGCCGAAGTCACGAAAGTCGCGCAGGGCATGAGCCGACAGGAAGTCGAGCAGGCGCTGGGACGCCCGCAGCGCGGTGCGACCCGCGACCGGCAGGGCAACGAAGTGCTTCAGTATCTCTGCTCGGTTCCGGGGTCCTCGTACAAAGGCTGCCTCTGCGTGACGATCGACCCGGCGACGGGCAAGGTCACTCAGGTGACGACGCAGACCTGGTGAGACGGATCCATTCGGGTTGCGGCTCCCTATTCCGTCCCTTCTTTGCGTCCCTTTGCGCCCTTCGCGCCTTTGCGGTTCTGCCTTTCGAGCGCCCACGTCACGTGCTCCCGCACCAGCGCCGACGGATCGTTCTCGCGTGACTTGAGCGCCGCGACAACGCGCTCGCTCGCCGGCGCGTTACCGAGGCCCACGGCGAGGTTGCGCAGCCACCGCTCGTAGCCGATCCGGTGGATGGCGCTCCCCGCCATGCGCGCCTCGAAGTCTTCTCGCGACCACGCGAAGAGATCGACGAGGCTCGCCGCGTCGAGGCCGTTTCGCACGCGGAAGTCGGGCTCCTTCGTGACTCGCGCGTACTTGTTCCACGGGCAAACGAGCTGACAGTCGTCGCAGCCGTAGACGCGGTTTCCGAGTAGCGGCCGCAGCTCGACCGGAATCGCGCCCTTCAGCTCGATGGTGAGATACGAGATGCAGCGGCGCGCGTCGACGACATACGGCGCGACGATCGCCTGCGTCGGGCAGACGTCGAGGCACTTCGTGCACGAGCCGCAGTGCTCGGTGACCGGCGCATCGACGGGCAGGTCGAGGTCGGTGTAGATCTCGCCGAGAAAGAAGAACGATCCGGCATCGCGCGCGAGCGCGAGCGTGTGCTTGCCGCGCCAGCCGATGCCGCTCTTCTTCGCGAACTCGACTTCCATCACCGGCGCCGAGTCGGTGAAGACGCGATAGCCGAACGGCCCGATCGCGGATTCGATGCATTTGGCGAGCTTCGCGAGGCGCGCACGCAGCACCTTGTGGTAATCGCGGCCGAGCGCGTAGCGGGAGACGAACGCCTTCTCGCCGTCGGCGAGCACGGCGTCGCTGTCGGCAGCCTCGGGGAGATAGTCCATACGCGCGCTGACGACGCGCAGCGTCCCGGGATGCAGCGACGCCGGCTCGGCGCGGAGCGCGGCCTGCCGGGCCATATAATCCATCTCGCCGTGGAAGCCGCGCGCGAGCCAGTCGGCGAGCCGCGCGGGCGCGTCGCCGAGGTCGGCATCCGCAATGCCCACGGCCTGGAAGCCGAGCTCGCGTCCCCACGCCTTCACGTCGTCCGCGAGCCGCGCCTTGTCGATCTCCCGATCTCCCGCCGTCATCGCGCCATGGTAGCAACGCTCGCGCTCGATCTTCCCGACGAAGCGGCCACGCTCGCGCTCGGCGCGCGCGTCGCCGCCGCGCTCGAACCGGGGCTCGTGATCAACCTCGTCGGCGATCTCGGCGCGGGAAAGACCACGCTCGCGCGCGGCCTCCTCCGCGCCCTCGGCCACGCGGGAAAAGTGAAGAGTCCGACCTACACGCTGGTTGAACTTTATTCGCTTTCGAGGTTAGACTTGTACCACTTTGATTTTTATAGGTTCAAAGATCCCCGTGAGTGGGAGGAAGCCGGCTTTCGCGACCACTTCAACGAGCGCACCGTGTGCCTCGTCGAATGGCCCGAGAAAGCGCAAGGCCTCACGCCCGAACCGGATGTTCGCGTGACGCTCGTTCCCGCGGGAAGCGGACGGCACGCGACGGTCGAGGGGATCTCGGACCGGGGGCAACGGTGCATCGCTCGACTGCGAGAAGCGCAACACTGATTCGCAGCGCCGCTGCCGCGCTGGCGGCGGCATTCGCCCTTCTTTTCTCCGCCGCGCCCCTCGCCGCATTCGCCGCGGACGCGATCCGCTCGGTCCGCGTCTGGCCGGCGCAGGACTACACGCGCGTCACCATCGAGTCGCGCGCGCCGATCCGCCACGCCATCACCGTGGTCAACAATCCCGATCGCATCGTGCTCGACCTCGAGGGCGTCGACGCGGCCGGCCTGCAGCGCCAGATCGCGGGCAAACTCGCCGCGAACGACCCATATGTCTCGCAGATGCGCGCCGGGCAGTTCCGCGCCGGCGTCGCACGGCTCGTTCTCGACCTGAAGGCCGAGGTGAAGCCGCAACTCTTCCAGCTCGCGCCGGTCGGCGACTACGGCCACCGTCTCGTCCTCGACATCTACCCGGTGCAGCCGCTCGATCCGCTGATGGCGTTGCTCGAGATGCAGTCGCGGGGCGAGCCCCCGGCCGCCGACAAGCCGCCCGCCGAACCGCCGGTGGCCGAGGCGAGGCCCGGACCTGAAGCAGCGCAGAAACCCGCCCCGGCGAAGCCCGCCGACAAAGCGAAGCTTCCGCCCGGCCGCCTCGTGACCATCGTCATCGACGCGGGGCACGGCGGCGAAGACCCGGGCGCGAAGGGCCGCGGCGGCAGCTACGAAAAGCACATCACGCTCGACGTCGCGAAGCGGCTGAAGACGCTGGTCGACGCCGAGCCGAACATGCGCGCGGTGCTGACGCGCGACGGCGACTACTTCATCCCGCTCGCCACGCGCGTCGAGAAAGCCCGGCGGGTGCGCGCCGACCTCTTCGTCTCGATCCACGCCGACGCGTTCATCCTGCCGCACGCGCAGGGCTCGTCGGTGTTCGTGCTCTCCGAGCGCGGCGCCACGAGCGTCGCGGCGCGCTGGCTCGCCAAGCGCGAGAACGACGCAGACCTGATCGGCGGCGTGAACCTCAACGTGAAGGACCGCTACCTCGCGCAGACGCTGCTCGACCTGTCGCAGACGGCGCAGATCAACGACAGCCTGAAGCTCGGCAAGGCGGTGCTCGGCGAGCTGGGCGGCGTGAACCGCCTGCACAAGGCGCAGGTCGAGCAGGCGGGCTTCGCGGTGCTCAAGGCGCCCGACATCCCTTCGATCCTCGTCGAGACCGCGTTCATCTCGAATCCCGACGAAGAGCGCAAACTGAACGACGACGCCTACCAGGACAAGCTCGCCCGAGCCATCCTCGGCGGCATCAAGCGCTACCTCGCGAAGAATCCGCCGCTCAACAACCGCGGCACGATCGCCGCGAACGAAGAGCCCGTGCCGGCCGCGTCGGCACCGAAGACGCGGCGCAACTGACCGCGGGGCGCGCGGGTCGCGACCGGTGCGATCAGTCCGCGACCCCGGCTCTCACCCTCGCCGCCTCTTCGCAGCGGGCTTGTTCGCAGCAGGCTTCTTCGCGGCGCGCTTCCGGGCGGGCTTCCGGGCGGCCTTCGCGGTCCGCCGCGCCGGGCGCCTGCTCGCCGCCTTCGCGGCCGGCTCCTCCGCCGTCTCCGTCGGCAGCACGTCGCGCAGGATGCCTTCGCAGATCCGCGGCGACATGTAGCGCGGCACCGGATAGTTGGTGTCGGCCTCCCAGCAGGCCGCCTTCGCGAGCGCCGGTATGTCGTCTTCTTGCAGCGCGGCGACCTCGCTCGGGATGCCGAGATCGCGGTTCATCTTTTCGACCGAGTCGATGAACTTCTTCGCGAGCGTCGAGGCCTGCTCCTTTTCCTTGCCAACGCCGGCGCGGACCGCGAGCTCGGCGAGCCGGTCCTGACAGGCCGGGCTCAGGAACTTGAGGACATGCGGCAGCATGATCGCGTTCGCGAGCCCGTGCGGCACGTGGTACTTGCCCCCGAGTTGGTGGGCGATCGCGTGCACGTAGCCGACGTTTGCCCGGGTGAACGCAAGGCCGGCGTAGGTGGCGGCAAGCGACATCTGCTCGCGGGCCTTCACGTTCTGGCCGTCCGCGTAGGCGACGGGAAGATTCTTGTAGATCATCCCGACGGCGGCCAGAGCGAGCCGGTCGGTGGTCGGCGTCGCCCACTTGCCGATGTAGGCCTCGACGGCGTGCGTCAGCGCGTCCATCCCGGTCGCCGCCGTCACGCCGCGCGGCAGGCCGGTCATGAGCGCCGGATCCAGGGCGGCCATCTGCGGCACGAGCCGGGTGTCGGCGATCACCAGTTTCTTCTCGTGCTCGGGATCGGAGATCACGGCGGCGACGGTCACTTCCGAGCCCGTCCCGGCCGTGGTCGGCACCGCATAGATCGGCATGGGCGCCCGCCGGCCCTTGAAGTACCCGACGAGCTGGCGGGGATGCTTGTTGTTCGCGATCGACATCGCGATCGCCTTGGCGGCGTCCATCGACGACCCGCCGCCGAACGCGACGATCGCGTCGCAGCCGGAGTGCTCGCAGACCTCGATGCCTTTCTCGATCACGGGCAGGGGGGCATCGGGCGTGATCTCGTCGAAGACGACGTGGGCCGTGCCGCCGGCCTTCAGCGCCCCGGCGAGGCCGTCCAGCAGCCCCATTCCGGAGATGATCTTGTCGGTGACGACGAAGACCTTCTTGTGGCCGAACCCGGCGAGCGTTTCGCCCAGGCGCACGCTCGAACCGGCCCCCACCAGCAGGGCGGGCTGCGGGATCGGGAGCCGCCCCGCGACGACGCCGGCGGCGCGCATGGCGTTCGCCAGCCCCACGGAGCGGACCACGTCGCCCACCGCGTCCGGCACCTCGATGTTCTGCACGGTGCGCACCACGTCGCCG
>JALOSW010000126.1 GCA_025458245.1 Burkholderiales bacterium
ACTGACGATATTCGAAAGGGGCAGTGTGCCGCGGCTTCGCGGTTGTCACGCGGGCTACTTGGCCGCCGGGGCGCCCACCGCGCGCAGCACCATGTCCACATGGTTCGGCGCGCCGCGCGTGATCACCGCGTAGCGCGTGTCGTTGATGAAAAGGAGCTTGCCGGCGTCCTCGATGCGCGCCTGCACGGCATAGCTGAAGCGCGGGTCGATCTTCGCCGGGTCGTAGGGAATCTCGAACGAGAACGGCGCCTGCTTGCCGCCCGCGGTGATGATCTGCTCGCCGAGCACGGTCGCGGGTGCATCCGCACGCGATACATCGACGAGCTGCACCTTGACGGTCGCGCTCGGCGGCAGCGCGATGCGTTGCATGTACGTCACGGTGCCGGTGACGCGCGAAGCGGACGACCCGGTGCCGCTCGACGGACCGACAGCCGGAGCCGCGCACCCTGCGATCGAGGCGGCGACAAGGAAGCCGGCGAGAGTGGCGCGCGGCGGGACATGCATGCTTCGGGCTCTCCGGAGATCGAGGATAGGGGGCCGGCGGCCGCGCAAACGCACGCGGCACGCCGGATCCGGTCCAGCGAAGGTCGTGCGGGGCTGCATGATAACGAGTCCGGCGCAGACCGACCGGATCGACGCCATGCAGGAGCGGCAGGGCGTGCTGCCGCGCGAGACGTCGGCGCGGCGCTCGCGGGTCGACGCGCTCCGCGCGCGAGCGGCGAGGATGGGCCATCGATCGAATCGTGCGGGGCCCTTCACGGCGCGCGCGCAATCGCCTTCCGGCGCAAGTAGAGGTTGTTCGCCACCAGCGCCGCGATCACGAGCGCCGCGCCGAAGATCTCGATCGCGGCGAAGCGATGCCCCTGCCCCACGCGAATGCCGAATGTGATCACCGGGATCAGGTTGCCGAGGAGCACCGCGTTGAGCGGCCCGAGCAGCTGGATGCCGCGGTTCCAGAAGAGCACGCCCAGCACACCGGTGAAGAGCACCAGGTAAACGAGCTCCCACGCGACGCTCGACACCTGCGCGATCGACGGGACATGCGCGATGCCGGCGAGCGTGGCGATCGCGGTCGCGAGGAAGATCACGAACGTGCCCGGCACGCAGGTGAGCGCGCTGTAGCGAAGCGAACTCCACTCGTGGAATTTCACGACCCCGAGGACGTAGCCCACCCAGCACGCGCCGCCGACGAGACAGAGCAGATCGCCGTAGAGCGAACCGCCGCGCAAGGCGCCCGCCGGGTCGCCTTTGGTGACCACCAGCGCCACGCCGACGATGGCCGCGGTCATGGCCGCGAGCGTAAAGCGTGCCGGGCGCACGCCGCGCCAGACCCAATGCGCGAGCGCCGTCATCGGCGCCTGCAGCGTATTGATGATCGCCGCATGTTCGGGCTGGGTGTACTGCAGGCCCACGTACGAGAAGAGGTTGAATCCCGCGTAGCCCAGCGTGCCGAAGATCGCGGCCTGCCGGAATCGGCGCTCGTAGCCGAGCGCGCCGCGCCCCTCCACCATGTAGAGGATGGCGAGGAAGATCGGCGCCAGAAAAAGGTAGCGGATCGCGGTGGCCCAGAACCCGTCGAGCGCCACGAGCGCGCTCTTCGCGATGGGGAACGTCGCGCCCCAGGCGACGATCGTCACCGAGAGCGCGGCGATGCCGCGAAAGAGGCGGGATTGATCCACGTTCGAGGATTGAGGATCTAGGATCGAGGATCGAGGAAAGCAGGGGCGTGAGGACTAAGCGGCGCTCTCGGCGCCCCTCACGCGCAATCCTCGATCCTCGGTCGTCACCGGTGCGATGCGGGCACACGCCCGCATCGCTACGCCGCCTTCTTCTCGCCCTTCGCGAGCGCTTCGTCGCGGAGCGTGCGCCGCAGGATCTTGCCGACGTTGGTCTTGGGCAGATCGTCGCGGAACTCGACGAGCTTCGGGCGCTTGTAGCCGGTGAGATGCTCTTCGCAGTACTTGAGCACGTCCTTTTCGGTAAGCCCCGGGTCCTTGCGCACGACGTACACCTTGACCAGCTCGCCCGACTTCGCGTCGGGGATCCCGATGGCCGCGCATTCCAGCACGCCGGGGTGGCTCGCCACGACGTCCTCGACTTCGTTCGGGTACACGTTGAAGCCGGACACGAGGATCATGTCCTTCTTGCGGTCGACGATCTTCACGTAGCCGCGCTCGTCCATGATGCCGATGTCGCCGCTCTTGAAAAAACCGTCGGGCGTCATGACTTTCGCCGTCTCGTCGGGGCGATTCCAGTAGCCGGCCATCACCTGCGGGCCGCGGATGGCGATCTCGCCGCGCTCGCCGATCGGCAGCGGCTTGCCGTCGTCGTCGAGGATCGCGATCTCGGTGGACGGCATGGGCAAGCCGATCGTCCCCGAATAGGCGTCGGTGTCGGTCGGGTTGCAGGTGGCCGAGGGCGAAGTCTCCGAGAGCCCGTAGCCCTCGCAGATCGGGCAGCCGGTGAGCTTGAGCCACTTCTCGGCCACCGCCTTTTGCACCGCCATGCCGCCGCCGTTGCACACGCGCAGGCCCGAGAAGTCGAGCTTGGCGAAGTCGGGGCTGTTGGCGAGCGCGTTGTAGAGCGTGTTCACCGCCGGGAACATGTGGATCTTGTATTTGGCGATCGCCTTCACCGTCGCGGGGAGGTCGCGCGGATTCGGGATCAGGATGTTCATCGCACCGCCGCGCATGCCGAGCAGGCAGCAGACCGTCAGCGCGAAGATGTGATAGAGCGGCAGCGCGCAGACGAACACGAGCTGCTCGGGCGGCGCGCCCTTCTTCGGATTGTTTACCGCCGGCTGCATCCACGCTTCCGACTGCAGCACGTTCGAGATCACGTTGCGATGCGTGAGCGTCGCACCTTTCGAGACGCCGGTGGTGCCGCCCGTGTACTGCAGGAACGCGACGTCGTCGTGCGCGAGCTTCACCGCAGCGAGTGTCTGGCCCGCGCCTCGCGCGAGCGCGTCGCCGAAGCGCGTCGCGTTCGGCACCTCGAACGGCGGCACCATCTTCTTCACGTGCCGCACGACGAAATTGACGATCGCGCCCTTCGGGAAGCCGAGCAGATCGCCCATGCTCGCGAGCACCACGTGCTTGACCGCCGTCTTGCCGATCACCTGCTGCAGCGTCGTGGCGAAGTTCTCGAGGATGATGATCGCCTCGGCGCCGGAATCCTTGAGCTGGTGCTCCAGCTCGCGCGGGGTGTAGAGCGGGTTGACGTTCACCACGACGCAGCCGGCGCGCAGCACGCCCGCAATCGCGACCGGGTATTGCGGCACGTTCGGCATCATCAGGGCGACGCGCGCCCCTTTCTTGAGGCCCTGCGCCTGCAGCCAGGCGCCGAGACTGCGCGACATCGTGTCGACGTCGTGGAAGGTGAGCTCCTTGTCCATGAAGGAATAAGCCTTCCGGCTCGCGTATTTCTGGAACGCCTCTTCGAGCAGCGAGACGATCGACTCGTACTGTTCGTTGTCGATCTCGGCCGGCACGCCGGCCGGGTAATTCTTGAGCCAGATGCGCTCCATGACGCCTCCTTCAGTGTGCGGGTCAGTCTGGTTGTAGTTCGCCGCCGCGGGGCCGACCAAGCCGTTCCGCGCGCGTGCGTTGTCGGGAGCGCGCGCCACCGACAGCTGCCACTCCCGTCGTCCGCGACCCGCGGCGGATTATGCCCCCCTTTGCGGGGCCGGGCGCATCCCCGATCAGGCCGGAGGCTCGGGCCGCGGCGGCGGCTGGGGCGCCGCGCGCACGCGGCGCGACAGGAAGATCGTCGCGATGGTCGCCGCGACGGCGATCCACCCGACCGTCCCGTAGTGCGTGAGCTCGCCCGCAGGCGAGCGGCCGACGATCAGGCTGGCGAGGAACGCCGCGCTCCCCGATGCCGCCTGCTGGAACGCCGCGTTCAGGCTCATGAATGCGCCGCGCAGGCGGGGCGTCGCTGCGCTGGTGAGTATCGCCATCGCGGGAACGAACCGTCCCGAGAGCATCGGGATGAAAAAGCTCGCCGAGAGCACGGCGACCCAGACCGGCACGCGCGGGAGGTGCGTCGTGACCAGCATCCCGAGCATCGACAGCGTCGCGACGATGGCGAATATGCGGCGCCGTCCGTAGAGGTCCGACCAGCGCCCGACGAGACGCACGAAGCCGAAGGTCACGATCCCGCCCGCGAGGTAGAGATACGCGAGCTCGCTCTCCGACACGCCGACGTTCGCCACCATGTAGGGGCTCACGAACGGGATCACCGCGAAGCCCGAGAAGGTGAGCATCGCGGAGAACATGAAAGCGCGGCGCAGGTTCGCCTCGCCGAGCACGGCCCTCACCTGCGCGAGCGGGTTGCGCGCGCGTGCCGCGTCGAGGTGCGCGCCGACGCTCGGCACCGCCGCCCAGGCGGCGACGAGGACGATGGTCGTGAGCGCCGTCATGAAAAAGAACGGCGAGCGCCACCCGAACCGAGCCGCGAGCGCGAGTGAAATCGGCACGCCCGCGATCGACGCGACCGAGAACGCCGACATGACGAGCCCGAGCGCGGCCCCGCGGCGGCGCTCCGGCACGACGTCGCCGACGATCGCGAACACGCTCGCGCCGAGCACGCCGGCGAACGCGCCCGATAGCGAGCGCGCCACGAGCAGCCACGCGTAGCTCTGCGCCGTTGCGGTCACCAGCGTGGCCAGCGTGAAGCACCCGAAGAGCGCGAGCAGCGTGTGCCGTCGGTCGAAGCGGTCGATCACGAGCGCCGACGCAAACCCGACCACCGACGCGGCGAGCGTGTAGGCCGTGACGAGCAGCCCGAACTGCGTGGGCGTGATGTCGAAGTGCCGCATCAGCTGCGGGCCGAGCGGCATGACGAGCATGAAATCGAGGATGTGACTGAACTGGACGCCGGCGAGCGCAAAGAGCAGCAGCCGCTCCCTGGCGGGCGTGAGATGCGAGAGGGACTGGGTCATCGCCGGCATCCCCGCGCGCCGCCGCGCGGATTTCTCCCTCTCCCCCGCCCGTCGGCGGAGCGGGTCGGGGTGCGGGGAAGGCTCGTACTCCTACTGCATGACGCCGCGTCCGGCTCGCGCCGCCCGCGCACGCCGCTGCGCGGATTTCTCCCTCTCCCCCGCGCGTCGGGGGAGAGGGTTGGGGTGAGGGGGACGCCGCTCATGCCTCCGCACCTTGCAGCCGCAACGCGAACGACGCGATCACGCCGCCGATGCCGAGCGTGACGAACGCGATCGCCCATGCGAACGGCCGCTCGTTGCCGCCGGCGAGATCGAGCGCGGCGCCGAACACGAGCGGTGCGACGAACCCTGCGCCGAAGCCCAGCGTCGAGTGGAGTGCGAGCGCCGTGCCGCGGCGCCCGGGCGGGGCCGCACCGACGAGGCCCGCGGTGAGCGCGGCGGAATCCGCATTCACGAGGACGAGATGCACGACGGCGAGAATCGCGAGCGCCCAGCCCGGCAGGCCGTAGAGGAAGCCGAACGCGCAGCTGAACGCACCGGATACGAGCAGCGCCGTGCGAATCACGCGCGGCCGGCCGGCGCGCAGCGCGGCCTCGTTGCCGGCAACGCTCGCGAACGGGCTCGCCGCGTTCGCGAGCGCCACGATCGCGACCGGCCCGATCGTCCAGGCCGCCGCGCCCTGCGCGAAGGTCAGGAACGCGACCATCCACGAGCGCGAGCCGAAGAGCTCCCAGCAATGCACGGCATAGCCGAGCATGAAGCCGCGCGGCCGCGGGTCGCGCGCGACCTCGGCGAGGCCCGAGACGATCGGCACGATCGCAGCCAGCGACGGAGCGCGCGCGGGCAGCCCGGCGAGCACCATCGCACCGGCGACGACGGGGCCGACGGCAGCGATCGCGAACGCGCCGCGCCACCCGAACGCGTCCGCCGCGTATCCCGCGAGCAGCGCGGAGAGGCTCAACCCGAACCCGAAGCACGCCGTGTAGAAGGAGACGGCGCGACTCTGCGTCGGACCATGGAGATTGTCGGTGAGCGCCTTCAGCCCGGGCATGTACGTCCCGGCGACGCCCATGCCGCAGAGCATCTGGAACGCTGCCGCCGACAGCGTCCCGCGCGCGAACACGGCGAAGCCGAGGGCGCCCGCCGCGACGAGCACGCACGCGGCGAAGTAGACGCGCCGCGCGTCGATGCGATCGGTGAGCGTCGTCAGCAGCGGCACCGCGAGCATGTAGCCCCCGAGCAGGGCTCCGCTCACGAGTCCGGCCTCCGTGTTGCTGATCCCCCACTCGCCCTGAAGGCGCGGCAGCAGCGTCGCGAAGGTGGCGAACGCGGACATGCTCGCGACATGCGCCGCACACATCCACGCGACGATCCGCCAGGCGGCGCGGCGGTCGGTCACCGCCGACGCGCTCCTATCCGACGCGCGCAAGACGTCACCCCCTCACCCCAGCCCTCTCCCCCGCCTGCGGCAAGGGAGAGGGAGCCGTGCCCCGTCCACCTGCACCGATGCAGAGGACGCCGAGCCACCCTCGCGCCCCGATGCAGCGGGAGCCGTACGCCGACGCAGAGGGCGCCGAGCCACTCACCGGTGCTTGAACGCGGGCTTGCGCTTCTCGACGAACGCAGCCATGCCTTCCTTCTGGTCCTCGGAGGCGAACAGCGCGTGGAACATGCGGCGCTCGAACAGGATGCCTTCGTCGAGCGAGCTGGCGAACGCGCGATTCACGCTCTCCTTCGCCGCGATCACGGACGGCAGCGAGAACCCGGCGATCGTCGCGGCCGCCGCGACCGCTTCGTCCATGAGCTTGTCGAGCGGCACGACGCGCGAGACGAGGCCGGCGCGCTCCGCCTCGGCGGCGTCCATCATGCGCGCGGTGAGCACGAGATCCATCGCCTTCGACTTGCCGACCGCGCGCGGCAGGCGCTGGGTGCCGCCGGCGCCGGGAATGATGCCGAGCTTGATCTCGGGCTGCCCGAACTTCGCGTTCTCGGCGGCGATGATGAAGTCGCACATCATGGCGAGCTCGTTGCCGCCGCCGAGCGCGAAGCCGGCCACCGCGGCGATGACGGGCTTGCGCACCTGGCGCATCTTCTCCCAGTTGCGGGTGATGTACTCGGACTTGTAGACGTCCATGAAGCCCCAGTCCTTCATCGCGCCGATGTCGGCGCCGGCGGCGAACGCCTTCTCGCTGCCGGTGACGATCATGCAGCCGATGCCCTCGTCGGCGTCGAACGCGAGCAGCGCGTCGCCGAGCTCGTTCATGAGCGCGTCGTTCAGCGCGTTCAGCGCCTTC
>JALOSW010000127.1 GCA_025458245.1 Burkholderiales bacterium
ATCCTCGCCGTGAACATGGGCGAGGGCGACGGTCGCATCAAGGCGTTCCTCGAAAAGACTCCGGTCGATTTTCCCGTACTGCTCGACCGCGATTCGGCAGTCGCCAAGTCGTGGAAGGTGCGCGTGCTGCCGACCACGATGGTCCTTGATCCCGATAACGGCATTCGATACTTCGCCGTCGGCGAACTCGACTGGAGCGCGCCCGAGATCGAAAAGCGGCTGCGGGCGTTGTCCGTCGCGCGCTGACGTTGCGCAGCGCGCGCACCGCGGCTCGGTTCGCACCGTGCCGCGGCGCCGGGATGCAGACGGCCGCCCGGGGTCGCCCGCCCTCTCACTTCGCCAGCGTGACTGCCGGCGGTTTCCACGAGCCGCTGAGGATCGTCGGGTCTTTCTCTTTCGGCCAGTACATCCGCATCGTCAGGTTGAACTCGCCCTCGGGGGCGGGGAGCCAGTTCTGCTCCTTGTCCTTGCCCGGCGAATCCTTCTGGATTTGCAGGTCGAGCGAGCCGTCGGCGTTCTTATTGAACGGCATCCAGTTCGACACCGCGAAGCGGTTGATGGGGTTCGCCACGAAGAAGGACTGCGGGCTGTAGATGCTCACCGACCAGAATGCATTGACCGGCGGCGTCTCGCCCTTCTCGAAGTGCAGCACGTACTTGTTCGCGCCGGAAAGCGGCTTGACTTCGCGCGTCCACGAACGCAGACGGGTAGACGGCATCTTTGGGCTCGTTGGCGCCGAGGCCGATCAGCGCGACGACGGCGCGCACGCCGTACTCGGCGGGGAAGTTCCCGAGGATCATCGGCGGCACGCGCCAACCGTTCACCGGTGCGCCGGTCTCCCTGGATGCGGCGTCCAGTTTCTCCACTTCGAGGCCGGCTTTCCGCTTCGCCTGCGCCTCTGCCTCCGCCTTGGCCTTCGCCTCCGCTTCGGCCTTCGCCTTGGCAGCGGCTTCGGCTTCCGCATGCGCTTTCGCGGCATCGGCGGCCGGGCCCGGGGGCGGCTTCTGCTCGCCGCAGGCGACGAGCGCGGTCAACGCGAAGAAAGCGATCCAGCGAGCGAGATGTCGTTTCGTTCGTGTGCTTCTTGTATGTCCGGGCGCCTGGTGCCCCGCTGTCGTGGCGAGCGTGAGGGCCGCGCGGCTCGCGCATCATAGTGAGCACGTTCGTGCATGTCGACCGCACCGTCTGCGTGGCCGGGAACGCGACCTCTTGCCGTGCGCCGATCCGTTCGCGCGGCACGGACCGGTGGCTACGCCGACTGCTCGGCGCGTCGAGGTATAAACTCGCCGCTCACCTGCGACGACTACGGAACGGGAGGCATGCCATGAAAAGAGGATCGACGTCGGGTTTCGCCGCGGCGGTGGGCGCGATGTTGATCGCCGGCTGCGCGAGCATGTCCGGCAGCGGCTGGGAACCCCTGGTCGAAGGCGGAAAGGGACTCGACAACTGGACCCGCGTCGGCGACGCGAACTGGCGCGCCGAGGGGGACGCCCTCGTCGCGGACAAGGGCAAGGGGGGGTTTCTTCTCTCGAAGCGCTCGTACACGGACTTCGAGATTCGCGCCGAGTTCTGGGCGGCGACCGACACCAACAGCGGCATCTTCTTCCGCTGCGCCGACGCCCAGAAGATCACCGCGGCAACCTGTTACGAGGCCAACATCTGGGATGTCCGTCCGGAGCCGAGGTACGCGACCGGCGCGATCGTCGACGTCGCCGCCGTGCCGGTGCCGCTCGTCCACAAGGCGGGGGGACAGTGGAACCTCATGGAGGTCATCGCCAAAGGTTCCAGGCTCACCGTCAAGCTGAACGGTGTCACTACCGTGAGCGTCGAGAACGGCAAGCTGACGTCGGGACCCTTCGCGCTGCAATATGGTCCTGGCGTGCAGGGTGCGCAGGGCGGGCCGATCAAGTGGCGCAAGGTCGAGATCCGGCCGCTGTAAGCCGCCGCTCGAGCGGCCCGCGGCCGAAACACCCGGCCGCCGGCCGGGGTGGAAACGAAGCGTCCGTCCCGGATCAGGGCCTGCGCATCGCATCGGCGAGCGTCTGCTCGCCGCGCTGGGCGAGGGCCTCCGCGGCCCCGAGGCGGTCGCGCTCTTCCTTGTTCTGGCTGAGCTTCGATTTGCCGACGATGCGCGTGATCTCGACTTCGATGCCGACGATGAGCTTCAGCATCGCGTCGATGTAGTCGGCGGGCGCGTCCGCCATGCGCCACGCTCCCGCCGCATTGGTTCTGCCTTCGTGCGTGCGGGTGAGCCGCGCCACGACACCGCGCACGTACTTTTCGTCGTCGCGGATGCGGATTCTTCCGTGCACGTGCACGACCTGATAGTTCCACGTCGGCACCTGCTTGTGGAGTTCGTGCTTGCTCGGATACCAGTTGGGCGAGATGTAGGCGCCGGCCGCACGGAAAATGACCAGGACCTCGTCTGCGTCGCGCGCCTCCTGCCAGACCGGATTGGCCCGCGCGACATGGGCGCGCAGCGTGCCGCGCTCGCCAGATGCCGCGTCGAACTCGAACGGCACGTGGTTCGCGTCGAGGCCGTTCGGCCCGTTGGCGACGAGCGCGCCGAGTGGGTTGTGTTCGATCAGGCGCCGCAGCGCGTCCGGCCGCTCTTCGGCGAAATGCGGGGGCACGTACATCGGGGCTCCGTCGGGCGCTCTCGGAGGACGAAGATTACCGTGGCGCGCCTCGCGGCGCAGGTCGGGCCCGCTAGCGCTTCGGGAGGCCGACCGGGTCGGCGAAATCCGCCCACGCGAAAAAGCGGTCCGGCTTGCCGAGCACGAGCTTGCCGAACTCTTCGAACATCGCCGGCACCAGCATGTCGGGCGCGAGGTGGTAGTCGACGGCGCCGAAGCGCTGCACGTTCTTCGTGTAAAGGCGCACCGAGCGCGCCGCCTCGTCGCACTCGAAGACCGCCGCCATGCGCACCTCGAACGGCATGCGGTAGCGCACGCGGTCCACGATGCCGCGGCTGTTGCGGAATTCTTCGGTGGTGAAGGGCACGTTCAGGTCGAAGAGCTGCCAGTGCAGCTTCTCGATCGCCGGCCCTTCGCGCTCGGCCTCCAGCTCGCCCGACCCCGCGAGCGTGCAGCTGAAATTGACGCGCGAGACGAGGTGCTCGCCGGCGACCATGCGCGTGCGGTAATCGGCGAGCCCGCGCTGCCAGCCGAGGCCGCGGAAGACCCCGAGGTTGAGGAGCGGATAGACGCGCGCGACCGGCGGCTTGATGGTGTTGAGGTGACGCACGAACTCGTTCAGCCACGCGAAGAGCTCGCGCATCCTGCGGTCGAGCGCGCGCGCTTCCTCGGTCACGCGGTCCGGCGCGCCCGCCGCACGCGTCGAGGCGTCCTCGCGCAGCCGCTGTGCCTCGCGTGCCAGCTCGGCGAGCAGCCCGGCGGGCGCGGGCTCGACGACGTGCGCGCCGGCCTCTTCGCAGGCGACATCCGGGAACCGCGGCTCCGCGGACTGGGCCGCACGCGACGCAGGCGGCGACAGCAGCTCCTCCGGCGGCACCGAAAACGCGTCGAGGTCCGAGAGGAGCCGGCTGGCGAAGTCGTCGAACGATTGCGGCTCCGTGTCGGCGAACGGGGCGAGCTTCACGGTCGTCGCGTCGAAGCGCGACGCGGTGGCGCCGTCCGGCTTCGCGTCGAGGCGCGGCGGCGCGGGGATCTTGACGGTCGCGTCGAGCGCGATCGTGTGCGCGACCGCGGCGCCGCGCTCGATCGGCTTCACGGCGTCGCGCAGGGCCTGCGCCAGCTCGACGGCGCTCTGGGGGCGGTCCTGCGGGCGCTTGGCGAGCGCGCGCAGAATCACGCGCTCCAGCTCGGGTGACACCGCCGCGGCGAGCGAGGCGGGCGGCGCCGGATCGGTGCGCACGATCGCGCGCATGAGCGTCGCGAGGTCGGTCGTGTCGCCGCCGAACGGCGCGCTCCCGGTGGACATCTCGTACATCACCGCGCCGAGCGAGAAGAGGTCCGCGCGCGGATCGACTGCGAAGCCCTGGATCTGCTCCGGCGACATGTACCGCGGCGAGCCGAGGATCATGCCGCCCTGCGTGCCCGTCGTGCTGCCGCCGACGCGCGCGATGCCGAAGTCGGTGATGCGCACGCGCCCGTCGCCGCCGACCACGATGTTTCCGGGCTTGATGTCGCGATGGACCACTCCGGCCGCGTGCGCGCAGGCGAGCCCGTCGGCGACCTGCACGGCGATGCTCACCCAGAGCTGCGCCGGCAGCGGCTTGCCCGGAGGCAGCATCTCGCGCACCGACACGCCGGAGAGCAGCTCCATCACGATGTAGGCGAAGTCCTGTTCCTCGCCGGCGTCGAACACGGTGACGATGTTCGGATGGCTGAGCCGCCCGGCGGCCTTCGCCTCTTTCAGGAAGCGGCTGTGGAACTCCTCGCGGTCGGCCGGATCGAGCGCGAGGCTGATGGTCTTCACCGCGACGTGCCGTTCGATCATCGGGTCGAGAGCCCGGAACACGGCGCCATGCGCGCCGCGGCCGAGCTCCTCGAGAATGTGATACCGGCCGATGTTCGCGGGGAGCGGCATGCGCCGATTCTAGCGACCGCGCAATCGGTGCGGCCCGCCGCGGCGCGCGCCGAGGACGTTTTGCACAGTGCGCGGGGTTGCGAGCCGCCCGCCGACGCGCCAATATTGCGCGCCTGACGTCCCCCGGATCTCGTGACTCGACCCAGCCGCATCCGATCCGCCCGCGCCGCGCGCTGCGCCGACGCGATCGGACCGCGTGCGCGCGGAGGAATCTGATGGCTGCGCGCCGACCCACGCTCCACTTCCTGCATGCGAACGGTTTTCCCGCTTCGTGCTACGCGAAGATGTTCGCCGCGCTCGAGCGCCACTACCAGATCGACACGATCGACCGGCTCGGCCACGATCCGCGCTATCCGGTGACCGATGGCTGGCCGCACCTCGTCGCGCAGGTCGTCGACAAGCTCTCGGCGCGTAGCGGCCCGCCGGTGATCGGCGTAGGCCACTCGCTCGGCGCGTTCGTGACCTTCATGGCGGCGACGCTGCGGCCCGATCTGTTCCGCGCGGTGATCATGCTCGACGCGCCGATCATCGGGCCGTGGAAGGGCACCGCGTTCGGCATGGTGAAGCGGCTCGGTCTCGCCGATCGCGTCACTCCGGCCGGCGTGACGCGCGACCGCCGCGCCGAATGGCCTTCGCGCAAGGCGGCGCTGGCGCATTTCGGCGCGAAGAGCATCTTCCGCGTGTTCGATCCCGACTGCCTCGCGGACTACGTTCGCCACGGCACGGTGCGCTCGGCGCACGGCGTGCGGCTCGCATTCGATCCGAAGATCGAGTACGAGATCTATCGCAACACGCCGCACGACATCTACGCTTACCTGCCGCGTTTTCAGGTGCCGGGCGGGATGATCGTCGGCCGCAAGTCCGACGTTGCCGAGCGCGTCGGCCTCGCGGCCTCGCGCCGGCGGTTCGTGATCCGCAAGCTCGACGGCGGACATCTCTTCCCGTTCGAGCGGCCCGTCGAGACGGCGCAGGCGATCCGCACGCTCGCCCGCGATCTGCTCGCGAAGCGCCCGGCCGCCTGAGCGATCCGCGGGCAAGGTAAACTCGGCGCCCGCAACATCATGACCTGCATGCCGTCATGAAAATCCTCGTACTCGGCGCCGGCGCGATCGGCGGCTATTTCGGCGGACGCCTCGCGGAGGCGGGCGCCGACGTGACGTTCCTCGTGCGCGAGCGGCGCGCTGCGCAGCTCGAGGGCGACGGCCTCGTGGTGAAGAGCCCGCACGGCGACATCCGCCGCAAGGTGCGAATCGTCCGCGAAGGCGCGGTCAAGCCGGAGTACGACCTCGCCGTCCTGACGTGCAAGGCGTACGACCTCGACGCGGCGATCGCCTCGATCCAGCCCGCGATCGGGCCCGCCACGTTCGTCCTGCCGCTCCTCAACGGGCTCGCACACCTCGAGCGGCTCGACGCCGCATTCGGGGCCGGCCGCGTGCTCGGGGGCACTTGCTATCTGGCCGGAACGCTCACGCCCGAGGGCGAAGTCGTGCAGCTGTCGCGGCTGCATCGCATCGCGTTCGGCAAGCGGCCGGGAAACGACGCGAAAGCCGCGGTCGCGCTCATGAAGCTCGCCGCGGCGTTCACCAAGACGCAGCTCGACTCGCAGCTCGCCTCGGACATCCTGCTCGAGATGTGGGAGAAGTACGTGCTGCTCGCGACGCTCGCCGCGATGACCTGCCTGATGCGCGGCGCGGTGGGCGACGTCATCGCCACCGACGAGGGGGAGGCCCTGATGGAAGCGTGCCTCGCCACGTGCGAAGACACGGCGAAGGCCGCCGGGCACGAGCCGCGCGCCGACCGGATGGCGCAGGCGCGCAGGATGCTGACGGAGCGCGGTTCGACGTTCACCGCGTCGATGCTGCGCGACGTCGAGGCGGGCCTGCGCACCGAGGCCGATCACATCGTCGGCGACATGCTGAAGCGCGCGAGCGCGGCCAAGGTGCCGTGCGGCATCCTGCGCGCCGCGTACTGCCACCTGCAGACGTACGAGGCGCGACGGCAGCGGGAGAAGAAGTAAAGCCGTCGACCGTTGAGGCTCCAACGCAGAGGACGCGGACAGCGCAGAGGGCCGCAGAGAGGCCCTCTGCGTAGAGGCATTAGCAGCCTTCAGATCGTCCGCCGCCGCTTCTCCGCGAGCAGCTGCTCCAGCCCTTCGATGTTGAGCGCCACGCCCTGCATGTTGGGGTTGAGTGACAACGCCTTGCGAAAGTATTCGCGCGACTTCTCCGGCTCGCCGCGCGCGAACCAGATTTGGCCGTAGCCCGCGAGCGCACCGAAGTGATAGGGGTTGCGCTTCATCACTTCGTCGCAGTCCGCGAGCGACGCCTTGGAATCTCCGAGCAGCCAGTACGCCGTGGCGCGCTTGTTCCACGCTTCCGCGAACGCGGGCTTCGCCTTCACGACGCGGGTGAACGTCGCCACCGCCTGCTTCAGCAGCCCGGCCTGCATTTCCTGCGCGCCCTGGCGCATCAGCGCATCGATCCGGTCGTCGCCGGAGCGGCCCCAGATGGACCAGATCGACTGCTCGGAGACGGCGCGCACCCATTCGTCGTCGTCGCGAAGCGCGACGAGCAGGACGGGCACGTCGTCCATGGTGCCGACGTCGCCGAGCCAGAGCACGGCGCGGCGCTTGAGCTGCGGGTCGCCGCGCTTCAGCACGTCGAGCGCGAGCGCCGCCACGAATACCCGAACGGTGGCCGACATGGCCGATGATCCGCAGGCGTTGCGCGCGTCGATCAGCCGGCCGCGACGCCGACCATCCACTGGACGCCGAACCGGTCGGTGACCATGCCGAAGCAAGGCGACCAGAAGGTCTTGCCGAGCGGCATCTGCACGGAGCCGCCTTCGGCGAGCGCGTCGAAGCGGCGCCGCGCCTCGGCCTCGCTCGGCGCCTCGATCGAGAGCGAGAAGCCCTGAAATACGGGATTCCCGTCGCAGGTGCCGTCGGACGCCATGAGGGTCGCGTCTCCGACACGCAAGCTCGCATGCATGACCTTGTTCTCCGATCCCTCCGGAATCATGCCCGGAGGCGGCGGATCGGGGCTTTCGCGAAAGCGCATCAGCATCTGCATCTCCGCGCCGAGCGCCTTCTGGTAGAACCCGAGCGCCTCCTCGCAGCGGCCGTTGAAAAAGAGATAGTGCTGGAGGGGCATGGCGTCTCCTTTCACGGGAACGATCGGACGAAGCGCCTAGTCCGCTTTCGCGCCCGCCTCCTTCACCACCTTCGACCACTTCGCCAGCTCGGCGCGCGTGAACGCGGCGAGCTGGTCGGGCGGACCGCCGACGACGTCGAGGCCGATGCCGCCGAGCTTTTCCTTCACGTCCGGCAGGGCGAGGATGCGATCGATCTCGGCGTTCAGCTTGGCGATCACGTCGGGCGGCGTGCCCGAGGGCGCATAGACCGCGAACCAGGAGGTCGCTTCGAATCCCGGCAGACCGGACTCGGACATG
>JALOSW010000257.1 GCA_025458245.1 Burkholderiales bacterium
TTCCTTCGGCGGCAGCGTCGCCTGGGCCACCGCGCTCGCTGCGCCCGACCGGGTCGCGAAGCTGGTGCTCGTCGACTCGGCGGGCTATCCGATGAACCCGAAGTCGGTGCCGATCGGGTTCCGCGTCGCGCGAATGCCCTTGCTGAACCGCATCGGCGAGGTCGCGTTGCCGAGACGAGTGATCGAGTCGAGCGTGCGCAGCGTCTACGGGGATCCGGACAAGGTGACGCCCGAGCTGGTCGATCTCTATTTCGACATCACGGTGCGCGAAGGGAATCGCCGCGCGCTGGCCGAACGCTGGCGGCAAGCGCCGGCCGGCGAGAACGCCGAGCGCATCCGCGAAATCAGGGTACCGACGCTCGTTCTCTGGGGTGCGCTCGACGGGCTGATCCCGCCCGAAGACGGCGCGCGATTTCAGCGCGACATTCCCGGCAGCCGGCTCGTCGTGTTCGGCGATCTCGGACACGTGCCGCACGAGGAAGACCCGGCGCGCACCGTCGCCGTCGTGAAGCGCTTTCTCGCCGGAGAGTGACGCCGCACCGGAAAACAAAACGGCCCGCGGAATCCCGCGGGCCGTGACGAATACCGTCCAAGCTTCGTTCGTACCTGTTTTGGCGCCAGCTCCGCCGCTTTTCGGCGGATGCGAACGAAACCGCTGACCTGCAGCGCTTAGCGCTTCGAGGCGATCTGGCTCGAGCTCTGCTGCGATCCCGAGCATAGCACGCAGGCCCGGGCGCGAAGACGCGCCCCGTGACGGGATGCACGCGCGCGTTCCCCGCGGGCGCGCCGGGCCGGCTATTCGACGCGCACCGCCCGCCACGGCCGCGGCGCGCCGCCGTCCTCGCTCACCCGCCCGACGATCCGGTCGCCCTTGGTTTGTCCCTCGAATCGCCAGCTGCCGTCGCCGTCGGCGAACCGGAACAGGATCTGGCTGCCGTTGACGCGGCCGCGCTCGACCGGCAGATCGCGGCCGTCGATGCGTGCCGTGCCGGAGAGCTCCTGGTAGGACTGCCGAAGATCGATCTCGACGGGAACCGTACGCCCCTCGCGCGGCAGGTCTGCGCGCCAACGTCCGGCGACGCGCGCCGGCACGATCCAGAGATACACGGTGCTTTCCTTGCGCAGGCCCACCGGCTTGTCGGGGACGGGAACGGTCACCTTGGCGTCCGGGACCCATTCGCCCATGTCCCAGTCGTGCGACACGATGCGCGCGCCGGGCCGCAACTCCGCGAGCAGCTTCGGCCGGAGCAGCAGGTTGTACTCAGGCAGGAGATACATGGTGACGACGGTCGCGGCGCGCAGGTCGGTTTCGAAAACGTCGCGCCGCTCGAACGCGACGCGGTCGGCGACGCCGGCCTTGCTTGCCGCGGCACGCGCCTGTGCGACGAGCGTGGTGTCGAGGTCGACGCCGAGCCCGCGGGTACCGTAGCGCTTTGCCGCGGTGATCACGATGCGGCCGTCGCCCGAGCCGAGATCGATGAGGAAGTCCGAGCCGCGCACGCGCCCCAACGAGAGCATCTTGTCCACCACCACCGGCGCGGTGCGGACATACGGGACCTCCTCGGTGGGGCGCTCGGGCACGAGATCCGCCAGTGCGACACCCGGGAGCGTCGACACGATTGCGGCGAGGGCGCAGACGAAGGCCGGCCGCGCGATCATCGAGCGGCCCGCAGCATCATCGCGGATCGCGGTCCCCGGATGCACGGTAGCGAACCGCGCGCCAACTCCCGCGCGCCCCGTCGGCGGCGACGAATTCCCCCTGCATCGCGTCGCCGTCGGCGCGGCCGGAGTACTCTCCGGCGAGCGCCGCTGGGAGCGGAACCGAGAAGCGGATCTGCGCGCCATGCATCGGCTCGAAGCGCGGCGCGACGGCCGCGTCGCCTTTCGCGGAAATCAGCTGGTAGCGCTGGTCGAGATCGAGCGCGAGCGCACCTCCGGGCGCCGACTCGCGCAGCAGCGTCCAGCGCCCGCCGACCCGAGCCGGCACGGTCCAGAGAAAGACGATCCGCTCCCCGTGCACGCGCGAGGCGATCTCGGCGGCCTGAACGCGCTCCGTGACGTCCGGCGCCCAATCGCCGAGGTGGAACTGGTGCGCGACGACGCGCGTCCCGGGGCGCATCTCCGCGAGGATCTTCGGGCGCAGCTTCTCGTTAGTGACCGGCAGGAGATAGAGGGTGAGCACGTCGGCCGCGGAGAGATCAGCCTCGAAGAGATCGCTCGCCTCGAAGCGCACCTGTTCGGCGACGCCCGCCTCGCGTGCGCCCGCTTCCGCTTCGCGGATGAGGCTGCGGTCGATCTCGAAGCCGATGCCGCGTGCGCCGTGATTCTTCGCAGCCGCGATCACGACCCGCCCGTCGCCCGAGCCCAGGTCGATCACGAGCTCGCCGGGCTTCACTTGCGCGAGCTCAAGCATTCGCGCGACCACCGACGGCGGCGTGGGAACGTAGGGGTCCGGACCCAGGTCGACGATATTGCCTTGCGCGGAGAGGGCGCTCGCATGGAGCAGGACGGCGACGAGCGCGGCGCGGAGCTCCATCACGTCAGCGGGTGGCGTCGCCGCGCCGGACTGCGCGCCACGTTCCCCTGGCGCCGCCGGGAGCGATGAACTCGCCCTGCATGGCGGCACCGGCCGCGACGCCCACGTAGTCGCCCGCGAACGGCGACGGCGGCGGCACGGCGAACCGCACCGACGTTCCCTTGACCGGACTGAATCGCGCGGGCACTGCGCCGCCCTCATCGCGCGCTTCGACCATCTGGTACTGCTGTGCGAGATCGAGGGGGAAGCTGCCGGCGATGCCGTCGCGCTCGACTTGCCAGCGCCCGGCGACGCGCGCCGGGACGATCCAGAGGAACACGCCGCGCTCCTTCAGCCAGCC
>JALOSW010000128.1 GCA_025458245.1 Burkholderiales bacterium
TCGGTCGGATCTGCGCTGGCGTTGGCGGGTAGCTCTTCGCGCGCGGGGCTGTGCGCGCCGCCGCCCGGCTGCATATCCGGCCGGGGCTGATCGGCGCAACCGTCGCCGCGTTCGCAGTGTGGCTAGCCCTGTCGATCCGGCAGCAGCGCGAGGCGCCGGAAGCGGAACTCCCGTTCAGACGACGCGACCGACTCGTTACCGCGGGGCTCGTCGTCACCCGCCGACCGGGCTGCGGCGCGATTCGCACCAGGCGGCGGCCGAAGACGAAGCGGCCGGTGCGCTGCGAAGCGCACCGGCCGCAAATCGGAGGTTCTGTTCGCGCGACGCGGTCGATTCGGTTGCGCGTCGCCGGACGCTATTTGCAGTGGCCCTTGGCAAGGCCCTTCCCGGGATTGTTGCGATTGCAGCTGCCCTGATAGTAAGCGGGCGCCCCGCCGTAGCTGCCGGTGCGCACGGCCTGCGTCTTCGGCTTGTCCTCTGTGACCATTCCACCGACGACTGCACCCGCGCCGCCGCCCACCGCCGCGCCCACGACCGCGCCCGTCGAGCCGCCGACCGAGTTCCCGACCGCCGCGCCCGCGCCACCGCCGATTGCGCCGCCCACCGCCGCACCGGTCCGCGCACTTCCCTGCGCGCCGAGCGCGCCGCCTGCCGCGCCGCCTACGGCACCGCCGACGATCGCCCCGGTGGAGCCGCCGACGGCGTTACCCACTGCTGCACCCGCGCCGCCGCCGATCGCGCCGGCCACGCCCGTTCTGAGGTCGTTGGCCTGCGCGGCAGCCGCACCGAGCAGCCCCGCCACGAGAAGCACCGACGCCGTCATCGAAACTCGCATCATCTTTCCCTTCCCTTCAAATGTACGTATTCGGGTCTGTATTGTTGAGCCTTCATCTTGGCGCAGAGCCGCGCCGGCGGCGAGGTCGCCGAGCGCGGGCGCGTGGAGGAGTGCACGCGCTGCCAGGCCGAGCCGGATGTCGGCCCCGACGAGAACGCCCACGGGACCGTCGGGGCTTCGTCGGCCACAGGCGGCGGCGCGCCGGGCGATCGACGCCGCAAGCGACCCGGGGCCGACACCGCGCGGCGGCGTTCGTGACGAATGTCGCGGAACGCCGACACGGACGCGAAACTATCGCCCACGCAGCGCCGCGCTCGGACCCGATTCGGCCGTTCGAGGCCGTTCGGCGCCCGCAGCGCGTGATGTTCTTCCGCAACGATTCGAGGTGGATTCCCGGCGGGCACGGTGCTTGCAAGTAAGATCGCGCCCGAAGCGGCCCGGAAGGCCGCAACCGATTTCGATCCCTGCTTCAGGAGACCAGCAATGAAGAACGGCAAGTTCCGCAGCACCTTCTCCCGCGTTGCCCCGATCGCTGCAGCGACGCTGCTCGCCTTGGGCGCGGCTACGGCGCACGCGGCCACCACGACCGGCAACCTGACCGTCCAGGCGTCGGTCGCGAAGAATTGCCTCGTCAACAGCCCGACACTCAATTTCGGGACGTACAACCCGGGCAGCGGCGCCGTCACCCAGAACGCGACGATCAGCGTCCGCTGCACGAAGAACACCGGCTTCACCGTCGCGCTCAACGGCGGCCAGGCCGCGAACATCAACGCGCGCAAGATGAAGTCCACGTCGACGCCGGCCGAGACGCTCGAGTATCAGCTCTACACCAACGCCGGGCTCACCACGGTGTTCGGCGACGGCACGACCGGCAGCACCGGCGCCGGCACGGGAGCGGGCATGGGTGTGATCAACGCCGTCAACCTCACCGTGTACGGCCAGCTTCCGGATAGCGCCGCCAACCAGAGCGCGGCGGTTCTGACCGACTACACCGACAGCGTGACGATCACCGTCACGTATTGACCGGCTGCGACCGCGCGACGAGGGGAGACGGGCGACCGGTCTCCCCTTTTCTTCGCCGTCAGTCACTCGGCAACCAATGTTCTCGGGGGCACGCAAGCGCTGGACGCACGCGCGGATGGCGGCCGCGCTGGCTTCGGCCGCGCTGCTCGCCGCGAGCGGAAATGCGGGCGCCGCGACGACCACCGGCACTCTCGCCGTCGCCGCCCGCGTCGGCGGCTACTGCGTTTTCTCGACGTGGCCTTTCGGCCCCGGAAACTATGCGCTCAACTTCGGCGCTTACACTCCGGCCAGCGGCAATCGCGACGCGACGTCCACGATCGGCGTGCGCTGCACGAACGGCGTCCCATTCCAGATCGCATTGAGCGGCGGCGGGAGCGGCAGCGTCGCGAACCGGCAGATGACTTCCGCGACCGTGCCGACGGAAAAACTCGCCTACCAGCTCTATACTGACGCGGCGCGCACCATTGTTTGGGGCGACGGCACCGGGAGTACGGCGGTCGCGACCGGCACGGGCGGAGGCTTCCTGGCGCTCCGATCGTTTACGGTGTACGGACGAGTCCCGGACTCGACGTCGAACCAGAGCGCGGCACCGCTCAACAACTATCAAGACGCGGTGACGATCGTCGTCACCTACTGAGGGCTGGATTTGCCGGATTCGTTGCGCGTCGCATTGCTGCGCCTCGTTGCGGGGCTGCTCGTCGTTGCCGCCGTACCCGCGTGGAGCGGGAGCTTCTCCATCTCGCCGGTGCGAGTCGAGTTGTCCCCGCAGGAGGCGACCGCCGCCGTCACCGTCACGAATACCGGAGACGAGCCGGCATCGATCCAGCTCCGCGTTTTCACCTGGAGGCAGGAAGGCAACGAGGATCGCCTCGACCCGACGCGCGACCTCATCGCGACGCCGCCGCTTTTCACCATCCCGCCCGGCGAGAGCCAGATCGTCCGACTCGGCCTGCGCCGCCCCCCGCAATCGACTGCCGAGGTGCCGTTCCGAGCGATCTTCGAGGAGATCCCCGGTCCGCCGCGCCCGCAGAGCGCGCCGGGGCTGCGCATCAATCTGCGGATCAGCGTCCCGGTCTTCTACTCCCCGCGGGAAGAGCTGAAATCCGCCCTCGCGTGGCGGCTATCGCGAAGCGCGCCCGGCAAGATGGTGCTCACCGTGAAGAATTCGGGTGACGCCAGCGCCCAGATCGGCGAGCTTGCCCTCGCGCGCGCCGGCGAGGCAAAGCCGTTCGTCGAGCAGAAGAACTTCGCGTACGTGCTCCCGGGCGCCGAGCGCAGCTTCACGCTCGACATGCCGGCCGCAGAGCCCAACAACACGAAACTACAGCTGCGAACGACGCTCGATGGACAACGCGCCGAGATCGAGGTCCCGGTGGAATGATGCGCTCCGCGTCCTCGCCGTGGCCCTCACGCTGCTGCTAGCGAGTCAAACGATTCGCGCCGCCGAACGCGCGGGCGACCCTCCCGGGCTCGCTGCCGAGGCGCAGGAGTTGCTGGTCGAGATCGACGTGAACGGACAGCGGGCCGGCGCAGCCACGATCACCGTCGCGCCTGGCGGCCGCATCCTGCTGCCGGAGGCCGACTATCGCAGGCTGCGGCTGAAGGCGCCCCCGGCAGACGCGATCCGCGAGTCCGAAGGGGAGCGGATGGTCGCGCTCGACGAGATCGCGCCGGTTCGATACCGCTTCGATCCGCGCAAGCTCACCCTGTCGTTGACGGCCCCGCCCGAGGCGTTCGAGGTCTCGGACTTCGACGTGTCCGGGCGCGGCCTGCCGCGGCTCTCGCCGAGCCCGCCGGGCGCGTTCCTGAACTACGACGCCGCCGTGGAGCGGCAGAGTGCCGACACCCGCTACGGCGGCGTTCTCGAAGCCGGGCTGTTCGGCAATCTCGGCGTCCTGAGCGCGAGCGCGGTCGCGCGCAACGACAGCACGCAAAGCAGCGTCGTGCGGCTCGAAACCGCGTGGGTGAAGGACTTTCCCGACAAGCTCAGCACGCTGCGGGTCGGCGACGCCATCGGCGTCGCGGGCGCGTGGGGACGATCCGTGCGTTTCGGCGGCATCCAGTACGGCACGAACTTCGCGACCCAGCCCTATCTCGTCCGGTTTCCGCTTCAGGCCGTGTCGGGCGAGGCGGTGCTGCCCTCGACGGTCGATCTGCTGGTGAACGGCGTGCCGGTGTCGAGCCAGAACGTGCCGCCCGGACCTTTCCGCATCAACGACGTGCCGACGATCACCGGCGCCGGGAACATCCGCGTGGTGGTGCGCGACATCCTCGGTCGCGAGCAGGTCACCGTCCTTCCGTACTACACGCCGCTCGTGCTCCTGCGCGAAGGCCTCTCGGACTATGCGGTCGAAGCGGGAAAGATCCGCAGGAACTTCGGCATCGAGAGCTACGACTACGGGCGGGCGATCGCATCGGCCACCTACCGCTACGGATTCACCAACGCGTTCACCGGCGAGGTGCGCGCGGAAGCCGCCGGCGAAGGGGACATCGCAGGGAAGCAGGCCGCAGCGGGCGTCTCGGGCGCCTACCTCGTCGGCGATCTCGGCGTCGCGACGGCCGCGGTCGCCGCGAGCACGTCGGATCGGGGGACGGGGACCCTCTACAGCGCCGGCTTCTTTCGCCAGGCCCGCATCGTGACTTTCGGCGTCCAGACCACCATCGCAACGCGCGACTTCTCGCTGCTCGGCCTACCGGAAGGCACGCCGGCGCCGCGGAACGTTACGCTCGCCAACATCGGCGTCAACATGGGTCCGCCCGGCACGATCGCCTTCGGTTACGGCATCAGCGACGACCGGCTCGGTCCGCGGCGCGACGCGTACACGCTCTCCTACAGCCTTTCCCTCGGCCGCGCCGGAAGCCTGTTCGCGTCCGCGATCGAGACGCGCGGGGACGGCCCCACCGAGCGGTCTTTCTTTCTCACCTACACCGTCGCGCTCGGAAGACTCACCTCCGCGAGCCTGAGCTATAGCCGTCCGGGCGGCGGCGGCGATCCCGAGCTGATCGGAACGCTGCAGCAATCGCCGCCGTTCGGGGAGGGCTTCGGTTATCTCGTGCAGGCGACCGACAACGGGCGCGCGTTCGCGAGCGGGGTCGCGAGGACGCGCTACGGCGACGCGTACGTCGAGGCCCGTCGCGGCACGGACGAAACGGCGTACCGCGCCGGCGTAGCGGGATCGCTCGTCACGCTCGGCGGCTCGTTCTTCGCGACCCGGCCGATCACGTCGAGCTTCGCGGTGGTCGAAGTACCCGATTTTCCGAACGTTCGCGTGTATCAGGACAATCAGCTGATGGGACGCACCAGCTCGGGCGGCACGATCCTGCTGCCCACGCTGCGCCCCTACGAGCGCAACCCGGTGCGCGTCGACCAGCGCGACCTGCCGCTCGGCGCGAAGGTCGACGCGCTCGAAGTCGAGGCCGTGCCGGCGTTCCGCAGCGGCGTGCTCGTGCGCTTCCCGGTGGGCCGCTCCTACGGCGCGCTCATGAAGATCGAGCGCGCGGACGGTACGCCGCCGCCCGCAGGGGCGAGCGCGCGGCTCGAAGGGGTCTCGCAGGTCTTCCCGGTCGCGCCCGACGGCGAGCTCTATGTCACCGGCGTGACGAAACAGACGAGGGTCACGGTCCGGTGGCGCGGCGGCGAGTGCCGATTCGACCTCGAGCAGATCGCCGGCGACGATCCGCTGCCCGATCTGGGTACGAAGCTCTGCCGCGAGGGGCCCAAGTGATCGCTGGCGCGCATCGCCTGCTCCAAGCGATCGCCGCCGCCGCGCTGCTTTCTGCAAGCGGGGCTGCATCGGCCCAGAGCTGCACCGTCGCGGTCAACGGCGTCCTCTCGTTCGGGATCTACGCGATCCTGACGCCCGCCGACAGCGCGGCCACGCTCACCGTGCGATGCTCGCAAATCAACCAAGCGCCGAACCGCACCGTGAGCTACGCGGTGAAGCTCACGAGCGGCCCGGGGAGCTTCGTGAACCGGCTCATGGACCACCTTACGCTGCCGGGCGAAACGCTCGGCTACAACCTCTACCGGGATGCCGCGCGCAGTCTCGTTTGGGGCGACGGCACCTCCGGGACGACGTTTCCGACCGGCCGGTTCGTGTTCAATCCGCCGTCGTTCGGCAACAACCAGCAGGCGCAGTTCACCGTCTACGGGCGCATTCCCGCGAACCAGAATCCGGCCGCCGGGACCTACCAGACTGTCTCGCCGGTGACCGTGATCGTCGAGTACTGACGGGTATCATCCCGTCATGACTCTCACCGAACTGCGCTACATCGTCGCCGTCGCCCGCGAGCGCCACTTCGGCCGCGCCGCGGACGCGTGCTTCGTGAGCCAGCCGACGCTCTCGGTCGCCGTCAAGAAGCTCGAAGAGGAGCTGGGCGTCGCGATCTTCGAGCGCGGGTCGGGCGAGGTGGCGCTCACGCCGGCGGGCGAGCGCATCGTGGCGCAGGCGCAGCGCGTGCTCGAGGAAGCTGCGGTCGTCAAGGAGATCGCCAAGCACGGCAAGGATCCGCTCGCCGGCCCGCTCAAGGTCGGCGTGATCTTCACCATCGGCCCGTATCTCCTTCCGAAGCTCGTGCCGCTTCTGCACAAGCGCGCACCGCAGATGCCGCTTTCCATCGAGGAGAACTACACCGCCGTGCTCGCCGAGAAGCTGAAGCGCGGCGAGATCGACGTCGCGATCGTCGCGCTGCCTTTCGAGGAGCAGGGCATCCTCACTGTGCCCGTGTACGACGAGGCGTTCGTCGTGGCGGTGCCGCGCGAGCACCCCTGGGCGACGCGCAAGTCGGTTCGGGCGGAGGATCTCGCGAAAGAGAGCCTGCTGCTCCTCGGCACGGGCCACTGCTTCCGCGACCAGGTCCTCAACGCCTGTCCCTCGCTCAACCGCTCGAGCGCGACGCCGGGAAGCATCCAGAAGACCGTGGAGGGCTCGTCGCTCGAGACCATCCGGCTGATGGTCGCGTCGGGGCTCGGACTCACGGTGCTGCCCGCGTCGGCGATACCCTTGAAAGCGCGCGCCGGCGATCTGCTCGCCTACGTGCCGTTCACGCGCCCGGCGCCCGATCGGCGCGTCGTGATCGCCTGGCGCAAGAGCTTCCCGCGCCCGCAGGCGATCGAGGCGCTGCGGCAGGCCGTTCGCGCCGCCGACGTGCCGGGGATCGACGTCGTCCGGG
>JALOSW010000026.1 GCA_025458245.1 Burkholderiales bacterium
CTTTCCCGGGATGGGCCATGCCATGATGCTCGACGTGGGCTGGCAGGCCGTGGCGGATCGGATGGCTGAATGGCTCGACCGGCACGGGCTCTGACTTGGGTCTGATGACGCGCCCGCGCACGGACTCGCGTTCCGGCCGCGCTTTCGGTCATGCTGCGGATCACCCGGCCCGACCGCCCAGGCGGGTTTCATTCGGGTGAGCATCGCCTGTATCCCACAGCGATCGGGTGGTAGTCTCCCGCGCCGCGCCATGACCGCCGAGAGCCACGACGAGCCCAGCCCCACCGCGCCCGAGCAGCTGCTGGCGGTCGATGCCTTCGTCGCCCGCTGGCGCGACGCCGGCGGCGCGGAGCGCGCCAACTACCAGCTCTTCGTCGGCGAGCGATGCGCGTTGCTCGGGCTGCCGGCGCCCGATCCGGCCCGGGAGGACACCCGCGACAACGCCTACGTCTTCGAGCGCCGGGTCACGTTCCAGCACGGCGACGGCACGACCAGCCACGGCTATCTCGACTGCTACCGCCGCGGCGCGTTCGTGCTCGAGGCGAAGCGCATCCGCCAGGGCGCGGGTCGCGCGTTCGACGACGCGATGCTGCGTGCCCGCGGTCAGGCCGAGCAGTATGCGCGGGCCTTGCCGGCGGATGAAGGCCGTCCGCCGTTCCTTGTCGTGGTGGACGTCGGCAACGCCATCGAGCTCTACGCGGAGTTCACGCGCTCCGGCGCCACCTATACCCCGTTCCCCGACCCGCGCTCGCACCGCATCCCCCTCGGCGCGCTCCGCGACGAGTCGGTCCGCGACCGCCTGCGCCAGGTCTGGCTCGATCCGCTGGCGCTCGACCCGACGCGTCGGTCGGCGCGAGTCACGCGCGAGATCGCGGGCCAGCTCGCCGAGATCGCCAAGGCGCTGGAGCAGGCGGGACACGATCCCGAGCTGGTGGCGGGCTTTCTCACCCGTTGCCTCTTCACCATGTTCGCCGAGGACGTCGGCCTGCTGCCCAGGCGCGCGTTCGTCGACCTGCTGGAGAGCCTGAAGGGCGATGCGCGGCAGTTCGTTCCGCTGGTGGGCGAGCTGTGGCGCGCCATGGACGCGGGCGAGTTCTCCACCGCCATCCGCATGGACGTGCTCAAGTTCAACGGCAAGCTCTTCAAGCAGCCGCACGTCATCCCGCTCGATCGCGACCAGATCGGCCTCCTGCTGCGCGCCGCCCGCTTCAACTGGCGCGAGGTGGAGCCTGCGATCTTCGGCACCCTGCTCGAACGTGCGCTGTCGCCGTCCGACCGGCACAAGCTCGGTGCCCACTACACGCCGCGCGCCTACGTCGAGCGGCTCGTGCTGCCGACCGTGGTCGAGCCCCTGCGGGAGGACTGGCGCGACGCGCAGACCGCCGCGCTCGTGCTCGCCGGAGAGGGCAAGCTGGACGAGGCGAGGCAGACCCTGCGCGCCTTCCATCATGCGCTGTGCAACGTGCGCGTGCTCGACCCGGCCTGCGGCTCCGGCAACTTCCTGTACGTCACGCTGGAGCACCTGAAGCGCCTCGAAGGCGAGGTGCTGAACCAGCTCGCCGAGCTGGGCGATACGCAGGGGCTGCTGGAGACCGAGGGCGTCACCGTCGATCCGCACCAGCTCCTCGGCATCGAGATCAACCCGCGTGCGGCCGCCATCGCCGAGCTGGTGCTGTGGATCGGTTACCTGCAGTGGCACTTCCGCACCCGCGGCCAGGTGATGCCGCCGCAGCCGGTGCTGCGCGACTTCCACAACATCGAGCACCGGGACGCCGTGCTCGACTACGACCGCGTCGAGTTCGCGCTGGACGGGACCGGCAAGGTCGTGTCGCGCTGGGACGGCCGCACGTACCGGAAGCATCCGGTCACCGGCGAGGACGTGCCCGACGAGCACGCGCAGGTGCCGCTGGAGGTGTATGTCAACCCGCGCAAGGCGGAGTGGCCGAAGGCGGATTTCGTGGTGGGGAATCCGCCGTTCATCGGAAACAAGCGTATGCGCGCGGCCCTTGGCGATGGCTATGCGGAGACCTTGCGCTCGGTATGGCCTGACGTGCCGGAGACTTCCGATTTTGTTATGTACTGGTGGCATGTCGCCGCGGACGCGGTGCGAGCAGGGCGCTTGCGGCGCTTCGGGCTGATCACCACCAACAGCCTGCGGCAGACATTCAACCGGCAAGTGCTTGTGCATCATCTTTCCGGCAAGCCGCCGCTCGTGCTCCGGTACGTGATTCCCGATCACCCGTGGGTGGACAGCGCCGATGGCGCAGCGGTCCGCATCGCGATGACGGTAGCCGATGCCACCGATGCACCGGGGACGCTGGCGGCCGTGACCACGGAATCGCCCGCCGCGGAGGGTGAGGTCGCCGTCGAGCTGCGATCCCGCAGCGGCGAGATTCATCCTGACCTAACGGTAGGCCCGCGCGTCAGCGGTGCCATTCGGCTTCGGGCCAACAGCGATGTGTGTTTTCAGGGCATGAATCTCGTCGGTAAGGGTTTTCGCGTGTCGCCGCAGGAGGTGCAGGCCCTCGGGTACCGTCTCGACGCGCTGCCCGATGAGATCAAGCCCCATTTCAACGCGCGGGACATGATGCAGGGCGGAGAGCCGTGCTTCGTGATCGATCTGTTCGGACACACTGCCGAATCCGCGCGCGCCGCGCACCCTGCGCTTTACCAATGGCTGTTCGATCGGGTGAAGCCGGAGCGTGATCACAACAAGGACTCGCAGCGCCGCCGCGACTGGTGGCTGTTCGGGCGATCCAACCGAGACCTCCGTCGTTCTTGGAGCGGCCTTGCGCGGATCATCCTGACCCCCGAAACATCGAAGCACCGGGTCTTCGCCTTCGTCGATCTACCGTTCTGTCCCGATCACAAGCTCTACGCGGTGTGCACAGAGTTGCCGTACGTCCTGGGCGTCCTGTCGTCGTCATTGCATTCCGGCTGGGCGCTTCGAGCCGGTGGTCGCCTTGGGGTCGGTAACGATCCAACCTGGACGAACACGACGTGTTTCGCGACCTACCCATTCCCCGACGCCACCCCCGAGCAGCAGGTCCGCATTCGCGACCTCGCCGAGCAGCTCGACGCCCACCGCAAGCGCCAGCAGGCGGCCCACCCCGGCCTGACGCTAACCGGCATGTACAACGTGCTGGAAAAGCTCAAGGCGGGCGAGGCGCTGACGGCGAAGGAAAAGACCATTCACGAACAGGGGCTGGTCTCGGTGCTGCGCCAACTCCACGCCGATCTCGATCTTGCGGTGCTCGATGCCTATGGCTGGTCGGACCTCGCGCCGCTGATGCGCGTCTTGAACGGTGATGCGGCGCCCGGCACAGGGAACACGCCGGCCGCTCGCGACGACTGCCGCCGCGCGCTCGACGACGCATTGCTCGAGCGGTTGGTGGCGCTGAATGCGGTGCGTGCTGCGGAGGAACGGCGCGGCCTCGTGCGCTGGCTGCGGCCGGAGTTCCAGCATCCCTCACAGAAGGCCCAGCCCGCGCAGGGCGAGATCGAGACGCCCGAGGAGGAGGAAGCGGAAGCGGCGCCCGCAAAGGCTGCACGTACCCCTTGGCCGAGGGCGCTGCCCGAGCAGGTCCGCGGCGTCGCCGAGGTGATCGCGGCATCACGCACGCCACTGACCGAGGACGAGATCGCGGAGCGCTTCACCGGCCGCGGCCCGTGGAAGCGGCGCCTGCCGCAGATCGTGGAAACGCTCGTCTCGGTGGGGCGCGCGCGCCGCGTCGAGAGCGGGGTAATCGCGTCTCGCTAGACTGGGCGGCGGCCCGATGGGGGCCACGCGCGGGAGAGGCGGGCCGCGTTCGCGACGCGCCCGATGCGCGTTGCTAGTCGGCGCCCGGCCGTCTGATTTTGAGTTTGTAGCCTTCGAGCGTCAGCTCGGCGCTCTCGCCTCCGCGCAGCTCGATGGTCCGGTGCGTCGAGCGGCGCTCGGTGACGGGCATCGCGATCGCCATGCCGTCGCGAGCGACGCGCTTTTCGCCGCGCGTTTTGGCGCCAAAGAGGCCGATGTTCACGGTCATCCACGGTCCGAACGTGCTGGCGCGAACTTCCAGCTCGAGATCGGAGGGCAGCCGCTCTGCGGGCGGACGGCCCCGCGTCAGGTCTGCGAGCGCGATGCGGGCGACGCCGTTCGCGTCGGCGGCCGTCTGGAACGTCACCGGCGCGATGCTCTGGCGCGACACGGTGATCTCGAGCGGCGGCTCCCCTGCCCACGCCGGAAGCGCGAGCACCAGTGCGAGAAGAAGCGGGACGATAGGCATCGGCAACCTCCGTGAACCGGGCGCCCCTCGCGGGCGGAGGCCGACAGTATCGCGCCGATGTCGCACCGCCGGGAGGCGGTGCACGATTTTTCACGAAGCCGGGCGGGGGCCGCCGCCCGGCCGACGGTCAGGCCGGGACCGCCGCCTTGATGCCGGCGTCGGCGGCGAGGGCTTTCGCCTTGTCGGTCCGCTCCCACGTGAACTCGGGCTCGTCGCGGCCGAAGTGGCCGTAGGCGGCCGTCTTCTCGTAGACGGGGCGCAGGAGGTCGAGCATCTGCACGATGCCCTTCGGGCGCAGATCGAAGTGCTTCTGCACGAGCTCGGAGATCTTCTCGTCGGAGACCTTGCCGGTGCCGGAGGTCGTCACCATCACCGAGGTCGGACGCGCGATGCCGATGGCGTAGGAGACCTGCACCAGGCACTTCGAGGCGAGACCGGCCGCGACGACGTTCTTCGCGACGTAGCGGGCGGCGTAGGCGGCGGAGCGGTCGACTTTCGACGGATCCTTGCCGGAGAACGCGCCGCCGCCGTGCGGCGCGGCGCCGCCGTAGGTGTCGACGATGATCTTGCGGCCGGTCAGGCCGCAGTCGCCGTGCGGCCCGCCGATGACGAAGCGGCCGGTCGGGTTGACGTGGTACTTCACCTCGCCCTTGACGAGGTTCTTCGGCAGCACCGGCTTGATCACTTCCTCGATGACCGCCTCGCGCAGCGGCTCGTAGCCGATGTCGGCGTCGTGCTGGGTCGAGAGCACCACGGTGTCGATGGAGTCGGGCTTGCCGTCGACGTAGCGCACCGTCACCTGCGATTTCGCGTCGGGGCGCAGCCACGGCAGGCGGCCGTCGCGGCGCAGTTGCGACTGGCGCTCGACGAGGCGATGCGAGAGATAGATCGGCAGCGGCATGAGCTGCGGCGTCTCGTCGCACGCATAGCCGAACATCAGGCCCTGGTCGCCGGCGCCCTGCTCGAGGTCGATGCCCTTGCCTTCGTCCACGCCCTGGGCGATGTCCTGCGACTGCTTGTCGTAGTTCACCAGCACCGCGCAGGCGCGATAGTCCATGCCGTAGTCGGAATTGTCGTAGCCGATGCGCTTCACCACGCCGCGCGCGATCTGCGCGTAGTCGATGGTCGCGCCGGTGGTGATCTCGCCGGCGAGCACGATGAGACCGGTGTTCACCAGCGTCTCCGCGGCGACGCGGGAGTATTTGTCCTGGGCTAGAATCGCGTCGAGGATCGCATCGGAGATCTGGTCGGCGACCTTGTCGGGGTGGCCTTCGGAGACGGATTCGGAGGTGAAGAGGAAGCTCGACATCGCGCGTGATCCTGATTCAAGTCGTTGATCGAAAAAGGTCGGGGAGGATAGCACGACCCGACTGCCCGGTAACGCCGCGCCCTCGCCATGGCCGGGATTTTCACACTTCTCTCACGTCTGCCCCTCGCGTGGCTCCACCGGCTCGGCGCCGCGCTCGGCTGGCTCGCCTATCTCGCCTCCGGACGCTACCGGAAGCACTTCCGCGCGAACCTCGCGCAGGCGGGCTTCGACCAGCCGCGCGTTCGCCGCGCGGCGATCGCGGCGGCGGGCAAGTCGATCCTGGAACTGCCCGCGATCTGGCTGCGGCCGCATGCCGAGGTGGCGAGCTGGGTGCGCGACCTCGTCGGACGCGAGGTGTACGAGGAGGCGGCCGCGCGCGGCAAGGGCGTGGTGTTCCTCACGCCGCATCTCGGCTGCTTCGACGTCACGGCGCAGTTCTTCACCCATGGCTTCGGGCCGATGACGGTGCTCTATCGCCCGCCGCGCCAGCCGTCGCTGCAGCCGCTCATCGATGCCGGCCGCAATCGCCCCAACATGTCGGCGGCGGCGACGGACGTGAAGGGCGTGCGCGCGCTCTTCAAGGCGCTGAAGGCGCGCGAGGCGGTCGGCATGCTGCCCGACCAGGTGCCGAGCCGAGGCGAGGGCGAGTGGGCCGACTTCTTCGGCCGCCCCGCCTACACGATGACGCTTGCCGCACGGCTGGTCGAATCGACCGGCGCCACGATCGTGCTGGCATATGGCGAGCGCCTGCCCGGGGGGCGGGGCTATCGAGTGCACGCGCAGCGCATGCCCGAGCGGCTCGCAGACGAGAGCCCCGCGCGCTGGATCAACCGCGCCATGGAAGGCGTGATCCGCCAATGTCCCGAGCAATACCTGTGGGCCTACAACCGCTACAAGGTGCCGGCCGGCGTCGCTCCGCCCGGCGCCTCGTCGACCTGAAGCGCACGCGCCCTCGCCGATGCTCTCCCGCCTCGCGCTCGGTCTGATGTGGCTGCTGCACTTGCTGCCGCTCGCGGCGCTCGCGGCGGTGGGCGAGGCCGTCGGCGCGCTCGCCTACCACCTCGTCAAACCGCGGCGGCGCGTGGTGCTCGTCAACCTCGCGAAGTGCTTCCCGGAGATGCCCGAGCCGGAGCGCGTCGCGCTCGCCAAACGCCACTTCCGCATGGTCGGGCGCTTCTTCCTCGAGCACGCAATCATGTGGTACGCGCCGAAGGAGCGCTTCATGCGCCTCGTGCAGTACGAGGACGCGCAGCACCTCGACGCGCACATCGGCCGGCCGGTGATCATCCTCGCGCCGCACTTTCTCGGCATGGACGCGGCCGGTGTGCGCATCTCGTGCGACCACGAGATCACCAGCATGTACCAGAAGCAGAAGGATCCGGTGATCGACGAGCGCATCCGCTCGGGGCGCGTGCGGTTCATCTTCGGCCGCTCGCGCCTCTTTTCGCGGCAGGACGGCCTGCGCACGATCGCGCGCTCGATCAAGGACGCGATCCCGTTCTTCTACCTGCCGGACATGGACTTCGGGCCTGCCGAGTCGATCTTCGTGCCGTTCTTCGGCGTGCAGACCGCGACCATCACGGGGGTGTCGCGTCTCGCGAAGCTCACGGGCGCGCGGGTCGTGCCGTGCGTCGCGCGCATGCTGCCGGGCGGGCAGGGCTATCGCGCCCGTTTCTATCCGGCGTGGGACGACTTTCCGACCGACGACCCGGCGGCCGATGCGCGAAGGATGAACGCGTTCATCGAGGCGCGCGTACGCGAGATGCCCGAGCAGTACTATTGGGTGCACAAGCGGTTCAAGACGCGCCCGCCGGGGGAGGCGGGCTTCTATTGAATCAGAACCGCAAAAGCGCAAAGGACGCAAAGGATCGCAAAGATGTCCTTGTGCGGCGTGCGCCGCGCGTCGCGTGGACCGGGAAGCGCCGTGCGACCGCCAATGAACATGACCGGCATAAGAACCCATCTCTTGCGTTCCTTCGCGCCCTTTGCGCCTTTGCGGTGAATCCTTTCGCATGAAGCTCAAGTTCACCAAGATGCAGGGAGTCGGCAACGACTTCGTCGTGATCGACGGCGTGAATCAGCGCGTCGATCTCACGCCGGCGCTCGCGCGCAAGCTCGCCGACCGGCACTTCGGCGTCGGCTGCGACCAGATCCTGCTCGTCGAGCCGGCCGGCACGCCGGGAGTCGATTTCCGCTATCGCATCTTCAACGCCGACGGCGGCGAGGTCGAACAGTGCGGCAACGGCGCGCGCTGCTTCGTGCGCTTCGTGCGCGAGCATGGGCTGACGGCGAAGGCGGAGATTCGCGTCGAGACGAAAAGCGGCGTGATCGCGCCGCGACTCGAAGCGAACGGCGAGGTGACGGTGGACATGGGCGCGCCCGTGTTCGCCGCGGGCCGCATCCCCTTCCTGACCGATCTCGACGGCATCGTGCAGCCGCTCGACGTCGGCGGCGAAACGGTCATGATCACGGCACTCTCGATGGGCAACCCGCACGCGGTTCAGGTGGTCGACGACGTCGACACCGCGCCGGTCGCGACGCAGGGCCCGAAGATCGAGGCGCACCCGCGATTTCCGCAGCGAGTCAACGCCGGCTACATGCAGGTGCTCGCTCGCGATCGCATCCGGCTGCGCGTCTACGAGCGGGGTGCGGGCGAGACGCTTGCCTGCGGCACGGGCGCGTGCGCGGCGGTGGTCGCAGGCATCCGTCGCGGCCTGCTCGACGCGCGCGTGCGCGTGTCTACGCGCGGCGGGGAATTGACGATCGCTTGGGCGGGCGCGGACAATCCGGTCTTTCTCACCGGGCCGGCGGTCACGGTGTTCGAGGGTGAAGTGGATCTGGGGAAGCTTTGATGCAAGCCGAAGACGTCGCGAACTATCTCAAGGACCATCCCGACTTCTTCGAGGCCTACGCGGACCTCCTCGCGCAGATCTACGTACCGCACCCGCACGGCGCGCGCGCGATCCCGCTGTCGGAGCGGCAGGTGCTCACGCTGCGCGAGAAGTCGCGCGCGCTCGAGGCGAAGCTCTCCGAGTTGATCCAGTTCGGCGAGGAGAACGACGCGATCGGCGACAAGGTGCATCGTCTCGGCCTGGCGCTGCTCATCCCGGTCGCGGAAGACGCTTACGTCGGGGCGCTTTACGGCGCGCTGCGCGAAAGCTTCGGCGTGCCGCACGTGGCGATGCGGCTCTGGCGCGGCGAGGGCGAGGGCCCGGAGCGTGCGCCCGTGAGCCAGGAGCTGCGCGACTATGCGGAGAAGCTCGATCATCCGTTTTGCGGCGCCAACGCGAACTTCGAGGCGGTGAGCTGGTTCGGCGACGGGGCGGCCGGCGTGCGCTCGGTGGCCTTCATGCCGCTGCGCGACGGCGACGGCACCTTCGGCATGCTCGCCATCGGCTCGGACGACCCGGAGCGCTTCTTCCCCGAGATGGGCACGCTCTACCTGGAGCGGATCGGCGAGATGGTGAGCGCAGGGCTGGCGCGGTTCGGCTGAGCGCGATGGCCAGCGAGCGCAGCGCGCCGGCGCCGCAAGAGGACGCGCGGCGCGCTTTGCTCGACGAGTACCTCGACCACCTTTCGCACCAGCGTCGGCTCGCGACGGGCACACGACGCAACTACGAGCGCGACGTCGCGACGCTGTTCCGCGTCGTCGCGGGCGTTCCGGTCGAGCGCATCGAAAGCCACCACATCCGGCGCGCCATCGCGCAGTTGCACGCGCGCGGCATCGAGCCGCGCACGCTCGCGAGCATGCTCTCGGGCTGGCGCGGCCTCTTCGCGTGGCTCGTGCGTCATCGCGGCCTCGACGTGAATCCGTGCGCGGGCGTGCGCGCGCCCAAGGCGCCCAAGGCGCTTCCGAAAGCGCTGTCGCCGGACGCGGCGGCACGACTCCTCGACGCGCCCGGCGACGCGGCACTCGAGGTGCGCGACCGCGCCATGTTCGAGCTCTTCTATTCGTCCGGCCTGCGGCTCGCGGAGTTGATCGGGCTCGAGGCCGCGGACGCGCGGGCGATGCTGCGCGATGCCGAGGTGACGGTGACGGGCAAGGGATCGAAGACACGCACCGTGCCGGTCGGCGCGAAAGCGCGCGACGCGCTGTCGGCGTGGCTGGAGCGGCGTGCGTCGGTCGCCGTGCCCGACGAGCCGGCGCTTTTCGTCGGCGCGCGGGGCGCACGCGTGGGCCCGAGCGTAGTGCGCGACCGGCTCGCCAAGTGGGCGCTGCGCGCGGGCGTCGCGCAGCACGTGCATCCGCACGTCCTGCGCCATTCGTTCGCGACCCATCTCCTGCAATCGTCGGGCGACCTGCGGGCCGTGCAGGAGATGCTGGGCCACGCAAGCATCTCGACGACGCAGGTGTACACGAGCCTCGATTTCCAGCACCTCGCGAAGGTGTACGACGCGGCGCATCCGCGGGCGAAGAAGAAGCGATGAGGTGCACGCGGTGAAACGCGGACTGCGAGTGACGAGCGGGAGGTCTCGGGGCGCGGATCGCGCGCCGCCCGGCGGAAAGCGGCGCGGCAGCCGGTTCGCGCGAACGCAGTCGGGGGGCTCGCGGTGACGGGCAAGCGCGAGCGATCGAGGAGTGCCGCGAAACCGGGGTTCCCGCGACGCGGCGAGCGCGGTCAGGATCGTCGTCGACCGCGCGGCGATGCCGTGCGGCCGGCCCCCGAGCGCGCGCCTTCGAGGATCACCGGGGGATCGGCGGCAGTAGTTCTGAATCCGGAGCGCGAGCGCTCGCTGCTGCGCGGCCACCCGTGGGTTTTCTCCGGCGCGATCGACCAGGTCCACGGCGACCCCGGAAGCGGTGCCACCGTGCGCATCGTGACCGCGGAGGGGCAGACGGTCGGACTCGGCGCGTATAGCCCGCAGTCGCAGATTCGCGTCCGCCTCTGGACGCGCGACGCGGCCAGCGCGATCGACGGCGCGTTTTTCCGCGAACGCCTGCGCGCGGCGATCGAGCGGCGTCGCGCCCTGCTCGGGTCCGAGTCACTCGCCGCGTGCCGGCTCGTGCACGGCGAGGCCGACGGTCTGCCCGGAGTCGTCGCGGACCGGTATTCGGACGTGGTCGTCCTTCAGCTCACCTCCGCCGGCGCCGAGCATTGGCGCGACGCCATCGCGAACGCGATCGAAGCGGAAACGGGATGCCGGGCTGTGTACGAGCGCTCCGACGCAGAGGTGCGCGAGCTCGAAGGGCTGGACGCGCGCACCGGTGCGATCCGCGGGACGCTGGTCGAGACCCGCGTCGAAATCGTGGAGCACGGCATCCGGTATCGCGTCGACGTCGCGCGCGGGCAGAAGACCGGCTTCTACCTCGACCAGCGCGACAATCGTGCGCGCGTTCGCGACCTCTCGCGCGACGCCGACGTCCTCAACTGCTTCGGCTACACCGGCGGATTCGCGCTCGCGGCGCTTGCGGGCGGCGCGCGCTCGGTCGTGTCGGTCGACAGCTCCGCGGAGGCGCTCGCGCTCGCCCGCGCGAACCTCGAAGCGAATGGTTTCGACGCCTCGCGCGCCGAGTGGGCCGAGGCCGACGTATTCCAGCATCTGCGGCAGCTGCGCGACGCCGGGCGCTCGTTCGATCTCGTCGTGCTCGATCCGCCCAAGTTCGCGCCGACCGCGGCGCACGCCGACCGCGCGGCGCGCGCCTACAAGGACATCAACCTGCTTGCGTTCCGACTGCTTCGGCACGGCGGCGTGCTCGTCACGTTTTCGTGCTCAGGCGGCGTTTCGCCGGACCTATTCCAGAAGATCGTCGCCGGCGCGGCGGTCGATGCCGGTTCGCAGGCGCAGGTTCTCGCGCGGCTGCAGGCCGCACCCGACCACCCGGTGATGCTCGCCTTCCCCGAGGGCGAATATCTCAAAGGGCTGATTCTAAAAAGATTCTGAATTCCAGCCGGCGTGGGATGCCGGCCGGTTGCCGCCCTTCCTGCACCCGACTACAATCGCGCGCCTTGAGCAGCCGGCCTGCCGACCCCGGGGAACACGGGGCGGCGGCGCGGCTCTTGCCGCTTTATGGGCCCGACGCGCGCCGCCGGCGGCAGCGCGGCGTTCGGGCGAACGAGGTCATGACGAACGACAGCATGGTCCCGGTGACCATCCTCACGGGCTTTCTCGGCGCCGGCAAGACGACGCTCCTCAACCGCATTCTCAAGGAGAGCCACGGTCAGAGGATCGCGGTGATCGAGAACGAGTTCGGCGAGGCGGGCGTCGACAACGAGATCCTGCTCCAGGACCGCGACGAGCAGATCGTCGAGATGAACAACGGGTGCATCTGCTGCACCGTGCGCGGCGACCTCGTGCGCATCCTCGGCGAGCTCAAGCAGAAGCGCGATGCCGGAGCGCTCGGCTTCGACCGCGTCATCATCGAGACGACCGGCATGGCCGATCCGGGTCCGGTCGCGCAGACGTTCTTCATGGACGAGGCGATCGGCGAGTACTACCTGCTCGACTCGATCGTCACCGTCGTCGACGCGAAGCACGCCGCGAAGCAGCTCGACGAGTTCACCGAGGCGCAGGAGCAGGTGGGATTCGCCGACCGGATCCTGCTTTCGAAGACCGATCTCGTGAGTGCGCCCGAGGTCGACGCCCTCAGGCATCGCCTGGCCCGCATCAATCCGCGCGCGCCCGTCAGCGCAGTGCACTTCGGCGAAACGCCGATCGCGGAGATCCTCGATATCCGCGGCTTCAACCTGAACGCGATTCTCGAGCTCGAGCCGGGCTTCCTCGACGAGGACCACCACGAGCACGACGACGCCGTGCATTCGTTCGTGTTCCGCACCGAGCGCGCGTTCGACGGCGCGAAGCTCGAAGAGTTTCTCTCCGGCATGATCCAGGTCTACGGCCAGGACATGCTCCGCTACAAGGGTGTCCTGCAACTCAAGGACAACCCGCACAGGGTCGTATTCCAGGGCGTGCACATGCTCATGGGCGGCGACCTCGGCAAGCCATGGGATCCGGCCGAGCGCCGCGAAAGCGTGCTCGTCTTCATCGGCCGCAATCTCCCCGAAGATCTTTTCGTGCAAGGACTCGAGCAATGCCTCGCCAGACCGCAGTGAAAAAGACACCCGCCCGGGCGGCCGCCAAGCCGGCAGCGAAGAAACCTGCCGCCAAGAAGGCGGTGAAGCCCGCGGTGAGCGCCAAGGCCACCGCGCCCGCGAAGCGCCCGCCGGCGCCGGCGAAGCCGGCAGTCGCTGCGAAGCCCGCCGCTGCACCCAAGCCCGCGCCGCTGAAAGCATTGCCCGCGGCAAAGCCGGCTCCGGCGGCCGCGCCGGCCCCGGTTCCCGCGCCTGCCCAGGCGGCGCCCGCGCGTCCCGCTCCGAAGCCCGCGCCTGCATACGTGCCGCGCACCGACGTGCGCTTCGCAGGCTTGAGCGAGGCGGACCTGATGCGGATGCCGGTCGACGACTACATGAACGACGCGCAGCTCGCGTTCTTCCGCGCCATGCTTCTCGACATGAAGCGCGAGCTCGAGCAAAACGCCGGCGCGACGTCCGAGCACCTGCGCGAGAACGAGGTCGTGCCGGATCCCGCCGACCGGGCGACCATCGAGGAGGAGCATGCGCTCGAGCTGCGCACGCGCGACCGCGAACGCAAGCTGATGAAGAAAGTCGACCAGTCGCTGCGCCGCATCGAGGACGGCTCGTACGGCTGGTGCGAGGAAACCGGCGAGCCCATCGGCCTGGCGCGGCTGCTCGCGCGTCCCACTGCGACCCTCTCGGTCGAAGCGCAGGCACGCCGCGAGCTCAAGCAGCGCATGTACGGCGACTAATCGGGGCGCGGCCGGCCCCGGCCGGCCCACCGCGCCCCTGACGGGGCTTGCGCAAACCACCCTGGATGGGTTCTAGTAGCGCTTCGCCGGCGCGGGTTGTCCGCGTCACGGCCGCCCGCGTGCCTACCCGGATCTTCTATCGCCTGCTGCTCGCGCTCGCGCTCGTCTTCGCGCAGACGGGCGGTGCGGTGCACGCCCTCTCGCATGCGGGCGATCCGCCCGGTCATCGGGACGCCCATCACTCGCCTGCCCAGACACCGCAGTGCGATCTCTGCCACGCGTTCGCGGCGGCGGATTCCGCCGATGCGCCGCCCGCGCCGCGAGCCGTCGTGCCGGCCGTCGCGGCCCCTGCGCCTGCGGCGGAGCACGAATCCTGCTTCGTCGTCTCCGACCCCTCGCCCTACTCGGGCCGCGCACCGCCCTCGATCTCCTGACCTCGCCCGAGTGCGCGCCGGATTCCCCGGCGCGAGACCTTTGCCGTGCGCGCCGAAGGCGCGCGCTGCATCCGTTTTCAAGGAGATCGCGAATGAACCCCCGTCTTTCCCCGCTCGCCCTCGCCGTTGCGTGGGCGCTCGTCCCCAGCGCCTACGCGCAAAGCGCCGGCAACGATCGTGTCGAGCCCTCGGCGACAGCCGGCGCCGCCCAGGCGCTCGCGCCCGTCGTCGTGACCGCCAACCCGATCGGGTCGAGCCTCTTCGAACTGGCCAATCCGGCCACGGTGCTGTCGGGCCAGGGGCTGCGCCGCAAGATGCAACCCACCCTCGGCGAAACGCTCGCCGAAGAGGTCGGCGTCACATCGACCTACTTCGGGCCGAACGCCAGCCGGCCGATCATCCGCGGCCTCGGCGAGGATCGGATCGTCGTGCTGCAGAACGGCGTGAGCGTGCTCGACGCCTCGTCGATCAGCCCGGATCACGCCGTCGCGCTCGAACCGCTGCTCATGGATCGGGTCGAGATCGTGCGCGGGCCAGCCGCGGTGATGTACGGCGGCAATGCTGTGGGCGGAGTCGTGAACGTGAGCGACGGACGCATCGCGCAGGAAGGGCTCGCCAAGCCGGTCGTCGGCGCTGCGGAGTTGCGCTACAACTCCGTGAGCAACGACCGCGCCGGCGCCGCGCGGCTGGATTTCGGCAACGAGCGCTTCGTGCTCCACGCCGACGGCTTTGCGCGCAAGAGCGACGACTTGCGCATTCCGGGCGACGCCTGGACGCCGTCCGAACAGGCGCTGCGGGGCGCGCCGGGGCCGTCCGGGCGGCTCCCCAACAGTAACGGCAACTGGGACGGCGGCGCGGTCGCCGGTTCGGCGATCCTCGACAACGGCTACGTCGGCGCGGCCTACTCGAACTACTCCAGCCGCTACGGCACCGTGGCGGAGGAGAACGTGCGGATCCGGCTCGACATGGATCGCTTCGACTTCGCGGGCGAGTTGCGCGATCTCGGCGGCGCGGCGCGCGCGCTCAAGTGGAAGCTCGGCTACACCGATTACCAGCACCAGGAGGTGGAGGACGGGGTCGTGGGCACGACGTTCAAGAACAAGGGCTGGGACGGCCGGGTCGAGTACCTGCATGGCGCGCTCGGGCCGCTCACGGGCGCCGTCGGCATCCAGTTCACCGATTTCAAGTTCTCCGCGCTCGGCGCAGAAGCGTTCCTGCCAACCACGACGACCAACCAGTTCGCCGGCTTCGTCTACGAGGAGCTGACCCTGGGGGCGCTCAAGCTCTCGGCGGGCGGGCGTGTATCGCGCGTCAAGGTGGACGCGGAAGCGTTCGATGCCGCAGGCCTGCCCGCCGACTCGCGCAGCTTCACGCCGCTCTCCGGCGCAGTCGGGGCGTTGTGGACGTTCGCCAGAGAGTACGGACTGTCCGGCAACGTCTCCTATACGGAGCGCGCGCCCACCTACCAGGAGCTCTACGCCGACGGCCCCCATATCGCGACCAACGCGTTCGAGATCGGTAACCGCAGCCTCGGGGTCGAAAAGTCGCTCGCGTTCGATGCCGGAGTGCGCAAGATGGCGGGCGGCTGGACGGGCTACGTCGGCTACTTCTACAACCGGTTCACGAACTTCGTCGGACTCGTGCCGACGGTCGACCCGGCGACCGGTCAGCCGCTGTTCCGCGACGCGGACGACCGGACGATCGCCGCGACCGTGGATCCGACCACGCTGACGGCGCCGATCCAGCAATACGCGTTCGTCGCGCTGCCGGCGACGTTCCAGGGTTTCGAGGCGGAGGGCCGGGTCCCGCTGTGGTCGGGGGCGGGCCGCTCGGTCGCACTCGACCTGCGCGCCGACTACACGCGGGCCCGCGATCGCGACAACGGCGACCCGTTGCCGCGCATTCCCCCGATGCGATTCGGCGGGGCGCTGGTGTACGGGGCAGGCGATCTCTCGGCCCGCGTCGACGCGCTGTGGGCGCGCGCGCAGAACGACGTCGCCCCTGGGGAACAGCCGACCGACGGGTATACGCTGGTCAACGCGGCGCTCGCCTACAAGCTTCGCGCCCTCGGCGTCGGCTGGGAGGCGTTCGTGCGCGGAACGAACCTCCTCAACGAGACCATCCGCTACAGCACCTCGTTCCTGAAGGAGATCGCCCCGACGGGTGCGCGAGCTGTCATGTTCGGGGTCAGGGGGACGTTCTGAACGGCATGTCCGGTCGCGCGCGCAACGAGTCGGCCGCCCTCGGCATCGCAGTCGCGGCGAGCGTTGCGTTGCACGCGCTCGCGCTCGGGCTGGGCGGACTCGCTCGCCACGCGCACCAGTTCGAGCCGCCCCGCGTCTTGTCCGTCCTTCTGCCGGAACGGGAGCCGCCCGCGCCCAAGGTCGCGCCGCCGTTGCCGATCCCGGCGAAGGCGGAGCCGGCGCCGCCGAAGCAGAGGGCGCCTGCCCCTCCGCCAAAGCCCGCGCGGCGGGTCGAGGAAACCCGGCCGATCCTCACCGCCCGGGAGCCGAGCCCGGCTGCGCCTGCGGCAGTGCCGGTCCCGCCCCCCGCTCCGCCGGCCTCGGTGGCGGCTCCGGCCCCGGCCCCGGCTGAGGCCGCGCCGGCTGCACCGGGGGCGGGCACTCCGGCGGGAGCTGGCGAGAGTGTCGTCCCACCGAGCTACAGGGCGGCCTACCTCCAGAATCCCGCACCCCGGTACCCCGCATCGGCGCGGCGCAGCGGCGAGGAAGGCACGGTGCGGCTCAAGGTGTTCGTGACGTCCGAGGGCAAGCCGGCCAAGGTCGAGCTCGAGCGCACGAGCGGCTCGGCCGTCCTCGACGCCGCCGCGGCGGACGCGGTCGCAGCGTGGCGCTTCGTGCCGGCGCGCCGGGGCGGCGAGGCCGTCGAGGCCTGGGTCGTGGTCCCGATCGTGTTCCGGCTCGAAGCAGCCAACTGATGCACGATCGTCAAACGTGCGGCCTTCGGTTGGACGGCCCGAAGGAGCTATGGTAGAAAACTCGACTCTGCCGGCATCCGCATCCGCGGCCGGGTTGCGACCGTAACCTCAGAACTCACCGTGGTTTTTTCGCTCTTCGGCAAGAAGCCGCCGCCCAAGGACGTGAAGCCTGCGAAGCCGCAGGCCCGGTCCGCGCGCGCCGAAGAGAAGGCTAGAGCGCCCGCCCCCGACAGCTCGGTCGCGCCCGACGCGATCGGCGATCTCGACTTCACCAACTGGGCGCCCGCGTCGCCGCCGCCGTCCTCGCCGCCGTCTTTCTCGCCGCCGCCCTCGGCCATGCCTTCGCTCGCGCCCGAGTCGATGGCGCCGCCTTCCCTGGCGCCGGAGTCGGTCGCACCGAAGTCGCGCGCGCCGTCGCTCCCACCGCTGTCGATGCCGCCGTCGCTTGCGAAGGGCCAGAGCGTACCGCCGAGCAGCGGGCGGTCCGACGCCGAGATCGCGCGTCGGCGGGGCGTGGAGTCGAATCTGTGCATCGAGGTCGAGACCGGCGCGAAAGACGTTCCGCCCGCGATCGAGGAAACGGCGATCCTCTTCGCGAACGGCCAGGCGAAGGACGCGCTCGCGCGAGTCTCGGAGGCGATCGCGGCCGACGATCTCGGCACTTGGCGGTTGCAGGCATGGCTGATGCTCTTCGATCTCTACCAGCACCTCGGCATGCGTGCGGCCTTCGAGGAGAAGGCGCTCGAGTTCGTGGTCAAGTTCGAGCGCTCTCCGCCCGCGTGGTCCGATGCGCCGCCGCCCGCGCCGGCCGCGCAGCCGAAGCGCTCGGGCAGCGGCGCCGGACATGTCGCGCTCTCCGGCGCCCTCACCGCGGCGAGCGCGCCCCACCTCGAACAGGTGAAGAAGCTCGCCGAGAAGCAGCCGAAGCTCCGCATCGACTTCGGGCGCCTCGCGGGCATCGACGCGGGCGGCGCGCAGCTCCTCCTCGGCACCTTCGCGGGCATTCGCAAGGCGGGCAAGGAACTGACGTTCGCGGGCGACGCAACGCTCGTGAAGCTGGTCGGCGCAGTCGCGAAGTCGGGCGACCGCAGCGTCGATCCGTCGCTCTGGCTGCTGCTCCTCGACGTCCACCAGCAGCTCGGGAACCAGCAGGCCTACGAGGACGCGGCGCTCGAGTACGCCATCACCTACGAAGTGTCGCCGCCCGCGTGGGAAAACCGTGCGCCGCCGAAAGCCGGGACCGCCGCGGGCGGTGCCGCCGATGCGCCGCCGCCTGCCGACGAAGCGTTCGTGATCGACGGCGAGGTGGCCGGCCCGAGCGAGAAGCTGCTCTCCGATCTCGAAGGCTATGCGGCGGAGGTCAACCCGGTGGTGATCGACATGCTGCGCGCGCGGCGTGTCGATTTCGTGAACGCGGGCCAGCTCCTCAACGTGCTCGCGCGCATCAAGCAGGCCGGCAAGTCGATCGAGATCCGCGGCGCGAACGAGATGATCGTCGCTCTGTTCGCGATGATGGGCATCCGCGAATTCGCCCGCCTCGTGCCCCGCAAGTAGCGCCCCGCACCGACCGTCGCGCAGCTCGGCTCTTGAAACGGCTGGGCCCGCCCCCAGCTTCCGCGAACATCCCCAACCGGGCCTTCCATGGAACAGTTTCACGGCACGACCATCGTGTCCGTGCGCCGCGGCAGGGACGTGGCGCTCGGCGGCGACGGACAGGTGACGCTCGGCAGCGTCGTGATCAAGCAGGGGGCGCGCAAGGTGCGCCGGCTCTATCAGGACCGCATCCTCGCCGGGTTCGCCGGTGGCACCGCGGATGCGTTCACGCTGTTCGAGCGTTTCGAAGGGAAGCTCGAGAAGCACCAGGGCAACCTGCTGCGCTCGGCCGTCGAGCTGGCGAAAGACTGGCGCACCGACCGCATCCTGCGCCGCCTCGAAGCGATGCTCGCGGTCGCCGACCGAGAGGTCTCGCTGGTGATCACCGGCAACGGCGACGTGCTCGAGCCCGAGCAGGGGTTGATCGCGATCGGGTCCGGCGGGCCCTACGCGCAGGCGGCCGCCCGGGCGCTGCTCGAGAACACCGATCTCGGTCCCGCCGAGATCGTCTCGCGCGCGCTCAAGATCGCGGGCGACATCTGCATCTACACGAACCAGAGCCACACGATCGAGGTGCTGGGCTGAGCGCGGCGTCGCGCGGCCCGCGTTCGCGCCGACGCGCGCACGCAGAGGCCGCGATCTTTCCCGCTCCCGCGCCGATGCGCCTCGATCCGCCGCCGAACAGGTGCCCCACATGTCCTCGATGACCCCGCAGGAAATCGTCCACGAGCTCGACAAGCACGTCGTCGGGCAGGACCAGGCGAAGCGCGCCGTCGCGATCGCGTTGCGCAACCGCTGGCGCCGACAGCAGGTGCCCGAGCCGCTTCGCCACGAGATCGTGCCGAAGAACATCCTGATGATCGGCCCGACCGGCGTCGGCAAGACCGAGATCGCGCGTCGGCTCGCGCGCCTCGCCGACGCGCCGTTCATCAAGGTCGAGGCGACGAAGTTCACCGAGGTGGGCTACGTCGGCCGCGACGTCGACACGATCGTGCGCGACCTCGCCGAGATCGCGATCAAGCAGGCGCGCGAGTCGGCCATGCGCAAGGTGCGCGTTTCCGCGCAGGACGCGGCCGAGGATCGCGTGCTCGACGCCCTGCTGCCGAGCGCGCGCGAAGTCGGGTTCTTCGCGGCGCAGAAGGAGAGCCCGGCCGAGGACACGACCACCCGCCAGAAATTCCGGAAGAAGCTCCGCGAGGGCGAGCTCGACGAGAAAGAGATCGAGATCGAGCTCGCTCAGCTCAGCCCGCAGATGGAAATCCTCGCGCCGCCCGGAATGGAGGAACTCACCCAGCAGATCCAGGGCATGTTTCAAAACCTGGGCGGCGGGCGGAAGCGCCTGCGCAAGCTGAAGATCAAGGAAGCGCTGAAGCTCCTCACCGACGAGGAGGCCGCCAAGCTCGTCAACGAGGACGAACTCCGCACCAGGGCGCTCGCGAACGTCGAGCAGAACGGCATCGTGTTCCTCGACGAGATCGACAAGATCGCGAGCCGGTCGGAAATGCACGGCGCCGACGTCTCGCGCCAGGGCGTTCAGCGCGATCTGCTGCCGCTCGTCGAAGGCACGACCGTCTCGACCAAATACGGGATGGTGCGGACCGACCACGTCCTCTTCATCGCGAGCGGCGCGTTCCACCTCGCGAAGCCCTCGGATCTGATCCCCGAGCTGCAGGGCCGCTTCCCCATCCGGGTCGAACTCGGATCGCTCTCGGTGGACGATTTCGTCCAAATCCTCACGAGTACCGACGCGGCGCTGGTGCGCCAGTACGAGGCGCTGCTCGGCACCGAGGGCATGACCATCGACTTTCGCCCCGACGGAATCCGGCGCCTCGCCGAGATCGCCTTCCAGGTGAACGAAAAGACCGAGAACATCGGCGCACGCCGGCTCTACACGGTGATGGAGCGGCTCCTCGAGGACGTCTCGTTCCAGGCCGGAAATCGGAGCGGCCAGGCAGTGGTCGTCGACGCCGCCTATGTCGACGCCCGGCTCAAGGATCTCGCGGCCAGCGAGGATCTCGCGCGCTACGTGCTCTGAGCGCACGCCAGCGCGGCGCGGCGCGGAGAATGCGGGGATAATCGCGCCGGCCCCGACCGATGCCGATGCACCGTACCCCGCACCACCGAGCGAGCCTGCTGCTCGCGCTGCTTGCAGCCCTGCTGCAGGCTCTCGCCGTCCCGCTCGCGCACGCCCGCACCGCCGGCCCGGTGGGCGACATCTGCACCGCCCAAGGCGCACGCCCCGCACCGACCGGCGCCCCGGATTTGCCGGGCACACTTCCCGATCACGATCACTGCGTGCTGTGCCTGCCGCTCCCGGCCGCCGGCGCGCCGCGCGTGCCGCCGTCGTTCCTCGGCGCGCGCGGGGAACTCGAACTGCGCGCGCGCGGGGAAGATCCTCTTGTTCTTGCGCCGCGATTCGCCCTGCGCGCCGCCCGCGCGCCGCCTTTCCCCTGGTCTTGCTGACGACCGCCGCGCGCGCGGGGGTCACCGCATTGCGGTGACGTCCCGGCCCCTTGGCGCACACGCAGTGCGGACGTGCACGCCCGTTGCACGACCGGCAACCCATCCGACAAAGGAACGATCATGACTTGGCTGTTTTTCCGTACCGCCGCCGCCTGCGCGCTGTTCGCGCTCGCCGGAACCGTTGGGGCACAAACCGTCGAAGTGAAAGACCCGTGGGCGCGTGCCACGGCGCCTGGCCAGAAGGCCGGCGGCGTGTTCATGCAATTGAAAAGTCCCGGCGGAGCAGCGCTCGTCGCCGCCGAGAGCCCTGCCGCGAACATCGTCGAGATCCACGAGATGGCGATGGAGGGCAACGTGATGCGGATGCGCGCCATTCCGAAGCTCGACCTCCCGGCCGGGCAGACCGTCGCGCTGAAGCCTGGCGGCTACCACGTCATGCTGATCGACCTCAAGGCGCCGCTCAAGAAGGGCGACATGGTGCCGGTGAAGCTCAAGGTCCAGGGCAAGGACGGCAAGGCCGCCGACATCGAGGTGAAGGCCGAGGTGCGCGACATGGGCGCCGGCGGCGCCATGAAGCACTGAGCGCCTTCAGGCGCCGACGCGTGCCGCGAGGCAGCGCGGGCAGAGGCAGTCGAGGCCGGGGGTGATGGCGACGGGCGGAAGCTGCGTGCACCAGCACGCGGCGACGCCCGCCTTCATCCCGCACCCGAACGCCGTGCCACACACGGCGCACGTGCTCGCCCCGGGCGACAACTCGGCTGC
>JALOSW010000027.1 GCA_025458245.1 Burkholderiales bacterium
TCCGGGGGCTTTGGCGTCTCTACACCCCCAAAAACACACCCCCACACCGATCCCACAGAGCAGATCGCTCACGATCACGAACCCGTGCGATGACGCAAGGGTTACGCCGCACGCCCATGTCGAGCCCTCAAGTCTTGTGACTCTCGATCAGTAGCTTCTCGTCGCGCGCAACCGTCGCCGATGCCGCCAACCTATTGAAAAGCAGGTAACTCCTCACGAGGTTCGCTGGACGCGGACAGCGAACCCGCGTAGTCTCGACTCGCTTCCCCAGAGGGTGCCGCGCTTGCCGATGACCCGCCCCAATCTCCGGGCCGTACCCGCCGCCAGGAACAAGGTCATGATCGTCGACGATCAGAGCACCGGGCGGGCGATCCTCGCGGAGGTGATGCGAAGCATCGACGGCAACGTGGAGGTGGAGCTCTTCGACAGCCCACTGGCCGCTGTGCGCTGGGCCGCGACTCACGTGGCCGACCTCGTGCTTGTCGACTACCAGATGCCGGAGCTCGACGGCGTAGAGTTCGTGCAGCGGCTCCGCACGCTTCCGGAGTACGCGCACGTGCCGACGGTGATGGTCACCGTTCACGACGACCGGCGCCTGCGCTATCTTGCGCTCGACGCCGGCGTCACTGATTTCCTCACCAAGCCGCTCGACATGCGCGAATGCCTCGCGCGCGCACGGAATCTCCTGACGCTGCGCCGGCAGCAGCTCGCGCTCGAGGACAAGGGGCGGTTGCTCGAGGGCATGGTGCAGGAAGCCACCCGCGAAGTGCGGGAGCGAGAGAAGGAGACGTTGTTCCGGCTCGCGCGCGCGGGCGAGTTTCGCGACGAGGCCACCGGCAATCACATCGTCCGGATGGCGCGATACTCGCGTCTGATCGCAGAGACGGTGGGCATCGTGGCCGACGACGTGGAGACCATCGAGCTCGCGGCGCCGCTGCACGACATCGGGAAGATCGGCGTACCGGATCGCATCCTCCTGAAGAGCGGCGCGCTCACCGCCGAGGAAACCGAGGAGATGCGTCGGCATCCCGTAATCGGCTACGAGATCCTGAAGGACAGCCCCTCGAAATACCTTCGCATGGGCGCGCTGATCGCACTCGGTCACCACGAGAAGTTCGACGGCTCAGGCTATCCCTACGGACTGGTCGGCGACCACATTCCGCTGGTGGCGCGCATCGTCGCCATCGCCGACGTCTACGACGCGCTGACTTCGCGCCGGGCCTACAAGGGGGCGTGGGTCTGCGACGAGGCGCTGAAGTACCTCCAGGCGCAGGCGGGACGGCACTTCGACCCGGCGCTCGTCTCGGCATTCACGAGCGTCCGCTCGGACGTGGCGCGCATCCAGGAGGAGCTCCACGACGAGCGTCCTGACGCGCCGGCGACGCCCCGCGGGACGGCGGCCTCGTGACGAAGCGGCTCGCGGCCCTCCGGGCCACTCTCAGGGCACGGCCGGACACCGAGCACGAGCAAGCGATCATCCGCGTCGCCGTCGGCGCGGTGCTCGTCGCCTACATGCTCCCCAAGGTTCTGCTCGAGACGGGCGCGAACGCCGCCGACCTCTGGTTCTGGGCGGGGGTCGTCGTTTTCTTCGGCGGCTCGGTGCTCATTTTCTGGGACATCCTGCGGCGTCCGGGCGTCTCGGTGGCGCGAAGACTGGGCGGGGCGGTGCTGGACAACTTCGGCGTGACCTGCTCAATGCTCCTCGTCGGCGAACACACCGCGCCGTTCGTACTGGTCTACGTCTGGATTACGCTCGCGAACGGCTTCCGGTACGGCAGACGGTACCTGCTGTTCTCGCTCCTTCTCGGCGTCGTCGGGTTCGTCACGGTCGTCGCCACGACGCCTTACTGGCGCGAGAACGTTGCGATGGGGCTCGGGCTTCTCGTCGGTATGGTGGCGATCTCGCTCTACGTCCTGAAGCTCGTCGGTCGGATGTTCGAGGCCCTGGAGCGCGCCGAGGCCGCCAACAGGGCGAAGCGCCGCTTCATCTCGGTCATGAGCCACGAGATGCGCACGCCGCTCAACGCCATCATCGGGATGGCCGACCTGCTGCTCGATTCGTCGCTCAGCAACGATCAGGCGGAGATGACGAGAACGGTGGCGACCTCGTCCCGCGTGATGCTCGGCCTGGTCGAGGACGTGCTCGACTTCTCCAAGATCGAAGCGGGAAAGCTCACGATCTCGACCGTGGACCTCGATCTACATGGGCTCATCAACGGCGTGACGCGCATCATCACGCCGCAGGCCGAGGCCAAGGGTCTCGCGTTTTCGGCCTCCATCATGCCCGACGTGCCGCCGCTCCTGCGCGGCGATCCGCATTATCTGAAGCAGATTCTGATCAACCTCCTCGGCAACGCGGTGAAGTTCACGGAACGCGGCAGCGTGACCCTTCGCGTCGCTCGGGTTTCCGCTCCCGCCGAGGGCGGGCCGGTTCGCCTGAAGTTCTCCGTGCGGGACACTGGCATCGGCATCGCGCCGGAGCATCAGAGCCGGATTTTCGAAAGCTTCACGCAGGCGGATGAGCGCGTGACGCGCCGGTTCGGCGGCACCGGGCTCGGCACGACCATTTCGCGCCAGCTGGTCGAGCTCATGGGTGGGCGCATCGGCGTTGAGAGCGCTGTGGGGCTCGGCAGCGACTTCTGGTTCGAGCTCGATCTCGACATGCGCGCCGAGTCCGAGCAGGACGAGGGGCGGCCGCTCGAAGGCGCCCGCGTGCTCCTCGTCGGTCTTCCGGCGTTCCACTACGACTATGTCTGCAGCATCCTGACGCAATGGGGTGCCACCTGTGTCGCAGCGGGCACTCCGGAGGCGGGTGGCGGGTTGGTACGGGCAGGGGCGAGCGCCGGAAATCCGTTCCGGGCGGCACTGGTCTATTGCGGGTCGGGCGGCGGCGCCGAGCGCGAGCTCGCCGCGTTCCGGCGCGCAGCCGGTACCCAGTCCGACTCGGTGATCCTGTGCGCGCCGCGCGGCGCCGAGGTGCTGGACGTTCTGCCTCCGGGCTGCCGGACTGCGCTCGCCCTTCCGATTCAACGCAAGCAGCTCCATAACGCCCTGCACGCGGTCACTGCCGACGAGTCCACCGAAGGCGTGGTGTTCCTGCACGACTACCTGCGCCGGCGGGAGCGGGCACGGCAATATCGGGTGCTGCTCGTCGACGACACCGGCAGCAACCGCGTCGTGATCGCCAAGATCCTCGAGCGCGGCGGACACGTGGTGTCGGCGTTCGAGGGTGCCGACGCGGCCCTCGACGCGCTCGAAGACAGCGATTTCGACGTTGCGATCTTCGACCGCAACATGCCCGGAATGAGTGGCGTCGAGGCGATCAAGTTCCTGCGCGTGATGCAGGCCGGCCAGCGGCGCATGCCGGTGATCATGCTTTCCGGCGACGCGACGACCGAGGCGCAAGCCGAGGCCGCCGCCGCGGGCGCCGATCTCTTTCTCAGCAAGCCTGTCGAGCCGGCCCGGCTTCTCGATTCCGTCACGCGCCTGTGCGAGGGATCGGGATCGGATGCGTCGCCCGAGGCGGGGCCCGAGCGCGCTGCGAAGGCGACGCGCTCGTCCCGGCAGGCTGCAGCCGCGCAGGTCCTCAACTACGAAACCCTTGGACTGCTCGCGGGACTCGGTACCACCCCCGAGTTCATGGACAAGCTGGTGAAGGTGTTTCTCGTCGAGACGGCCGCGCTGCTGGAAAAGATCGAGGCAGCGGTGAACGCGGGCCGCGCCAACGACGTGCGCGGCTATCTTCACGCGATGAAGGGATCGGGTGCGAGCCTCGGAGCCGAGCGCCTCGTCCAGGCCTGCGACGCGATGCGCGCCATCGGCGAGGCCGACCTCCGCCGCCGCGGAGCCTCGGCGCTGCTCGACATGCGCGCCGACTTCGCGCTGACCCGGGCCGCTCTCGAACGCTATCTGGAGAACCGCGTCAGCTCGTCCGGTTGAGTATCATTCACCCGCACTCGGTGCGATAATCCGGCGCATTGCGATGCGTATTCGACGGGAATCGACGGCATCGCATCCCTGATCGAGCAACCGGTCGCCGGACATGTCCTTCTTCATTCGCCTCATCGAAAACACCGACTCGCAGCGGCGCGAGCTCGAGCTCGTGCCGAAAGTGGATCGGATGATCCACAAGGGTCTGCCCAAGGAAGAATACGTCACGTTCCTGAGCGACCTCTATCACATCGTCTGGCACTTCTGCCCCGTTATGGCGGCGGCGGCGGCTCGCTGCGGCGATGACTATCAGCAGGTGCGCTACCACCTGTACGAGAACATCGAGGAGGAGAAGGGACACGACCAGTGGGTGCTCGACGACCTGCGGGCGATGGGCGCGGATCCCGAGCAGGTGAAGCGCCGTGCGCCGTGCGCCGCCGTGCAGGCCTTCATCGGCTTCAACTACTACTCGCCGGAGCACGTCCATGCGGCGAGCGTCGTCGGAATGCTCTATTCGCTCGAAGTGATCTCGTCGGTATATGGCGGGCGCGTCGCGACGTCGATCGCGCGCGGCCTGGGGATGGAACCGGGAGCGGGCTTCGCGTTCCTTCAGTCCCACGCTTCCATGGACCAGGACCACATGGCCAAGCTGAATCAGCTTATCAAGACCATCGTGGACCCGGTCGTGCAGGAGGCGATCATCAACGTCACCAACGTCAACTTCTACTTGCTCAAGCAGTTCATGTCGGCCTGAACACGGGCCGCAGCGCGACGGCTCAGGCCGAGAGCTGGAGTTCCGCTTCCGAGGCTTCGGCAGCGCCTTCGCGCAGCGCTTCGATGCGGCGAAGCTGCGAGCGAACGACGCGGCCCATCAGTTTGAGGTCCCTGTCGTCGAGGCGCAGGGCGGAATCGACCCAGACGTCCGTAATCGCATCGAGTTCCTCGCGAGTCACCGGATTCACGATCTGCCTGCAGGCGTGGACGGCCTGAAGCGCGTTGCGGCGCTTCTCGTTGCCGCGGATATACTCCTGCACTGCGCGTTCGCCCTCGCCATCGGCCGCGAGCACGTCGACGACACCCATCTCGTGCAGCTCGCGGGCGGTCAGGATGCGGCCAGAGAGGATCAGATCTTCGGCCGCACGCGCGCCGATGCGGCGGGCAAGCAGGCTGTAGGCACCCATCCCGGGGAACAGGTTGAAGAGCACCTCCGGCAGGCCGAGGCGCGCCCGCTCTTCGGCGATGATCACGTCGCTCGCGAGGACCGACTCGAATCCGCCCCCCAGCGCGTCGCCCTGGACGAGGGAGATGGTGGTCAGCGTGCGCGATCCGAAGTTACTGATTCGTGCCCAGAGGCAGTCGATGCACCGGCGGGCATAGTGCGCGAGCGCCTCGCGGTCGCGCGCCTTGATCAGCAGGAGAAAGAGGGCGAGGTCGCCGCCGAGATTGTAGATCCCGCCGACGCGCGAGGCGCCGACGTAGTAGTCGACCTTCTGCGGCATGCCGCCGAGCATGATCCGGCCGCCGGACTGCTCGAGCGCGACGTCGTGCGACCGGATGTCGCTGAGCAATCCGAGGGTGAAGCTCGGCATGCCCGCGGGATTCATGAACGCCCAGACGGCGTTGCTCGCCGGCTCGAACTCGACCTCGAGCTGCCCGTGCTTGGCGACGGGAAGGCGCAAGTTGGCGATTTCGGTCATCTGGTTCATGGTTGCAGCTCCTCTCGATGGCGTGTGTGGTCGTGTGGGGAGTGATTTCCTCGGGAGGGCGGCAGTTCGTATGCCGGCGGCATGGAACGTGAAAGCCTCCCTGCGCGACTATTTAACCCGGTTTTGGCGGCCATGCAAACTATTTCCTATGCGTTCGGCCGCGGACATGGACGTGTACGCTGCATTGCGGTGCGTATCCGCACCAAGATACGCACCGCTGGGTCGGGGCGTTCCTGGCAACCGCCCGCGGTGCGGCCGCGGCAAGCAGCCGCCAGCCCGCGGCGCCGCATTCCGCAGTCCCGACTGTCCGGATTCGGACGATGCGCACGGGTACAATAAGGATGTGCGTGTTCGGCGGTGGGTCGGCGCGCTCGGGCGGTCGCGCCTCGGCGCGGGGCCGCTGGTCTATACGTCTGACTTATTGGATGTTTTCCAGGGTTCCGGCGCCAAGAGCACTTCGCCCACAGAGGTTTCCGGCCATGCGCGATCGGCCCACGGCCGGTTTCGGAGCATTACGTGCTGTCGCCCGTCCGCCGCTCTCCCGAGAGTCCTGACCCGTCTGCTCCCGCGGGGGCGGCCTGCTTTCATTGCGGTCTTTCCGTCCCGTCCAAAGATGGGCGGCGCGCGTTCCTCGACGGCGAGTGGCGGGTGTTCTGCTGTCCGGGCTGCGAGGCGGTCGCGACCGCGATTCTCGGACAAGGCCTCGGCGACTACTACCGCGTACGGGCGTCGCTTCCGGGACGGCCCGGAGAGGAGGCCGCAGACGGGAATCAGTTGCTGGTTTACGACAATCCGGACGTGCAGGCGACGTTCGTTCGGTCCGGGCCCGAAGGTGATAGAGAGGCCGCGCTGATGCTCGAGGGGATCCGCTGCTCGGCGTGCGTCTGGCTCAACGAGGAGACCCTGAAGCGGCTCCCGGGGGTGATCGAGGTCGAGATCAACTACGCCACCCACCGCGCCCGGGTGCGCTGGGACGAGGAAACGGTGCGACTCTCGCGCATCCTCGCGGCGATTGCGGCGATCGGCTACCGCGCTTACCCGTACGAGGCGAAGCGAATCGACCTCGTGCAGCAGTCCGAACGGCGCAGCGCTCTCTGGCGGCTGTTCGTCGCAGGCTTCGGCATGATGCAGGTCATGATGTACGCGGTGCCCGTCTACCTCGCCGACGAAGGCACCATGACGCCCGACATCGAGCGACTGATGCGCTGGGCGAGCCTCGTGCTCACGGCGCCTGTCGTGTTCTACTCGGCCCAGCCTTTCTTCAAGGGCGCATGGCGGGATCTGCGGCTGCGCACGCTGGGAATGGATGTCCCGGTCGCGCTCGGCGTCGCCGTCGCTTTCGGTGCGAGCGTGTGGGCGACCCTCACCGGCGTGGGAGAGGTCTACTTCGACTCGGTGGCGATGTTCGTTTTCCTGTTGCTTGCGGGCCGCTATCTGGAATTGCGCGCGCGGCATCGGGCTGCCGGAGCCATCCAGTATCTTGCCCGGCTACAACCCGAGCTCGCAGAGCGCCTGACGGCCTACCCGGGATCCCTCGAAAGCGAGTCGGTGACCGTCGCTGCGCTGCAGCCCGGTGACATGGTTCTCGTGAAGCCGGGCGCGGCCGTGCCTGCCGATGGCGTCGTGGCCGCGGGCGCGGGCGAGGTGTCCGAGGCGATTCTGACGGGCGAGAGCCGACCGGTCCCGAAGCAAGCCGGTGCCGCCGTTATCGGCGGCGCGATAAATATCGGCAACCCGCTGGTGGTGCGCGTAGCGCGCGTCGGCCAGGAAACGATGCTTGCCTCGATCATCCGGCTCGTGGAACGCGCGGCCGGCGAGAAGCAGCGCATGGTGGAGCTCGCCGACCGCGCGGCGCATTGGTTCGTGCTCGCGATTCTGGTCGTTGCGGCTGTGACTGCCTTGGGCTGGCTCGTCGCGGATCCGCAGCGGGCTCTGTGGGTCACGGTCTCGGTCCTCGTCGTGACCTGCCCGTGCGCGCTGTCGCTCGCGACGCCCGTCGCGCTCACGGTGGCTACCGGGGAACTCGCGCGCAACGGATTCGTGGTGACGCGCGGTCATACGGTTGAGGGCCTCGCGCGCGCGACCGACATCGTTTTCGACAAGACCGGCACTCTCACGACCGGCGAGATGCGCGTGGCTCGCGTGGCGCCGCTCGGTTCGCTCTCGGAGGTCGAGAGTCTCGCCATCGCGGCGGCGCTCGAGCAGGGATCGGATCACCCGATCGCGCAAGCGTTCGCGCGCGCGGCGTGCGAACGCGGCCTCGCCGTCGATGCAGCCGTCGACATGCTGACCGTGCCGGGGGAGGGCGTTCAGGCCACTGTAGGCGGCGAGACCTATCGACTCGGACGGCTGTCCTTCGTCACGACGGGCGCGAGCGTCGATGACTTCGCGCGACCGGCGGACCACGAAAACACGCTGGTATGGCTCGGAGACCGGACCGGCGTCCTCGCGCGGTTCGCAGTGGGGGACACGATCAGGCCGGATGCACGGGGCGCGGTAGCGTCACTCGCGCAGTCTGGGAAGCGCACGCATCTCGCGAGCGGCGACGCGGAAGCGATCGTCGCCGCCACCGCCGCGCGCCTCGGCATTCGTCACGTCGTCGCAGAGGCATCGCCCGATCGCAAGCGGGACTACGTCGCCGCGCTTCAGGGGCAGGGCAAGCGCGTGGTCATGGTCGGCGACGGCATCAACGATGCTCCGGTGCTCGTGCAGGCCGACGTATCGGTCGCGATGTCGTCCGGCGCACATCTCGCGCAGGCGCAGGCCGACGCGGTGCTCCTCACGGGCAGGGTCGAGGATCTCGCGGAAACCGTCCGCTACGCGGGGCGGACGCTCGCCATCGTTCGCCAGAACCTCGTCTGGGCGCTCGGCTACAACCTGATCGCCGTACCCCTCGCGGTGGCAGGGATGGTGACGCCGTGGCTCGCGGGCATCGGCATGTCGGTCTCGTCACTCGTCGTCGTCGCCAATGCGCTGCGCCTGCGCGCGTTCAGGTCGCGGCCGTGCGACCCGGTAAGCCCCGACGCTCGGGTCGCAGAGGCTTAGTCCGATGGACATTCTGTACTTGCTCGTGCCGCTTTCGGTCGTGCTGGTCTTCCTGATCGCGGCGGTGTTTCTCTGGGCCCTGCGATCCGGCCAGTTCGACGATCTCGAGGGCCCTGCGTTCAAGGTGCTGCTCGACGACGACAGGCCACGCGCGTCGATAAGCAAACCTGATGAGCCCAATAGTGCGCCCGACGTACGCGAGGACGGGTTTGATCTATGTCAAAAGAAAAACGACCTTGGCGGATAGCATCCGTGCGCGATAGCGGCGCCTTCTCATGCGCCGCATCAATGTGTGCAGAAACAAAGGGGATGCGTTGATGAGCGCGACTGGCGGGACTTACAACTACACGGTGGTGCGGCAGTTCGCCGTAATGACGGTGATCTGGGGGATCGTCGGCATGCTCGTCGGCGTCATCGTCGCGGCGCAATTCATCTGGCCCGATCTCACCTTCGGCGTTCCCTGGCTGTCTTTCGGACGCCTGCGTCCTCTGCACACGAACGCAGTGATCTTCGCCTTCGGCGGATCGGCGCTCTTTGCCACCTCGTACTACGTCGTCCAGCGCACGTGCCAGACACGGCTCTTCGCGGGCGGCCTGGCGGCGTTCACTTTCTGGGGCTGGCAGCTCGTCATCGTGCTCGCCGCGATCACGCTTCCTCTTGGCATCACCACGTCGAAGGAGTACGCGGAGCTCGAGTGGCCCATCGACGTCCTCATCACCTTCGTGTGGGTCGCGTACGCGATCGTGTTCTTCGGCACGCTGTGGAAGCGCAAGACGCCGCACATCTACGTCGCCAACTGGTTTTTCGGCGCTTTCATTCTCACCGTCGCGATCCTGCACCTCGTGAACAGCGCGGCGATCCCGGTGACGCTGTGGAAGTCGTATTCGGCCTACGCGGGCGCGCAGGACGCGATGGTGCAATGGTGGTACGGGCACAACGCCGTCGGCTTCTTCCTGACGGCGGGGTTCCTCGGCATGATGTACTACTTCGTGCCGAAGCAGGCCGGCCGCCCGGTGTATTCGTACCGCCTCTCGGTGGTCCACTTCTGGGCTCTGATCTTCACGTACATGTGGGCCGGCCCGCACCACCTGCACTACACGGCGCTGCCCGACTGGACGCAGTCGCTCGGCATGGTGTTCTCGCTGATCCTGCTCGCACCGTCGTGGGGCGGGATGATCAACGGCATCATGACGCTCTCGGGTGCCTGGTACAAGCTGCGCGAGGATCCGATCCTTAAGTTCCTGATCGTGTCGCTCTCGTTCTACGGCATGTCGACCTTCGAGGGGCCGATGATGTCGGTGAAGACCGTGAACGCGCTGTCGCACTACACGGACTGGACCATCGGCCACGTGCATTCGGGCGCGCTGGGCTGGGTCGGAATGATCTCGATCGGGTCGATCTATTACCTGCTGCCGCGCCTCTTCGGCCAGACGCAGATGTACAGCATGCGGCTCGTCACCGCGCATTTCTGGATCGCGACCATCGGCATCGTGCTGTACATCGCCGCGATGTGGATCGCAGGGGTCACGCAGGGCCTGATGTGGCGCGCGGTCAACGCCGACGGCACGCTCACCTACACCTTCGTCGAGTCGACCAAGGCGAGCATGCCGTTCTTCTACATCCGCCTCCTCGGCGGCACCCTCTACCTGACCGGCATGCTGCTGATGGCGTACAACATGATGAAAACGATCGCCGGGCACAAGGCCGTGGATGCGCCGATTCCGGCAGCGGTCCACGCCTGACGCACGGGGAGACATGACATGGCGATGACTCACGACAAGATCGAGAAAAGTCCGTTTCTCCTGATCGTCCTCACGATCCTGGTGGTGGCAGTAGGCGGCCTCGTCGAAATCGTGCCGCTGTACTTCCAGCGCTCGACGACGGAGCCGGTCAAGGGACTCAAACCGTACGACGCGGTGGCGCTCACGGGACGGGACGTATACGTCCGCGAGGGCTGCTACAACTGCCACTCGCAAATGATCCGGCCGTTCCGGGCCGAGACGGAGCGCTACGGACCGTACTCGGTCGCCGGCGAGTTCGTCTTCGACCATCCGTTCCAGTGGGGCTCGAAGCGCACCGGCCCCGATCTCGCGCGTGTCGGTGGGCGCTACAGCGACGAGTGGCACCGCGTGCACTTCAACAATCCCCGGGACGTCGTGCCGGAGTCGATCATGCCCGCCTATCCGTGGCTCGCGAAGACGCCGGCCAATGCCGCGGACATCGAGACCAAGATGCAGCGCCTGCGCATCCTCGGCGTGCCCTATACGGACGAGGACATCGCCGGCGCCAAGAAGGCGCTCGAGGGCAAGACCGAACTCGACGCGCTGATCTCCTACCTGCAGGGGCTCGGCACGATCATCGGCGGAACCCGCTAGGAAGGCGGCGCGCGACCATGGACATCAACGATCTCCGTGCGGCGATCACGGTCGTCTCGTTCCTGACCTTCATCGGCGTCGTGCTTTGGGCCTATAGCGGCCGGCGTAAAGAGGGCTTCGACCGGGCCGCGCGCTCGGTGTTCGAGGAGCGCGACGACGTGCACCACGGCAACGCCAAGCGGTAGCGAGAGGAAAGAAAAATGGCGGATTTCACGAGCAGTTTCTGGGGCGTTTACGTGGCGGTGATCACGGTGGTCTCGATCATCGCCTGCGCGGTGTTCCTCAAGGTCCAGACCACCGCGCGGGTCGCTGGTAAGGTCGAGACCACGGGTCACACGTGGGACGAGGATCTCGCGGAATGGAACAACCCCTTGCCGAATTGGTGGCGGTGGCTCTTCTACATCACCATCGTCTTCTCGCTGGTGTACCTGGTTCTCTACCCGGGGCTCGGGATCTGGGGCGGCATGCTCGGCTGGACGTCGTCGGGCCAGTACGCTCAAGAGCGCGCCCGGGCCGACGCGGTCGTGCAGCCGCTCTATGAGAAGTTCGGCAAAGAGCCGATCGAGCAACTTGCCGCCAACGCCGAAGCGCGGGCGATCGGACAGAACCTCTACCTCACGTATTGCGCGCAGTGCCACGCGTCGGATGCTCGCGGCGGATACGGCTTCCCCAATCTCACCGATCCCGATTGGCTCTACGGCGGCGCGCCCGATGCGATCGAGCAGACGATCCTCGCGGGCCGGAACGGAGTGATGCCCCCCTTTGGGCCGGCGCTGGGCGCGGAGGGCGTCAAGGACGTCGCGAGCTACGTGCTGTCGCTCGCGGGGCTGGCGTCGGACTCGATTCGCGCGCAGAAGGGCAAGGAGATCTTCGCCACGAACTGCGTGGCGTGCCACGGGCCGGACGGCAAGGGCAATCCCGCCATCGGCGCTCCGAATCTCACCGACAAGACCTGGCTCTACAGCTCGAGCGAGGCCGCGATCATCGAGACCGTCACCAAGGGGCGCAACAATCAGATGCCCGCCTTCAAGGACCGGCTCGGCGCCGAGCGCGTGCACATCCTCGCAGCCTACATCTGGGGTCTGTCCCACAGCGACAAGGCGAAAGCCGCCGCGAAGTAACGGCCGCGCGGGGAGGGGCGCGGCGTGGAAAGGAACGCAGTGAACGACCGATTGCCCGGACCGTCGGCCCCCGCCGCGGCGCCTGCCGACGACACCGAGGTCTCGCTTTACGAGATCCGCAAGAAGATCTATCCCCGCGCCGTCCGCGGCCTGTTCGCGGCGTGGCGGTGGGGCTTGGTCTGGTTCACGCAACTCGTCTTCTACGGCCTGCCTTGGTTGACGTGGAACGATCGCCAAGCGGTCGTTTTCGACCTTGGCGCCCGCAAGTTCTATATCTTCGGCCTCGTGTTCTGGCCGCAGGATTTCATTTATCTCACGGCGCTGCTGATCATCGCGGCGCTGGCGCTGTTCCTCTTCACCGCCATCGGCGGGCGGCTCTGGTGCGGCTATGCATGCCCGCAGACCGTGTACACCGAGATGTTCATGTGGGTCGAGCGCAGGATCGAGGGAGACCGCGCCGCCCGCATGCGCCTGGACCGTGCCCCGATGTCCGGGGCCAAACTCGGGCGGAAGGCCGCGAAGCACGGCGTGTGGCTCCTGATCGCGCTGTGGACGGGCATCACCTTCGTCGGCTACTTCACGCCGATCCGCGAACTGCTCGGCGAGATCGTCACGGCGTCGCTCGGCCCCTGGGAGACCTTCTGGATCCTGTTCTACGGCTTCGCGACCTACGGCAACGCGGGGTGGATGCGCGAGCAGGTCTGCAAGTACATGTGTCCCTACGCGCGGTTCCAGAGCGCGATGTTCGACAAGGACACGATGATCGTCACCTACGACGCGAACCGCGGCGAACCGCGGGGCGCGCGTTCCAAGAAGATCGATTTCAGGACGAAGGGACTGGGCGAATGCGTCGACTGCACGATGTGCGTGCAGGTCTGCCCTACCGGGATCGATATCCGCAACGGGCTTCAGTACGAATGCATAGGCTGCGCGGCGTGCATCGATGCGTGCGACCAGGTGATGGACCGGATGGGATACCCGAAGGGCCTGATCCGGTACTCGACCACCAACGCGATCGAGAACCGCTGGGATCGCGGCCAGATGATCCGCCGCGTGCTCAGGCCGCGCGTGCTCGTGTACATCGGTGTCCTGCTCGCGGTGGTCGTTGCTGCCGCCATGTCGCTGCACGCGCGGGTGCCGCTCAAGGTCGACGTGCTGCGCGACCGGACCTCGCTTGCTCGCGAGGCCGAAGGCGGGCGCATCGAGAACGTCTACCGGCTGCAGATCATGAACACCCGCGAGACGCCGCATCGGTTCAAGGTCACGGTGAGCGGCCTGCCGACGATCGCCGTCTCCGGCGACACGGAGTTCGAAATTCCGGCGGCGACGTCGCAGCAGGTGCCGCTGCGGCTGCAAATCGATCGGGGGCAGGCCGGCCCGGGCTCGCACAAGATAGAGCTCGAAGTCGCGGATGCCGACGACCAGGGCGTCTCCGTCAAGGAGCGCTCCGTGTTCCTTGTGAGATGACGGATGGGCGCGCACGCAATGGCTGCCGACAATCACGCTCGGCCCTGGTATCGGGAGCGGTGGGTCTGGATCATTCTCGCCGCGCCGGCGGCAGCCGTCGTCATGGGCGTGGTGATGGTCGTGCTCGCCGTGCGCTCGAACGACGGATTGGTCGCGGACGATTACTACAAACAGGGTCTCGCGATCAATCAGGTGATCGACCGGCAGGAGCGCGCCAAGTCGCTCGGAATCGCTGCCGTGGTGCAGTTCAGCCCGGATCGGGCACGCGTGCGGGTGAAGCTGAGCGGCACGCCTGCGTCGACTGCGACCGTGAGGCTGATCCTCGTGCACCCGACGCGCGCCGGCAGCGATCAGGTTGTGGAGCTGGACCCGCAGCCGGGCGGTGAGCTCGGCGGCATGCTGGCGCCGGTCGCGCAAGGCCGGTGGCGCATCATTCTCGAGGACCGCACCGCGGGATGGCGGGTGAGCGGCGCATGGCAAAGCGGCGAATCGACGATCGCGCTCGGAGAAGCGCGGCAGGAGGGGACACGATGACGGCACAACGCATGATCTGGATCCTCTGGCCCTCGTTCGTCGTGGCCGGGATCGCCGAAGCGGTTTTCTTCACGCTGTTCGACCCGAGCGAGCTCACGCTCTTCGGTCAGCCCCTCGATGGCGCGAGCCGGCTCGCGATCTACTCGGTGGGATTCTTCGTCTTCTGGCTGTTTGCCGCCGGATCGAGCGCGTTCACCTGCTTCCTGCAACGCACTGCGTCGGAGATCAATCGGTGCCCGCTGCCCGCGTCCGGCCGGCCCGAAGGTTGCCCGAAGCGGGAAGAGGGCGGAGAATGCTCTTGAAGGCGTTGTCTGATAAGGAGGGATAGCAACTCATGTTCAAGAACATCCTCATTCCCACCGACGGATCCGCGCTCTCGAAGAAAGCGATCAAGGCGGGTGTCGAGTTCGCGAAGGCCCTCGGTGCCAAAGTCACCGGCTATTACGCGATGGAGGCGTTGCAGCCCTATGTGTTCGGCGACGGCTACGTCGTCGACAAGGCGACGATGGAGCAGCTCGACAAGCGCGCGAAAGAAGTCGCCGACAAGTATTTGGGCGAGATCGAGAAGCTCGCCAAGGCGGCCGGCGTGCCCTACGAGGGCGTGATCACCAAGCCCGGAGCGTCTTACCAGGGCATCATCGAAGCGGCGAAGAAAAAGAAATGTGACGCGATATTCATGGCGTCGCATGGGCGGGGCGAGCTGGCGACGCTATTCCTGGGCAGCGTCACCCAGAAGGTGCTCGCGCACTCGAAGATCCCGATCGTCGTTTACCGCTAGCGACAGGAGCGGCGCCAACCGCGTCGCTCCGCCGCCGGCGCCCGGGCGGGCGCGGCGCCTCGAGGTTCAGGCAGCGGGCTGGCTGAGCAGCCGCTTCAATCCTTCCACGTCGGTGATGCGGATGTGCTTCTGCTGGACGCTGACGAGGTGCTCTTCCTGGAATTTCGAGAAGAGGCGGCTCACCGTTTCCAGCTTCAATCCGAGGTAGCTGCCGATTTCTTCGCGGGTCATCCGCAGGTGGAACTCGGCCGGCGAGTAGCCCCGAGCCAGGAAGCGCTGCGACAGGTTCAGGAGGAACGCGGCGAGACGCTCTTCGGCGCGCATCGAACCGAGCAGCATCATCACGCCCTGGTCTCTGACGATCTCGCGGCTCATCACTTTGTGGAACTGGTGCTGCAGATTGCGCACCTCGCGTGAGAGTTCCTCGAGGCGGGCGAACGGGATCACGCAGACCTCGCCGTCCTCGAGTGCGGTCGCGTTGCAGCTGTGCCGATCCTGACCGATGCCGTCGAGCCCCATGATCTCGCCCGGCATGAAGAAACCGGTGACCTGGTCGCGGCCGTCCTCGAGGAGAACGTTCGACTTGAAAAACCCGGTGCGTATCGCGTAGAGGGAGTTGAACGGATCGCCGCTGCGATAGAGAGCTTCCCCGCGCTTGACCCGTTTGCGGGTATAGACGAGCTGGTCGAGATGCTCGATCTCGTCATGGGACAGCCCCATCGGCAGGCACAGCTCCTTCAGGCTGCACGCCGAGCAGACGGTCTTCAGCTGGTGGATGTTGATAGTCCGATAGGCGGGCTGGGAGCTCATGACGGTTCCGCGCGTTAGCACCAATACACGTTTGATCCACGTCAAGGCGCCGGACAGGGTGTCCGGCAGACTCGCACCGACAAAATCAGGGGGACTTCGAGCTTCGTGAACGCCCGCGACGACCTTATCATCGATCCCGAGCTGCTTCGGCGGTTCGATCGCCCCGGTCCGCGCTACACGTCTTACCCGACCGCGGACCGGTTCGTCGAGGCCTTCGGCCCCGACGCGTACCGGATCGCGCTCGACAACCGCGCGGTCGGGGGTATTTCGCGTCCGCTCTCATTATACGTCCACCTGCCGTTCTGTAACACTATCTGCTACTACTGCGCCTGTAACAAGATCATCACGAAAGACCACGGGCGCTCCGCCAAGTACATCAAGTACCTGGGCAAGGAAATGGGGCTGGTGACCGACGTCATCGGCCGCGGCATCCGGCTCGAGCAGCTCCACTTCGGAGGCGGGACCCCGACCTTCCTGACGCGCGGCGAGCTGGCCGAGCTGGTGCGGTTGATCGCATCGCACTTCAGCCTCTCGCCCGAGGGCGAGTATTCCATCGAAGTGGATCCGCGCTCGACCGATCCCGAGACCGTCCGGGAGCTTGCTTCCCTCGGCTTCAACCGGGTCTCGGTCGGGATCCAGGACTTCGATGCCGATGTCCAGAAAGCCGTCAACCGCATCCAGCCGTTCGAACAGACCGAGGCCGTCATCCGCACGGCGCGCGAGTCCGGGTTCAAGTCGGTGAACGCCGATCTGATCTATGGCCTGCCGAAGCAGAACCTGGCGAGCTTCGCGACGACGCTCAACAAGCTCCTGCTGCTCTCGCCCGACCGGATCGCGCTCTACAACTACGCGCACCTTCCCACGGTGTTCAAGCCGCAGCGGCGCATCGACGAGGCCGCGCTCCCGTCGGCGGAGACCCGGCTCGACATTCTCATGCAGGCGATCCGGATGCTCACGCTGGCCGGCTACGTCTACATCGGAATGGACCACTTCGCCAAGCCCGGCGACGAGCTCGCCCAGGCGCAGCGGCGGGGACACCTGCACAGAAACTTCCAGGGCTACTCGACGCGCGCCGAATGCGACCTGGTGGCCGTGGGCATTTCGGCGATCAGCTCGCTCCCGACCGCCTATTGCCAGAACCTCAAGACCCTCGATGAGTACTACGACGCCCTCGACCACGGCACGCTGCCGGTGATGCGGGGCCTCGAGCTATCCGCGGACGACCTCGTGCGCCGGGCGGTCATCCAGGCGCTCATGTGCCACTTCCAGCTCTCGATCAAGTCGATCGAGATCGCGTATCTCGTCGACTTCAAGCGCTATTTCGCCGAGGAGCTCGCCCAGCTACGCGAGTATCGCGAGATGGGCCTGGTGACGCTCGACGACGACTGGATTACCGTCACGCCGCGCGGCCGGCTCATGGTGCGCGTCGTGTGCATGGTGTTCGATCGCTACCTTCGCCTCGCGGAGCAGCGCGCGCGCTACTCGAAGGTCATCTAGCAGCGCCACTCGGGCCGCGCCATGGGCTCCCTGCTTGCGACCGCGGTCGTCATCGGCTTCCTCGGCGGCCTCCACTGCGTCGGCATGTGCGGCGGAATCGTCGCCGCGCTGTCGCTGCGGCGGCCAGGGCAACCCCCTGCGCCGGGTGCTTGGCTCCTGCAACTCGGATACAACGCGGGACGCGTCGCCAGCTACACCGCCGCTGGAGCGATCGCGGGGCTGGCCGGCGGGCTCGGCGCGCTGCTCGACCGGCTGCTCCCGGTCCAGTTGGCGCTGTATGTCATCGCCAACGCGCTCCTCGTCCTCCTCGGCCTCTATCTCGCGGGGCTCGGGACGGCCGTGCTCCGCCTCGAGGCGGCCGGCGGCGCAATCTGGCGGTTCGCGCAGAGCCGCGGGTTGCGGCTCGCTCCGGCCCGAACGCCGCTCGGGGCGGTGGGTGCCGGCTTGGCCTGGGGATGGATTCCGTGCGGCCTCGTCTATAGCGCCCTTGCGCTTGCGCTCGTGAGCGGGAGCGCGTTGCGCGGCGCCCTCGTCATGCTTGCTTTCGGGGCGGGAACGCTGCCCACGCTGTTCGCGACCGGGCTCGCGGCCGACCGGCTCAGGGGCTGGGCGCGCAACCGGCGCGTACGCGTCGCCGCCGGAATCGCGGTCGTCGCGATGGGAATCGTCGGATTCGTCCGCGCACCGGGGCTCATGGAGCGCGTCAAGGAAGGGATCCTTTGCCTGACGTGAGCGGCCCGCTGCTGGCCTTTGCGGCAAAGGTTTGGGCTATGATCGAACGCAGTGCCCAGTTTGTCGCGGTCGTGCCCCATGCCGACCTCGCCCGGAGATCCGCCCAATGCCGAAGTTTCTGCTTGCCGTCGACGGCTCGGAACCGTCGCTCGCGGTAACGCGTTGGCTCGTCGACTCCTGCCGGTGGTACAAGGACAAGCCCTCGGTGGAACTCCTTACGGTGCATCCTCCGGTACCGCTCGCCGGTGGCATGGACGCGGTCGTTAGCCGCGACATGCTGGATGGCTACTACCGGGAAGAGGGTGAGAAGCAGCTTGCCGGTCCGAAGAAGATCCTCGACGACGCGGGCGTCTCCTGCACCGCGCACATCTTTGTCGGGTCGGTCGCCGACACGATCGTCGAGCAGGCGAAGCGTCTTGGCTGCGACATGATCTACATGGGGACGCATGGGCGCGGCGCCGTGGGGAACCTGGTCGTCGGTTCCGTGGCGACCAAGGTGGTGCATCTGGCATCCGTCCCGGTGGTGCTCGCGCGATAGGTGCGGGCCGGTTCGCGTGCGACGCGCTCTTGTCAACGGAGGCGACGCGACCTCGGCGCCGTCGCACCGGGGCGCGATGCCGTTTGAAATAGGTCGCTGTTTCGTTCGGTCTGGTCGAGGTCTCGTCGTCGATGTCGGGCTCTGCTGAAGAATCGGTCGAACTTGCCCTCGAGGGCATGACCTGCGCCGCCTGTGCGACGCGGATCGAGAAAACGCTCAACCGGCTCGAGGGCGTTCAGGCGAACGTGAACTTCGCCACCGAGACCGCGCAGATCCGCTTCGAGCCGCGGAAGGCCGACCTCGCGGCGCTGATCGGCGCGGTGCGCAAGGCGGGCTACGAAGCCCATGTCCACGACACGGCCAAGCCGATCGACCACGCGGCGGAGAACCGCGCTGCGCGGCGCGACTTCTTCGTGGCGGCCGTATTCACGGCCCCGCTGCTTGCCGAGATGGTCGCGATGGCCGGCGGCCGGCACGAGCCGTTCGTGCCGCTCTGGCTGCAGCTTCTCCTGGCGACGCCAGTGCAGTTCTACAGCGGCGCGCGGTTCTATCGCGGCGCTTGGAAGAGCCTCAAGGGCGGAGGCGCGAACATGGACGTGCTGGTCGGGCTCGGCACGACCATCGCCTACCTCTTCAGCGCCGCGGTGGCGATTTTCTCGCTGCCGTACCACGCCTACTTCGAGGCCGGCGCCGCGGTCATCACGCTCGTGCTGCTCGGCAAGCTCCTCGAAGCGCGAGCCAAGGCGCGCACGTCCGAGGCGCTCGCGTCGCTGGCGAAGCTCCAGCCGCGCACGGCGTGGATCGAGACCCCGGCCGGACTGGTCGAAGTGCCGGCCGAGCAGCTCGGCAAGGGCGACGTCTTCGTGGTGCGTCCGGGCGACAGCGTGCCGGTCGACGGCGAGGTCCTCGAAGGCGATTCGAGTGTCGACGAGTCGATGCTCACGGGCGAGAGCGTCCCGGTCCACAAAGCCGCTGGCGGGCGCGTGTTCGCCGCGACGGTGAACGCGCAGGGGCTGCTCAAGTGCCGCGCGACCGGTGTGGGCAGCCAAACCGTGCTCGCCGGGATCATTCGCATGGTTGCCCAGGCGCAGGGCTCCAAGGCGCCCGTGCAGCAACTCGCCGACCGGGTGTCCGCCGTGTTCGTCCCCTCGGTGGTCGGGCTCGCGGTGCTGACGTTCGTCGGCTGGCTCGTCTTCGGGACGCTCGAGCAGGCGCTCGTGAACGCGGTGGCCGTGATGGTGATCGCCTGTCCGTGTGCGCTCGGGCTCGCCACGCCGACCGCCCTGATGGTCGGCATCGGCCGCGCGGCCAAGGCCGGCGTCCTGATTCGCAACGCCGTCGCCCTGGAGCGCGCCGGAAAGCTTTCGACGGTCGCCGTGGACAAGACCGGCACGCTCACGGAGGGCAAGCCCACGGTGACGCGGATCGTGCCCGCAGAAGGCGCGAGCGAGTCGGAAGTGCTGCTGGTCGCCGCATCGCTCGAGCGCGGCTCCGCGCATCCGCTCGCGAGCGCGATCCTCGCTCGCGCCGAAGAGTCCGGCATCCGGCCCGGGTTGCCGGAGGGCTTCACGTCGGCATCGGGAAAGGGCGTATCCGGCATGGTGCGCGGCCTTCCGGCGCGCGCGGGTTCGGTGGCGTTCGTGGGCGAGTTGGGCGTTCACTGGGATGCGGCGAGAGTCCGTACGTTCATCGATAGCGGCGAGACAGTCGTCGCCGTGGCGCAAGCGGGCAGGATGCTCGGTTACATCCTGATCGCCGATCGCATTCGAGGCGAATCCGCATCTGCGGTGCGGCGTCTGCGCGCGCTCGGGTTGCGCGTCGTGATGATCTCGGGCGATCACGAAGCCACGGCCCGGGCCGTGGCGCACGCCGCGGGCATCGAGGATTTCCGGGCCGGCGTGCTGCCGGACGGCAAGGCTGCTGCGGTCGAGGCCCTGCGGCGCGATGGCGGACTCGTCGGCATGGTCGGAGACGGGATCAACGATGCGCCGGCGCTCGCGGCAGCGGACGTGGGCTTCGCGATGGCAGGCGGGACGGGCGTCGCGATCGACACGGCCGACGTGACGCTGATGCGCGACGACCCGCGCGCGGTGGCGGACGCGATCGATCTGTCCCGGCGCACCATCGCCAAGATCCGGCAGAACCTGTTCTTCGCGTTCGTCTACAACGTGCTCGGCATTCCGCTCGCGGCGCTCGGGCTGCTGTCGCCGGTGTTCGCCGGTGCGGCCATGGCGCTCTCGTCGGTGTCGGTGGTCTCGAACTCGCTGCTGCTCAACCGGTGGCAGCCTCATGGGCAAGGAAGAAGCGATGGAAAACACGGTGATTAAGGTGAGCGGCATGACCTGTCAGGGCTGCGTGCGCAGCGTCACCCGCGTCCTCGAAGCGGTCCCCGGCGTCGCGAAGGTGGACGTCTCGCTCGAGCAAGGCGAGGCGACCCTCGCCTACGATCCCGCGAAAGCGGGCATCCCGCAGTTCAAGCAGGCGGTCGAGGACGCGGGCTTCGACTTCGGCTGAGGCGGGTGCTCCATGAGCCCCGCGCGTACCGCGGCAGCGCCCGCTGCCGTCGTCATCCGGCCGATCGCGCCCGGCGACGCCGCCGCGTGGCTCGCGTTCGTCGGCGGACTTTCCCCTGCGACTCGCTTCAAGCGCGCGGCGCGGCGCCTCGAAGACCTCACGCCCGAAGGCATCCGTCGCGCCACGGATCCCGATCCGGCGCAGGAGATCGCGCTGGTCGCGGCACCGGCCCGCGGCACCGAATTGTGCGGCGTGGCGCGCCTGATTCTTCGCGACGAGGGCCGAGCCGGCGAGTTCCTGCTGGTCGTTGGCGACAAGTGGCAGCGCCAGGGCATCGGCGGACGTCTCATGCGAGCGCTTCTCGATGCCGGGCGCAGCCGGGATGTCCGAACCGTCGAGGGCGCAGTGCTCGCAACGAATCGCGGGATGCTCGAGTTCGTCGAGCGTCTCGGGTTCGCGGCTACGGACGCGCACAAGGCGTCTCGCGCAAGGAAGATTTGCGCTTTCTCACCGGGCGCGGCGCGTACACCGACGACATCGCCGTTCCGGGTGTCGCGCACGCCGCGATCGTGCGCTCACCCCATGCGAAGGCGCGCATCGCAGCCATCGACATCTCGGCGGCGAAAGCCGCCGGCGGCGTGATCGGCGTATTCACGGGGGCAGATCTGCTCGCCGCTGGCCTCCATCCGATTCCGTACGTGCCGGGTTTCGTCGGCGAGGACGGCCAGCCCGCGCGCTCGCCGCGGCGTTATCCGCTCACGCCGGATGTCGCGCGCTTCGTGGGCGATGGCGTCGCGGTGGTGGTCGCCGAGACGGCGGAGCAGGCGCGCGATGCGGCGGAGCGGGTGTTCGTCGACTACGAGCCGCTCCAAGCGGTGACCGACGTTCGAACCGCGGTGTCCGCGGGCGCGACGCTCGCCGACGAGGCTGCGGGGACGAACGTGGCCGCCTGTCACGTGATCGGCGACGACGATCGTATCGCAGACGCTTTCGCGCGCGCGGCCCATGTCGCGCGCGTCGAACTCGTGAACAACCGGCTGGTCCCCAATCCCATCGAGCCCCGCGTCTGCATCGGCGCATTCGACGCGGACACCGGGCGATTCACGGTGCGTATCCAGTCGCAGACGGCCCAGTCCTCGCGCAACAGCATCGCAGCGATCCTGGGCGTCGCGCCCGAGCAGGTGAGGGTGGTCGTCTCCGACATCGGCGGCGGCTTCGGCATGAAGACCTTCATCTATCCCGAGGATGCGCTCGTCGCGTGGCTCGCGAAAGCATGCGGCCGTCCGGTCAAGTGGCGCGCCGACCGGAGCGAGTCCTTTCTCGCCGACACCCATGGCCGCGACCAGTGGGTCGAGGCGGAACTCGCGCTCGACGGCGAAGGCCGCTTTGTCGCGCTGCGCGTGCGCGTCGCAGCGAACATGGGGGCGTATCTCGCGTTCATCGGGCCGGTGGTCCCGCTTCGCGCGGGCGTGCGCGTGTCGACCGGCGTCTATGACATCCCGCTCTTTCGCTTCGAAGGGCGCGCCGTGCTCACGAACACGACGCCGGTCTGCGCGTATCGCGGGGCGGGACGGCCGGAGGCGATCTACGTCATCGAGCGCCTCGTCGACGTCGCGGCGCGCGAGACCGGCATCGATCCGGTCGAACTGCGGCAGCGCAACCTCGTGCCGGCCACCGCGATGCCCTACAAAAACGCGGTCGGAGACACCTACGACGTCGGGCACTTCGCCGCCGTTCTCGCCGATGCGCTGGCGCTCGCCGACTGGGCGGGATTCGAGACGCGCAAGGCCGTTTCGCGCGCTGCCGGGAAACTGCGCGGACGCGGGCTCGCCTGTTACGTCGAGTGGACCGGCGGCGAGATGACCGAGCGCGCCGTCGTGGAAGTGCACGGCAATGGCCGCGTGGTGCTCCTCTCCGGCACGCAGAACATGGGGCAGGGCCTCGAGACGAGCTACGCGCAGCTCGTCGCCGACGCGCTGGGCATCGACTACGACCGCGTCGACGTCGTTCAGGGCGATACGGATCGCATCCTCGGCCTCGGCAGCGTGGCCTCGCGCTCGCTCTTCGTCGGGGGCAGCGCCGCGGTGAACGGGAGCAAGGACGCGATCGAGAAAGGCCGCGCGCTCGCCGCCGATGAACTCGAAACCGCGCCGCGCGACATCGAGTACGAGGCGGGCCGGTTCCGCATCGCCGGCACCGACCGTGCGATCGGCCTCTTCGATCTCGCGGCGATGCAGCCCGGCTCGAGGTTCGCCGGCGAGGCGAAGGTCAGCCTCTCCATGCCGAGCTGGCCGAACGGCTGCTACGTGTGCGAAGTCGAGATCGACCCGGAGACGGGCGAGACGCGCGTCGACCGGTTCTCCGGTGTCGACGATGCCGGCAAGCGCATCAATCCGACGATCGTCGAGGGGCAGGTGCACGGCGGTCTCGCGCAGGGCATCGGCCAGGCACTGCTGGAAGCGTGCCGCTACGACGGCGAGACGGGCCAACTCCTGACCGGCACGTTCCAGGATTACGCCATGCCGCGGGCGGACGACTTTCCGCCGTTTGCTCTCGGCGCGTACGAGAAGGCTCCCGCAACAGGAAACCCGCTCGGCGCCAAGGGTGTCGGAGAGATCGGTGCCGTCGGCGCGCCTCCGGCGGTCGTCAACGCCGTCATCGATGCCCTATCCGAGTGGGACGTGCGGCACCTCGACATGCCGATTCGCGCCGAAGACGTGTGGCGAATCGTGCAGCGCAGGAAGCGCGCGGCATGAGCCGGACCGGCGGGCCTGCCGCCGGCGTCGCACTATTTGCGGCTTGCTCGTCCCCGCGGCCTGGTCGCCGCGGCCGTTGCGCGGCCCGTTGCGGGCTTCGACCGAAGACTTCCCCTCGCCCTCGCGGCGAAGTAGTCGAGCGCCCAGCGCGTCTTTGCCTGCTGGTCGTTGTCCCGCTCCGCGCCTAGCTCGGCGAGGAACGCGAGAAACCCGCCGCCCGCCGCAGCCGCCTGCACGACCGGGGACTTGATCGAAGCTTCGAGCACGGTGGCCCCGTCGTCGCGCTGCCAGAGCTCGGCGGTGAGTGGCCAGGGCAGACCCGGATCCTCGAATTTCCAGCGCCACGCCCGCATCGGGCCCATGACGATCACGCGGTCGAAGTCGAATCGCGCCTTCGCAGTCTCGAGCAGGAACGCTTTCTGCTCCTCGCTGAAGAGATCGGGGATGCGCTTCTTGCCCTCGAGCACGCGCTTGATCAGGCCCTTTTCGACCGGCATGGTGAGCGAGGCCGATTTCACCACCCCTTTCTCGCTCGCGTCGGCTTCGATCTTGAAGCCTTTGTACTTCTGCCACTTCTTGTCGATCGTGGCCGGGTCGACCGGGCGGAACTTGACGGTGCTGTCGTGCTCGCCCCCGACGATGCGGCGGGCGCGCGCGACGACGCCGGCTTTGAAGAGCTGCAGCTCCGGCGTGTCGAAGAAATAGATGAACCGCTCTTCGTCGTTGCCCGCGTTCAGGCCGAAGCGGCGCAGGCCGCCTTCGATCTGCTGTTGCGGAACCGTTGCCTTGATCTCGACGGACTCAGCGCCCGCGACGAGCCGGGCGACCTTGCCGCGCGTGTGAACGCCGCGATCCATCCGGGCCTCCTCGATCTCGTGACCGTCGAACGTGCGCCCGGGCGGCGCGGGCTGCGATGCTGGTGGGCGGTACTGGGTTCGAACCAGTGACCCCTGCCGTGTGAAGACAGTGCTCTACCGCTGAGCTAACCGCCCCCTAGGGGAGGCCGGATTTTACGCGGAACAGGGGATGCGGGTCAACGAACCGGCGCTCTGGGAGAGGCAGCCGGCGCTCAGAAAAGCAGCAGCGAAACGGTCGCGAAATAGATGACGATCGACAGCACGTCCTGGATGATGGTGGCAAGCGGCCCGCTGCCGAACGCGGGGTCCCGGCCGAGACGTGCAAGGAGCCAGGGCAGCGCGAAGCCGATCGAAGTGGCGGCGGTGCTCGCCGCGACGAGCGCGATCGCCACCGCCAGACCGAGGCGCACGTCGCCGAGCCAGAGCCAGATGCCGATGAACGTGACCACGCCGAGGGTCGTGCCGATCAGGAGTCCCGTGCGGAACTCGCCGCCGATCACGCGCGAGAGCGGCATGCGCGAAAGCGAAAGGCCGCGCACTGCGATCGCCTCGCTTTGCGTGCCCACGGCGTCAGCGAGATAGACGATCCCGGGGATGAAGAAGGCGATCGCGACCTTCGCCTGCAGCGATGCCTCGAATCCGGCCACGATCGCCGTCGCGAGCGCGCTGCCGGCGAGGCCCGCGAGAAGCCACGGCAGCCGGTCGCGCGCCCGGCGCGTGGGTGGCGCCTCGATCGCGCGTCGCGCCAGCCGCCCTTCGCGCGCGATGCCCGCGATGCGATGCAGGTCTTCGACGTGCTCGTGGCGCAGCACGTCGATGATCGCGAGCGCCGGAACCACGCCGAGCAAACGTTCGTTGGCGTCCACGACCGGTACCGCAGTGAGCGCATGGTGGATCGCGAGCGAAGCGACGTGCTCCTGATCGGCGCCCGCCAGCACCGACGGCGCGGGCACGGTCGCGATCTCGCGCAGCGGCCGGTCTTCGCGCTCGGCGAGCAGGCGCGTGAGCGGGACGATGCCTTTCAGACGGCCGTCGGCGGAGAGCAGGTAGAGCGCATCGGCCGCGTCGAACGCACCGCCCGCGAGCGTCGCGCGCGCCTCGCCGACGCTGGCATGGATGCCGGCCGTTGGCACGCGCGACACGAGATGCCGGCCGGCGGTTTCGGCGTGCTCGCCGCGATAGTCTTCGTCAGGTGCGTCGGGGATGGGCATCTTCGCGGAATTCTGCACCATCGGACCGGTCGAAGCGATGCTCGACCCGCTCGGAGCGATTGTCCATAATCGCGCGCACCGGGCGCGGCGGGGATGCTGCGCGCGCCTTTCCCGGAGTGGCTCATGCTGATCGGCGTTCCGAAGGAGATCAAGAACAACGAGTATCGCGTCGGGCTGACGCCTTCGAGCGTGCGCGAGGCCGCGAGCCACGGCCATCGCGTGATCGTCGAGACCAACGCAGGCGAGGGCATCCGCGCGACTGACGACGAATACCGGGCTGCGGGCGCCGAGATCGCCGCGAACGCCGACGAAGTGTTCGCGCGCGCCGAGATGATCGTCAAGGTCAAGGAGCCGCAGGCGATCGAGCGCAAAAAGCTGCGGCTGGGCCAGGTCCTATTCACCTACCTGCATCTCGCTCCCGATCCCGAGCAGGCGAAAGACCTCGTCGCAAGCGGCGCCGCGGCGATCGCCTACGAGACGGTCACGTCGCCCTCGGGCGGGCTGCCGCTCCTCGCGCCGATGTCGGAGGTCGCCGGGCGCATGTCGGTTCAGATCGGCGCGCGCTTCCTCGAGCGGCCTCAGGGCGGCCGCGGCGTGCTGCTCGCCGGCGTGCCCGGCGTCGCACCGGGCAAGGTCGTGATCCTCGGCGCGGGCGTGGTGGGCACGAACGCCGCTTACGTCGCCGCCGGCATGGGCGCCGAGGTGATACTGATGGATCGCTCGCCGGAGGCGCTTCGGCGCGCCGTCGTACAGTTCGGCCCGCGCGTGAAGACCGTCTACGCTGCACGCGAGCTCGTCGAGGAGCACGTGGCGAACGCACATCTCGTGATCGGTGCGGCGCTGGTGCCGGGCGCGCTCGCTCCGAAGCTCGTTACGCGCGCGATGCTGCCGAGGATGAAACGCGGCGCGGTGCTGGTCGACGTCTCCATCGACCAGGGCGGGGCGTTCGAAACCTCGCGCGTGACGACGCACGGCGATCCGGTGTTCGAGATCGACGGCATCGTCCACTACGGCGTGGCGAACATGCCGGGCGCCGTGCCGCGCACCTCCGCGTTCGCGCTGAACAACGCCACGATCCCCTATGTGCTCGAAATCGCCGATCGCGGCTGGAAGGAGGCGCTCGCGCGGAGCGAGCACCTGCGTAACGGCCTCAACGTCGCGGCCGGGAAGGTCACGCATCCGAAAGTCGCCGAAGCGCTGGGGCTTGCCTATACGCCGGCGCTCGAAGCGATGGCGGCGGCGTAGCGCCGGGGCGGGGCGCGATCCCTTACAATTCGCGCCTTTTCTCAGGCGACGATCACCATGGTCCGCACGCGCTTCGCCCCGAGCCCCACTGGCTACCTTCACATCGGCGGCGCCCGCACCGCGCTTTTTTCGTGGGCGTTCGCGCGCCAAAACCGGGGCCGGTTCATCCTGCGCATCGAGGACACCGACACCGAGCGCCACACCGAGGACGCGGTGACGGCAATCTACGAGAGCATGCGCTGGCTCGGTCTCGACTGGGACGAAGGCCCGTTCAGACAGATGGATCGGCTCGACCGCTATCGCGCGGTTGCCGACGAGCTCGTCGCGCAGGGAAAGGCGTATCCCTGCTACGCGTCGAAAGAAGAGCTCGACGAGATGCGCGAGGCGCAGCGCGCGAGAGGGGAGAAGCCCCGCTACGACGGACGCTGGCGCCCCGAGAACGCGAAAGGGCGCACGCCGCCCGCGGGGGCGAAGCCGGTGGTGCGCTTCCGCAACCCCGAGACCGGCGACGTCGCGTGGAACGATCTCGTCAAGGGGCCGATCTCGATCTCGAACCGCGAGCTCGACGATCTCGTCATTCTGCGCGCCGACGGCGTGCCGACCTACAACTTCGGCGTCGTCGTGGACGATCTCGACATGCAGATCACGCACGTCATTCGCGGCGACGACCATGTCAACAACACGCCGCGACAGATCAACATCTACGAAGCGCTCGGCGCGGCCGTGCCGAAGTTCGGTCATGTGCCCATGATCCTCGGCGCCGACGGCGAGAAGCTCTCGAAGCGCCACGGGGCCGTGAGCGTGACCCAATACGACGAGGACGGCTACCTCCCCGAGGCGCTGGTGAACTACCTCGCGCGGCTCGGCTGGTCGCATGGCGACGACGAGATGTTCTCCGTCGACCAGTTCATCGAGTGGTTCGACCTAGGGCACATCAGCCGCTCTCCGGCGCAGTTCAATCCGGAAAAGGCGCTCTGGCTCAACCAGCAGTACATCAAGAAAGCCGATGCGGCGCGCCTCGCCGGGCTCGTCGGTCCGCGCATCGAGCGCGATGGCGGAAAGCTCGCCGGCGGGCCGCCGCTCGAAGCCGTCGTCGATCTGCTCAAACCGCGCGCGCAATCGCTCGCCGAGCTTGCCGACGCCGCGATGATCTTCTACGGCGATGCGCGCCCGACCGAAGAGCTGCTCGCACAGCACCTCACCGACGAGGCGAAAGGGGCGCTGCGCGGTCTGCGCGGCCGACTGGCGGCGCTGGCCGCGTGGGAAGCGCCCGCGATTTCGGCGGCGATCGCGGAAACCGTCAAGGCGACCGGTCTCAAGATGCCGAAGGTCGCCGTGCCCCTGCGCGTGATCGTCTTCGGGCAGCCGCAGACGCCCGACATCGCGCCGGTCCTCGCGCTGGCCGGCAAGGAGAGGGTTCTCGAACGCCTCGCGCGGTTCGCTGGGTAACGCGTCGCTCCGAGCCCTCGGTCGGCTGCGGGTGGCGTCTCCGGCGCAGCCCAGCTTGCCCGGCCGAGCGCGGATCGCTATAATTCCGCGCTCGCGGTTGGGGGTATAGCTCAGCTGGGAGAGCGCTTGCATGGCATGCAAGAGGTCAGCGGTTCGATCCCGCTTACCTCCACCAACCAAGCCC
>JALOSW010000129.1 GCA_025458245.1 Burkholderiales bacterium
CGACATCAGCTTGCCGAACTGCTCCTGCGGGCTCTCGGTGATGCCGACGTAGTTGCCGAGCGACTTCGACATCTTGTTGACGCCGTCCAGTCCCTCGAGAAGCGGCATCGTGAGGATGATCTGCGGCTCCTGCCCCCAGTGCTTCTGCAGCTCGCGGCCGACGAGCAGGTTGAACTTCTGGTCGGTGCCGCCGAGCTCGACGTCGGAGCGCATCGCCACGGAGTCGTAGCCCTGCGCGAGCGGATAGAGGAATTCGTGGATCGCGATCGGCTGGTTGCCGCGGAAGCGCTTCGAGAAATCGTCGCGCTCCAGCATCCGCGCGACGGTGTGGGTGGCGGCGAGCTTGATCATCCCGGCGGCGCCGAGCTCCGTCATCCACTTCGAGTTGAACAGGATCTCGGTCTTCCCCGGGTCGAGGATCTTGAAGACCTGCTGCTCGTAGGTCCGGGCGTTGTCGGCGATCTGCTCGCGGGAGAGCGGCGGGCGAGTGGCGTTGCGGCCGCTCGGGTCGCCGATCATTCCCGTGAAGTCGCCGATCAGGAACTGGACGTGATGGCCGAGCTCCTGGAACTGGCGGAGCTTGTTGATCACGACCGTGTGGCCGAGGTGCAGGTCCGGGGCGGTCGGATCCATCCCGAGCTTCACCCGGAGCTGGCGACCCGTCTCGAGCTTGCCGACGAGCTCGTCCTCGGGCAGCAGCTCGTCCACCCCCCGCCGGATGATGTGCAGTGCGTCACCGATCGCGGTCATCCCGCTCCCCAAGGCATTGACGGCAGGCCGGTTTTCTAAGAAACTCCGCCCGGTTTGCTGCATAACAAACTGATAAAAACAAGGTTTTGATTCTAACTCACCCTCTCTACCCGCGGAATTGGAGCACCAAGGCGCGCGCCTTGGCGGCCGTGGGCGCGTTTTCCGCGTTCGGCATGGTCGCCGCGATCGCGACCGTCGATCCGAACCCCGGCGCGCTGCCGACCCGCACCGTGGTCGAGGCGCTCGTGCTCGAGCATCCGAGCGAGCGCGAGCCGACCGGCGAGCTGTTCTCGCACGAGGAGCGCCTGCAGCAGGGGGACACGTTCGCTTCCCTGCTCGCGCGCCTCGGCGTCGATCCGCGGGACACGGCGCAGCTTCTGCGCGAGAACGGCAACGGCAAGGCGTTGCGGGCGCTTCGCCCGGGCGCGACGGTCCGGGCGCAGACCACCGAGGCCGGCGAACTGGTGTCGCTGCGCTTCCTCGTCGGCAAGGATTCTCTGGTCGGCTTCGACCGCGACGGCAACCGCTTCAAGCCGGTGCACGAGACCGCCGTCCTGACGAGCCGCGTCGTGATGCGCACCGGCGAGATCCGCTCCTCGCTGTTCGCGGCTGCCGACGACGCGGGCGTGCCCGACGCGGTCGCGAGCCAGCTCGCCGACATCTTCGGCGGCGACATCGACTTCCACCGCGATCTGCGCAAGGCGGACCGCTTCACGGTCGTCTTCGAACAGCTGATGCACGAAGGCCGCGAGCTGCGCACCGGCCGCGTCCTCGCCGCGGAGTTCGTGAACAACAAGAAGACGTTCCGCGCCGTGTGGTTCGAGGGCGAGGACGGCGAGGGCAACTACTACGCCCCCGACGGCAAGAGCCTTCGCAAGGCGTTCCTGCGCTCGCCGCTCGAGTTTTCGCGCGTGACATCCGGGTTCGCCATGCGGTTCCACCCGATTCTGCAGACCTGGCGCAAGCACAACGGCACCGACTACGGCGCGCCCACCGGCACCAAGGTGCGGGCGACGGCGAACGGCGTGGTCGACTTCGCCGGCGTGCAGGGCGGCTACGGGAAGGTCGTGATCCTGCGCCACGGAAACAACATCACGACCGCCTACGCGCACCTCAACGGCTTCGGGCCGGGCATCCAGAAGGGCGCGCGGGTGAGCCAGGGCGAAACCATCGGCTTCGTGGGTGCGACGGGCTGGGCGACCGGGCCGCATCTGCACTACGAGTTCCGCGTGGGCGCCGAGCACCGCAACCCGCTCACCATCGCGCTCCCTGCGGCCGAGCCCGTCCCGGCGCACCAGATGGCGAAGTTCAAGGCCGCCACCACGGCGAGCGCCATGCAGCTCGAGCTCGCGCGCGAGCTGACCTTCGCCGCACTGGAGTAACCGAAGCTTGGCTGCGTCCGGGTCCGACCTCCATGTCGGGCTCATGTCGGGAACCAGTCTCGACGGCGTCGATGCGGCGCTGGTCGACTTTTCCGGCGATGCGATCCGGCTCGTGGCGAGCCATCATGTTTCCTACGGCGACCCGATCCGAAGTGCCGCGCTCGCGCTAAGCGCGCCCGGCGACGACGAGATCCACCGCGCGGCGGCACTCGCAAACGACCTTTCCCGGCTGTATGCGCGCGCGGCGGGCGAGCTGCTCGAACGCGCTGGCGTGCGCCGAGCGGACGTCGCTGCGATCGGCTGCCACGGCCAGACAGTGCGGCATCGGCCCGATTCGGGTTACACGGTGCAGCTCGTGAACGCCGCGTTGCTGGCCGAACTCTCGGGCCTGCGGGTCGTCGCGGACTTCCGCAGCCGCGATCTCGCGGCGGGCGGGCAAGGCGCGCCGCTCGTGCCCGCGTTCCACGCCGCGGTCTTCCGCAGCCCGGATGCGCATCGCGCGGTGGTGAACATCGGCGGCATCGCCAACATCACCGACCTCCCGACGACCGGACGCGTACGCGGATTCGACACCGGGCCCGGCAACATGCTGCTCGACATGTGGGCGGGCGCTCACATCGGCGCACGGTTCGATCGCGGCGGCGCTTGGGCTGCGTCGGGCAAGGTCGAGTCGGCGTTGCTGGAAGCCTTGCTCGCCGATCCCTATTTCGCCGCGCCGCCGCCGAAGAGCACCGGCCGCGAACGCTTCAACCGCGAGTGGCTCGATCGGCACGAGGTCGCGAAGCGTCGCCCGGAAGACGTGCAAGCCGCGCTCGCGGAACTCACCGCGCGCAGCATCGCGGACGCGGCGCGTTTGCATTGCCCCGGCATCGCGGAGATCTACGTCTGCGGAGGCGGCGCCAGGAACGGCGATGTCATGGCCCGGCTCACGCGCCTGGCGGCGCCCGCACGCGTAGCAACCACCGCCGCGCTCGGCATCGACCCGGAGTGGGTCGAATCGATGGCGTTCGCGTGGCTCGCGCGGCAGGCGATTCTCGGATTGCCAGGAAACCTGGCGGACGTCACGGGCGCCCGCGGCCCGCGGATCCTGGGCGCGATCTATCCCGCGTGACGCGCCAATGAAAAACGGGGCCCCGGGCCCCGTTTTTCGCGCAGTGATCGTGCTCGCGTTTAGGCGGAGAACGACGACCCGCAGCCGCAGGTGCTGGACGCGTTCGGGTTCTTGATCACGAACTGCGCGCCTTCGACCGACTCCGTGTAGTCGATCTCGGCGCCGACGAGATACTGATAGCTCATCGGGTCGATGAGCAGCGTCACGCCGCCCTTCTCCATCACGGTGTCGTCGTCGTTGGTCGTCTCGTCGAACGTAAAGCCGTACTGAAAGCCGGAGCAGCCGCCGCCGGTGACGAACACGCGCAGCTTGAGGTCGGCGTTGCCTTCCTCGTCGATCAGCTGCTTCACTTTGGTCGCGGCGTTGTCGGTGAAGTTGAGCGGCGCGGGCATCTCGGTGACGGCGTTCATGCGTGGGCCTCGTGCGTGGAACGGGTTCGTTTGCGGCGATTATCCGGGGCGTCCCGGGACCGGTCAACCGCCGCTGGCGAGCTTGAGTTCGACCGTCTTGCTCTCCGGCGTGCAAAAGGCCAATCGGCCGTCCACGACGGCGCCGAGGTGCATCTCCACCTTCGCGTAATGGACATCCCCTGTGACCTTCGAACGCGGGTGAAGTTCGATGGTGTCGCTCACGTGGATCGGGCCGACCACGGTACCGTTCACGACCACGCGCGTGCAGCGGATCTCGCCCTCGATCCGTGCCTGCTCACTCACCACGAGGGTGCCGGTCTCGCCCTGAGCCACGGAAACGTTGCCGCGAATCTCGCCATCGACGCGCAAGCCACCGGTGAACGTGACGTCGCCCTCGACGCGCGTGCCCGCGCCGATCAGGCTGTCGATGCGGTTCTGCGGCTTGTCCGATTTCCTTGCAAACATGGGTTCTCCGTCCGGTTCTCGGCGCCCGGTTCTCCCCGCGGACGCCATGGTTTCTCGTGGGCCGGAAGCCCGGTCCGAGGCGCCGACGGCAGAGCCGGCTGGGCCTCCGGGGTCGCGTCCGGATGAGCCGCCGAGTCAGTGGTCGAGGCGGAACGTCTGCGTCGCCCGGGGCTCGCGCGCACCCGATTCGAGGATGCGCACCTGGACCGCACGCACCGCCGCACCCGGCTCGATGCGGAACACGCCCTCGACGCGCCGGAATCGCTTGAACGCGAGCTTGAACGCGTCGCCGACGTTCCCTCCCCGCTCGTCGGGCAGGGTCAGAATAGCACTGCGACCCTCGCGCTGCAGTTCGACCACCAATTGCACCGTACCCTGGAACTCGCGGTCGCGCGGCGTTGCGCTGCCCTGTGTCACGAGCATCCGGTAGCGGTACTCGCCGGGCATCGCGTCAGGCGCGACGCGCAGGCCATGGATCGCGAGCTTCTCGTCCTTCGCGCCGCTCGGGATGAGCGTCTCGAAAAAGCTCACGTCCTCCCTCAGCCGCGCGTTCTCGTCCTCGAGCCGTCGCAGCTGCGCCTTCAGTTCCGCCTGCGCGGTCTGCTCGATTCTGAGGGTGCTCCCGCTCGCGTCGGCGACGGCGCGCAGGCGGGCAGTCTCGCTCTCGAGCTCGCTCGCGCGTCGACGCAGATCGGCGAGCTCGCCCTCCAGCGCCTCGCGGTCGAAACCGGCGAACCGCTGCGCCGCGCCGTAGAGCCACCACGCTCCGCCGAGCGCGACGGCGCCGACGAGCACGAGGCCGAGCAGCCGCCAATGCAGCGCGACATGCGTGCGCACCGTCATCGGCCGCGCGGCGATGCCGAAGCGCTGGCGGATCTTGCGCAGCAGCTGGGACACGGGAACGTGCTCCGCCGGCGGCCTACGGCACGACCGGGACGACCTCGAGACCCGCAGTCTCGGGGAGGCCGAACATGATGTTCATGTTCTGCACGGCTTGCCCCGCCGCGCCTTTCGTCAGATTGTCGATCACGGACAGCACCACGAGCGTGTCGCCGCCGTTCGGGCGGTGCACGGCGATCCGGCACAGGTTCGAAGCACGCACGGAGCGCGTGTCGGGCGTGCTCCCGGCCGGCATCACGTCGACGAACGGCTCGTCGGCATAGCGTCGCTCGAACAGCGCCTGATAGTCCGCGTCTTTCGTGATGCGCGCGTAGAGCGTCGCGTGGATGCCGCGGATCATCGGCGTGAGGTGAGGCACGAACGTGACGCGCACGGGTGCGCCGGCGGCCTCCGACAGGCTCTGCTCGATCTCGGGCACGTGCCGATGCGCGCCGACGTTGTAGGCCTTGAAATTGTCGGCCGCTTCCGAGAAGAGGATCCCGATTTCGGCCTTGCGTCCTGCGCCGCTCACGCCGGACTTCGCGTCCGCGACCAGGTGCTCACGATCCACGACGCCCGCCGAGACGAGCGGCAGCAAGCCCAGTTGCACCGACGTGGCGTAACAACCCGGATTGGCCACGATGCGCGCCTTGCGGATGCGGTCGCGATAGAGCTCCGGCAGGCCGTACACCGCCTCGTCGTTGAGGTGCGGAGCGGCGTGGTCGAGCTTGTACCACTTCTTCCACTCCACCAGGTCGCGCAGGCGGAAATCCGCCGCGAGGTCGACGAGCCGCGTGCCCTCGTCGACGAGGCGCTGCGCGTCGGCCATCGCCACGCCGTGCGGCGTCGCGAAGAAGACGAGATCGCACTGCGTGAGGTCGGCCTGCGTCGGCTCGGAGAACGCGAGCGCCACGTGGCCGCGCAGGCTCGGGAACATGTCGGCGACGGCGGTGCCTGCGTCCTTGCGGGACGTGATCGCAACGACCTCGACGCCCGGGTGCCGCGCGAGCAGGCGCAGCAACTCGACGCCCGTGTACCCCGTGCCCCCGACTACCCCGACCTTGATGCGTTTCATCGTTCACCTCAGCTCGGATCCGGCTGCACCGCCCGATTTTCGCCCCGGGGATGCGCATTGCGGCAGCGCGTCGGCTGGCCCCGACAGCGCGATCCCGCAGACGAAAAAGCCGCCCGGAGGCGGCTTTTTCCGGGCGCGCGGAAAGCGCGTCAGCGCTTCGAGAACTGCGGCGCCTTGCGGGCCTTGTGCAAGCCGATTTTCTTGCGCTCGACCTCGCGCGCGTCGCGCGTCACGAGACCCGCCTTCGAGAGCGCGGGCTTGAGCGTGGGATCGTACTCGATGAGGGCGCGGGTGATGCCGTGGCGCACCGCGCCGGCCTGCCCGGACTCGCCGCCGCCGTCGACGTTGACCTTGATGTCGAACGTCCCGAGGTGATTGGTGAGCGCGAGCGGCTGGCGGACCACCATGCGGCCGGTCTCGCGGCCGAAGAACTCGTCGACCGGCTTGTCGTTCACGACGAACTTGCCCTTGCCGGGCTTGATGAAAACGCGCGCGACCGCGCTCTTGCGGCGGCCGGTGCCGTAGTAGTAATCGCCGATCATGCCTTCACCTCCAGGGTCTTCGGCTGCTGCGCGGCATGCGGATGCTCCGCTCCGGCGTAGACCTTCAGCTTCTTGATCATCGCGTAGCCGAGCGGGCCCTTGGGCAGCATGCCCTTCACCGCCTTTTCGATGGCACGCGTCGGGTGCTTCGCCTGCAGCTTCTCGAACGAGGTCTCGTAGATGCCGCCGGGGAAGCCGCTGTGGCGGTAGTACTTCTTGTCCTGCGCCTTGGTGCCCGTGACGCGGACCTTGCCGGCATTGACGACGACGATGTAGTCGCCGGTGTCGACGTGCGGCGTGAACTCGGGCTTGTGCTTGCCGCGCAACCGGCGCGCGACTTCGGTCGCGAGTCGGCCGAGCACCTTGTCGGAGGCGTCGACGACGTACCAG
>JALOSW010000258.1 GCA_025458245.1 Burkholderiales bacterium
CACCATCTGGTAGGCGCCGATGGTGTTGACGGCGTAGATCGCGTGGAAGTCCTCCGCCGTGACCGCGGCGAGATCGTGCATCGGCGCGAACTTCGTCGTGCCCGCGTTGTTCACGAGCCCGTCGATGCGCCCCCACTTGGCGAGCGCCGCGCGAGCGAGACGCTGGCAGTCGGCGTCGTTGGCGACGTCCGCCTGCACGACGATTGCCTCGCCGCCGGCATTCGCGCACGCCGCCGCGACGCGCTCGGCCTCGCCGACGCTCTTGCTGCAATTGACGACCACGCGCGCGCCGCGCCGCGCGAGGTGCATCGCGGTCGCCTCGCCGACGCCGCTCGCCGACCCGGTGACAACGTAGACCTTGCGGTTTTCCGTTCGATCGTTCATGGCCGTGTTCCCCGCATCGCGGCCGCTGCGCGCCACACCTCGAACGCCTCCGACGAGGTCTTGCGCGGCATGTAGCCGAACTCTTCCTTGAGGCGCCGGTTGTCGAGCACCGGCCGGTAGCGCAGGAAGTTCACCTGCTCCGGGCCGTACTGCGAGAGGCCGAGTCCCTTGCCGTACTGCGAGAGGCCGAGTCCCTTGAGCACGAAGAGCGCCGCCTGCAGCAGCCACGCGGGCAGCACGAGGCAGCGCTTGCCGAGCCGCTCGGCGATCTCCGGAACGGTGAGCGCCCCGTCGCCCGCGACGTTGAAGATCCCGGACCTGCCCGAAAAGATCGCGTGCTCGATGGCGCCCACGACGTCCTGATCCCAGATGAAGACGAACGGGCTCGGCGAACCCTTCACGACGAGCAGGCGCGGCCGCTCGAAGAGCGCCGTGATCTGGTTCGACGTCGTCTCGCCGAGAATGGTGCCGACGCGCAGGACCACCTGCTTCAACCGCGGATGCGCGGCGCGGTACTCCGCAAGCATCTCCTCGACGAGACGCTTGTGGTCCGAGTAGGCGAACTCGGGGTTGCCGCGCACCGGCTGGTCCTCGGTGATCCAGGCCGGGTTGTCGGCGTAGTACCCGTAGGCCGCGCCGCTCGACGTCACGACGATTCTCTCGACGTCGGCCGCGACGCACGCTTCGAGCACGTTCCGGGTGCCGAGAACGTCGACCGAATACTCGAACTCGCGGTTGGATTTCTTGCCAGGCGTCACGATCGCGGCGAGGTGCACGACCGTGTCGATCGCGAACTCGACCATGGCGCTCGCGATCTCCGGCGAGCGGATGTCGCAGGCTCGGTACTCCACGCCCGGCACGCGCTTCGCCGCCGGTACTTCGCGGACGTCGGTGGCGACGACCACCGCGGGCTTGCGCGCGGGGTCGGTTGCCCTCGCGAGACCGGCAACGAGCTGGCTGCCGAGATAGCCGGCCGCGCCGGTGACGAGGACGCGCGGCGAACTCATGCCGCGACCGGCGCTCCGGGCGGCGGACGGCGCCGCCACCAGGAGGCGAGGATGAGGCCCGAGACGATGTGCCAGATCCCCCACCAGGCGGCCACGATCGCCATGCCGCCGATGCCCTCGAAGAAGTTGAACACGAGCACCAGCCCGAAGCCCGAGTTCTGGATGCCGACCTCGATCGAGGTCGCCCGGCAGTCGCGCTCGGGAAGACCCGCGAGCCTGCCGCTGAAATAGCCGACGACGAGGCCGAGGCCGTTCATCAGGAACACCACCAGCACGACGCGGCCGACGTACTGGATGAAGTAGTTCCAGTTGGCCGCGAGCGCGCCGACGATGAAGAGCCCGAACACGACGAGCGACAGGATCTTGAACGGCTTGTGCGCACGCGCGGCGAACCGCGGCCACTTGTGCGCGACGCCCATGCCGAGCGCTGCAGGGACCCCGAGGAGGAACACCACTGCGATCACCACCTCCCACGGCGAGAGCGAAACCTGGTGCAGGATCTGGCGCGTCTCGGGGTTGAGCGAGCCCCAGAACTGGATGTTGAACGGCGTGAAAAAGAGCGAGCCGATGGTCGAGAACGCGCTGATCGTGATCGAGAGGGCCGTGTTGCCGCGCGCGAAGTGGGTGAGGAAGTTCGAGATGTTCCCGCCCGGACACGCCGAGACGAGGATCATCCCGAGCGCGATGCTCGGGGCGGGCTTGAGCAGGATGCCGAGCAGGTAAGCCACCGCCGGCAGAAGCAGGAACTGACCGAGCAGCCCGATCAGCGTCGCGCGCGGCGCGGTCTTGATGCTCGTGAAGTCCGTCACCTTCATGTCCAGCGCGACGCCGAACAGGACGAAGGCGAGGATGAAGTTGAGGAGGACGAGCGATCCCGGGTTGAAGTTCAGCCTGACGGCGTCGATTTCGCTCATTTGCCTTTCGGCTCCAGATGCATGTCCTTGAAGTGCATCAGGCCCGGGGCCCACATGTGCTTCACCGGATCGACGTCGACGTGGATCACGGCCGGCCCGCCCGCGGCGAGCGAGCGCTCGATCGCGGGCTTCAACTGCGCCGGGTCGGAGACGCGCTCGCCGTGCGCGCCCATCGATTGCGCGAGCTTGTCGAAGGCGATCTCGCCGAGATCCGCCTTGATGGTCTCGTCGGGGCCGAGCGACTTGAAGATGAGCGTCTTGAGGGGCTTCAGGGTGAACTGCTGGTTCATCTTCACCATGCCCCACTGCTTGTCGCACACGACGAGATAGACCACGCGCATCCTGTTGCGCACGGCCGTCTCGACCTCCTGCGGATGGAAGCCCATCGCGCCGTCGCCGATGATGCAGCACACGGGCTTGTCGGGGTGCGCGTTGCCGCCGTCCGCGACGAGGATCGCATCGTCGGGGAAGAGCTGCTGGCACACGTGCGCGATGTGCGCCGGGTTCATCGGCACGGACCTGTCTTCGAGCTTCTCGTCGAGCTTCGCGCGCTCGGCCTTCATCGCGTCGCGGTACTTCGCCATGCGGCGCTTGCGCTCGTCGAGGTTCATGCGACCGCGCAGGGCTTCGAGCTTCTCCGCGAGCGCGGCCAGGAAGAGCTTCGCGTCGGCCACGACGGCGAGCTCCACCGGCTTGTTCGCGCCGATGATGTGCCCGTCGATGTCGACCTGGATGGTCTTTTGCTCCGAGGCGCGGCGCCAGTAGGGCGGCTTGCCCCACCAGTCGGTCTCGCCGAGGCGCGAGCCGACGATCAACACGGCGTCGGCTTCGTTCCGCACCTCGTGGTTCTGCTTCACGTAGATCATCGGCACGGCGAGCTCGGACGTCTCCGCGAGCACGCCGCGCGCCGCCCAGCTCGTCGTCACCGGCGCGTGCAGCGCCTCGGCCACGCGCCGCAGCTCGTCGTACGCGCCCGAGTGGATGATGCCGCTGCCGGCGTGGATCATCGGCGCGCCGGCGGCGGCGAGCAGCTCGGCGGCGCGCTCGACCTGCTCGGCGAGCGGCGGCACCGGCGACATGCGACGGTACTGATGCGGCGCCCAGACCGGCACCTCCGCCTTCACCTTGCCGTTCATGATGTTCTCGGGCACGTCGAGGTGGACGACGCCCGGGCGTCCTTCGAAGGACTCGCGCAACGCCATGCGGCCCATCTCGGCCACGCGGTCGAAGGAGGGCACTGCGTGGCTCCATTTGGCGAACCTGCCGATCACGCCGCTCTGGTCGAAGCACTGGTACGAGCCGCCGCGATCCGGATACATGATCTGCGGCCGGCGGCAGCTCGTGATTGCGAGCACGCGGTTGCCCTCGGCCTGCTCGACAACGAGTCCCGGCAAGAGGTTGGCGACGCCGGGTCCGTTGCTCGCCATGCAGACCCCAAGCCGCCCCGTGACGCGCGCATACGCGCCCGCCATGTGCGCGGCGCAGGTCTCGTGCCGCGGCGTGACGATCTCGATGCCGAGGTTGTGGAGACTGGAATAGAAGCCGAAGTACGTGCCGTCGATGATCCCGAAAACCTTTTCGACGCCTTCCGCCTTCAGCATGCGCGCGAGAACCTCGCCGCCGCTCGTTTCCGACATGCTTTCCCCCTTCGTTTGCTCTTGTTCTCGCCGGATTGCCCGGCAGGGGAAATATACGCCGCGGGACCGCGCGGGCGTTGCGGAGAATCAAAGGCCGCGCGACGCCCGGCGGGCGAGGGCGGGCGGGATGGCGGCGCGGCTCGCCGGAGGCCGCCTCATGACCCGGTTGCGAGGCGCGAGGGTTCCTCGGCGGCCGGGGCTTTGGTATACTCTCGCCCCTTCGCGCCCGTAGCTCAGTTGGATAGAGTACCTGGCTACGAACCAGGGGGTCGTGGGTTCAAATCCTGC